>CAZOGM010000052.1:7383-15412 GCA_964579445.1 uncultured Acinetobacter sp.
AGCTCAGCAGATGAACATTGCGAACTATTACAGTTTTTAGGCACCGTCGTAGAAGCAATAAATCCATTGACTTTAGAATGATAGAGATCTCTTGATTCATTGTTGGTTCGAATACTTTCTGCCAAGCTTTTAATGACACTTTGCGCTTGGGTCTTCACCACTGATTCTTGTGAAGCTGCAATGGCTTTGGTTTGTAATCCAACATAGCCCAATACCGCAATTGCAAGTAAAAGCAAAGCGACAAGCACCTCAATGAGGCCTACACCTTGTTGTTTTTTATTTAGCTGACTATTTAAATGACGATTTTGAATATGATTTAACATGAGGTACTTTCCTTCACTTCATCAATTCCGCCCAGCACACTCACAATGATAGTTTTCTTTAATGTGGTATCTGATTTATGCGTGATTGCAATGCATCCATTTGTAGGACGTGTTTTTATTCTGCCCAACATATCGAATTCAATGTTAGCGGGAGAGGTAATCTGCGCATTTTTTGAAGACCAGAAAATATTGGTCAATGTACTGCTATCTGTTGCACTTTTTGAAAAATTTAATTTGACATCTCTTTTTAAAAGAATTGCTTGTGATCTCGTTTCACGTATGAGTGATAGAAGATCTCTAGACTCATTATTGAATTTATATTGAGAAATTTGTTTGTTAACGTTAGGCATCGCAATTGAAGCAATGATTGCGATAATCGCAATCGTCACCATCATTTCAATCAAAGTAAAACCGTGGCGTTTGTTTTTCATCTTTATTGTTCGTAATTTTTATTATCTAACAACAATCGTACCTAGCAACGACAACAAAACCAACAAAATTGAGACAAGACTCACCAAATGTCAGATAAATGGCAAAAAAGTCACATTTTTTTATTATTCTGTGCATCATTTAATTATATCTAAAATCAGCCAGATTTTTATATCTTTAAATTGACACTTCTACACCATTTAGAATTCTGATTAATACATTAATATCAGATATAATAAATTGATAGTTAATAGAATTATTGCCTATTTACTTTAATTTAACTCTAGATTTAAACTTAAAACGTTGAATATTTGAGCAATATTGTTAAGTTATAAATCATCTATAAAATGGTCTAAAAAATAAATAAATTAAAAGAAAAAGAGTCTATCTGAACCAGTTAATCTTATTTTTTCAAAATTTAACAATAAAAGAGGAATCCAATGTTAAACATGTGAATTCCTCTGAGTACTTACAAATCAAAATACTTAGAACGCATTATGGTTTAAGCTTGAGTAATAGGGATTCTCAATTCTTTAGGTAAGCTAAACGTAATATTTTCTTCACGACCATTTAACTCTTGTGGTGAGGTTGCACCCCAATCTTGTAGCCGCTGAATGACTTGCTTAATGAGAATCTCAGGAGCAGATGCGCCTGCAGTCACGCCTATTTTACTGTTTGACTGAAACCACTCGGCTTGTAACTCATCTGCATTGTCGACTAAGTACGCATGCTTGCCCATACGTTCAGCAAGCTCTCGAAGACGGTTTGAATTGGATGAATTTGGTGAACCCACCACTAACACTACATCGCATTTTTCTGCCA
This sequence comes from uncultured Acinetobacter sp., assembly GCA_964579445.1. GTDB lineage: Bacteria > Pseudomonadota > Gammaproteobacteria > Pseudomonadales > Moraxellaceae > Acinetobacter. The sequence goes on from CAZOGM010000052.1 coordinate 8,958, forward strand.
AATCGCGCACTGCATCCTGACGGTTTTGCGTTGCATAGCAAATATCATCTTTACGAGGCCCTTGAATTGCAGGAAATTTGGTTCGCAGTGCATCAATGACTTTGGCTGTATCATCTATTGATAGCGTCGTTTGCGTGACGAACGCCAATTTTTTTGGATCATGTACGGTCAAAGCATGTACATCAGCCTCATCTTCCACCAAATAAATATGACCGCCTTTATTTAAGTCATATTGTCCCATTGTACCTTCAACTTCAGGGTGTCCTTCATGCCCAATCAAAATCGCTTCTATGCCTTCACGGGCATATTTGGTCACTTCAATGTGCACTTTGGTTACCAGCGGACAAGTAGCATCAAAAACTTTTAACCCACGACGTGCCGCTTCGATTTGTACAGCTTTAGATACCCCGTGCGCGCTAAAAATCACAATGTTGTCATCAGGAACTTCATCAAGCTCTTCAACAAAAATAGCACCGCGTTGGCGTAAATCATCTACCACAAATTTATTGTGAACCACTTCATGGCGAACATAAATGGGTGGACTGAAGCACTCTAGCGCTCGGTTCACAATCGCTATGGCACGGTCGACACCTGCACAAAAACCACGTGGATTGGCCAAAACAATTTCCATAGGATCCTCAATGTTCACTTAATTTCATGGACGATTCGCAATAAATTTGCAAACAAAATGCGAATTGCTATTTTGTTTGAAACCGGTCTGCTCTAAAATAGAGAAGATATTTTATCATATCAGGAAAAATATCATGTCGGGTCTCTTGTTTGTCGTTTCAGCCGCATCTGGAACAGGCAAAACATCATTAGTTAAAGCCCTACTTGAGCGCGTAAGCAATTTACACGTTTCCGTGTCTCATACGACACGTGGTCAACGCCCTGGCGAACTTGACGGTGTGCATTATCATTTTACCAGTCAAGAAAATTTTTTAGCACAAGTTCAAGAAGGTGGTTTTATCGAATACGCTGAAGTATTCGGAAATTACTACGGCACCTCTCAACTAACTGTTCGCGAACAACTGGCTAAAGGTCATGACGTGCTGCTTGAAATTGATTGGCAAGGTGCTGAACAGGTTCGTAAACTTTTTCCTGAATCTAAACAAATTTTTATTTTGCCACCCACTCAGTTTGATTTACGTCAGCGTTTATCCAACCGCGGTACAGATGCTGTAGACATTATTGAACATCGTCTAAGCTGTGCTGTTGAAGACATGCAGCAGTATGTGAACTTTGATTACATCATTTTAAATGACGATTTTAACAAAGCTTTGCATGATTTAGAGTCCGTTATTAATGCAAATCGTCTATCTGTTCAACAGCAGTCTGTGCGTCATCAAGACTTGATTCAGAAATTAATTACGCCTAAACAGTGATTAAACTTGAGTCTATGCAGAAAGCCTTTTATACTGTGTGGTCTGTTAAAATTTCATATATAAACGAGAACACTTATGGCACGCGTAACCGTTGAAGATTGTTTAGACCATGTAGACAACCGCTTTGAGCTTGTACTAGTGGCAAGCAAACGCGCGCGTCAACTTGCTCGTCAAGGTATCGAACCGACTGTTGAATGGGATAATGACAAACCAACCGTTGTGGCTTTGCGCGAAATCGCTGAAGGTCATGTCAGTAAAGATATCTTGAAGCAACGTGATCAAGATTATCAAACTTCTAGTTTGGATCTTGCTCTTTCTGCAAATAACTTGAACTTGGATGGCTTCTCTTTCCAATAAGTTGTACGCATATTAAAAGGCCTAGTATTTCTACTAGGCTTTTTTATTGCTATTTTTTGAGAGAATCAATCGACAAAATTCAAAAAATTTGTTAAAAAAATAGAACGGTGTTCTATTAGAAAACAGTCACCTCTTGCAATATGCTTTTATTTGAAGGCATTTGACTTTTTACTCTCCCAGCGAAACACATTATAGGTGCAATATGCCAGGCCCATTGGTCAGCCAAGCGAAGCAGCAACTGCAAACCATTATCGATGCCTACCTCTCTACGAGCGATGTCGAGCGAGTTCTTGTTGCCTGCGATTATGCTGACATTGCGCATGATGGCATTACCCGTAAAAGTGGTGAACCCTATATTCTTCATCCAATCGCAGTCAGCTGTATTTTAGCGCATATGCGTTTGGATGCTGAAACCTTAATGGCTGCTTTATTACATGACGTGATTGAAGACACGGATTTTAACAAAGACGATATTGCAGGAAAGTTCGGACGTACGGTATCAGAACTGGTGGATGGGGTCACCAAACTCAGCCATTCTAGTGATAAAGAATATAACAAAGCCGCTTCATTCCGTAAAATTCTACAAGCCACCTTACAAGACCCTCGTGTCATTATTATTAAGCTTGCCGATCGTTATCACAATATGACCACGCTAGAAGCCCTTAGACCGGATAAGCGTGCGCGAATTGCTCAAGAAACTTTTGATATTTTTGTACCTATGGCGCGTCTTGTTGGTATGAATGAGATGGCCGATAACCTCGAACATCTGTGTTATCAAAATTTAGATTTGGATATGTTTAATGATGTTCAAGAAGCATTACTTAAGACCAAACCTGAACGCTGTAAATATCAGTCGACTTGGGAGCAAAATCTCAGCAATTTACTAAATGAATCGAATATTCCGGGTCGAATTAAAAAGAAAAATAACAATATCGAATTACTGCGTCACTTTGTCAAAAATGAAATTGATCTTCAGGAACTTTCGCATAGTCATGCTTTTGAAATTATTTTACAAAGCATTGCCGACTGTGACCGTTTGGTTGAAGAACTCAAAGATAATTTCCAAGTCCTCAGTTATCAAGATCATATTCGCCATCCGCTTCCGGGTGGAAATCAATCGCTCATGCTGCGTCTTAAAGGTGAAAAAACCACACTATCGCTGACCATTCAAACCGAGCTTATGCGAAAAGCTGCGCGTTTTGGTGTGGTGTTAGGCGAAAATGCACCGCAAGCCTGTCGCTCTGCGATTCAAGCTTCAATGCAAAACCTCAACAACTTAGTCGGTGGGGACTGCGCCAAAACCACCTTTAGTGATTTGCTGGATTATTTGCATCAAGAAAAAATTTGGGTGTATACCCCTCAAGGTCATTTGCATGAATTACCGCAAGGGGCAACAGCAGTCGACTTTGCTTATTCAGCCAGTTTATTTTTGGGTAATCACGCAGTGGGGGCAAAGATTGATGGTGAAACTAAGCCCCTATCTACGCCACTTCATAGTGGACAAGTGATTGAAGTAATTACAGATGTCCTCGCCTCCCCCAACCCAGACTGGCTCAGTTTCATCAATACACAAAAAGCACGACGCTCAATACAAAATATTTTAAAAGATCAAGATATAGAAGAACAGCGTTTAGTCGGTCAACAAGCCTTAAATCGCGCACTGAAATTGTTTAATTTATCGATTAAAGATTTATCTGATGACGATTGGATTGAGCTATTGCAGTGGCGGCATATCCCGAACAAAGATCAATTATTTGAACAAATTGCCGTGGGTGATTTATTGCCACAATTGGTGGCCAATCACTTATTTGCCCAAGACCAACAAGATTCTCATAGCACATCACATCGTTTGATCGTAGGTACAGAGGGCATTGATGTTAAATACGCACATTGCTGTAACCCTGTCCTAGGAGATCCGATTCAAGGGCATTTATCGCGCCGCGGATTGATTGTACATCGCTCCCGTTGTCATAACCTTTTGCATGAACAACATTTACATCCAGAAAATATCATGCCCTTACAGTGGTCGACTGAAGAAGATGATGAAATTAACTTTAATGCATTTTTAAGTATTGACCTGACTTTAAATGACGAGCAAGTATCAGAGCTGATTTATATCTGCCGTAAAGCCAAAATCGGGATTGAATCTGTACGTAAACATGAGGCGAAAACCTATCTTAATATTGTGGTACATAGCCGTAAGCAAATTGCACAAATCATTCGTGAACTGCGTATGCAATTTGGTTTTCCCCGTATTTCAAGAATGGCAATGCCTTTAGCCGTAGCTGAGGTGTCCAAAGCAGTCTAACAATTTCGCTTTTATGGCTTTCATGAATAGATTTCATCCTTTATGATGAATGAAGATGAAATAAGGAGAAATTGATGTCCCGCCAAGTCATTCATACTGAAAATGCACCTGCTGCAATCGGCACTTACTCACAAGCGATTTTAGTGGGTGATACACTTTATCTTTCAGGTCAAATTGGTTTAGACCCGTATAGCATGGAATTGGTTGAAGGGATTGAAGCTCAAATTCGCCGTGTTTTTGATAATTTAAAAGCAGTCTGTGAAGCTGCAGGTGGCACATTGGCAGATATTGCCAAACTCAATATTTTCTTGACTGACCTCAGCCATTTTCAATTGGTCAACCAAATTATGGGTGAATATTTTGCTCAACCCTACCCTGCACGTGCCGCACTGGGTGTCGCAAGCCTACCGAAGAACGCATTAGTTGAAATGGATGGCGTGGTCATTATTTCAAAATAAAATCAAAAGCTTATCCATGAATAAAAATACAGCCTTGCTCAAAAACCCTAGTAACACTCAGAATTCCGCTCAGGCGGTATTTTTTTATTTAAAAATTCGATCAATATAAGCGTACTTTTAAATGAATTTAATTGACAAACGATAATAATTATCAATAATACTAACTATCGCATTCACTTTGTGGTTCATCAATATGTACGTTTGCTTATGTCGCGGAATTACAGATCAAGATATTAAAGACGCTATGGACAATGGCGCTGAATCATATCGCGAAGTACGTGATCTACTCGACTTAGGTACATGTTGTGGTCGTTGTGTGCCCGAAGCACGCAGTATTATTAATGAAGAGCTATCCGCCATTGCTGCCCGAATTTCAATTGCTGCTTAGCACTGAATTTAACCTACATAAAATTTAACTTACAGAATAAGAAAACGATATAAACAACCCTTTCTCCCCCCACTTCCGACTCAAGTGGGGTTATTTTTAATTTCTTACTTTATTGACTGCTGTATTGATTGCGATTTTCATTTGCCGTTCTATAAAATACTCGTAAGCCGCAAGCCATTTGTTGTAAGATCATCTTATACATTGCCTTTTTCATTTTAAGGCACAGATTATTTTGGAGCAAAGACAATGAAAGGCAACCGTGAAGTGATTAATCAGTTAAATCAGGTTCTTTATCATCATCTTACCGCCATTAACCAATACTTTTTACACTCCCGTATGTTTAATGATTGGGGTATTGAAAAGCTCGGTTCTGCTGAATACAAAGAATCTATTCATCAAATGAAGCACGCAGATAAAGTGATTGAACGCATTTTATTTCTTGAAGGTTTACCGAATTTGCAACATTTGGGTAAATTGTATATTGGTCAACATACCGTTGAAGTCTTAAACTGCGACGTTCGTAAAGTCAAAGAAAATATTGAAGCACTTCAAAGCGCGATTCAGCTTGCAGAACAGCATTTAGACTATGTGACACGTGATCTTTTACAAGAAATTTTAGAGAAAGAAGAAGCCTATTGGGATTGGACCACCACTCAAATTGATTTGGTTGAAAGTGTGGGCATTGAAAATTATATTCAAAGCCAAATGTAAGTTAGATATATATGCTGTTATAAAAATAAGCATATAAAAAATCCCCAATTACTGGGGAATTTTATTTTTTAGATGAATATTTGAATCATTTTAAAAGGTCTTCATACGTTCGCTTTTGCCCATGCAAGGTTTCCAAAATCCATAACTGATGTTTGGCCTCATCTGCTTTGCCGTTATATGCCAAAACTTGGGCATATTTATACAGATCATATTTAGATGCGAGATTCGCGACCATTTTCTCTATATGGACTAACTGCATTTCCGTCATTTGAGTTTTAGGGTTGAGCTGAATCCACCAAACCCGTTCTTTAAACTGAGTTAGTAACCAAATGTCTTTTTGCATCAGTTTCTGCTGTGCATCTGAGAGTGGTGTCTTTTGACTTGCAATGACGCTCTGCTGTTTATATAAGACATAATCACGCACTGAAACCACAGAACCCACTATGGTGAGGATCGCAATCAATACAAAATATTTTCCACTGACTTGAACAGCAGCTAAGGTTCGATATTGGGCTTGAACAATCCCCAGCAAGAAACCCACAGGCAATAAAAAATAAGCATAATGCAAAGGAAACTCAAGCATGCCATGAATCAGAATGGCACACACCATCAGCGTTGCAACAATCGAAACCGTGTCTTTTACGCCTTTGTTTAACCAATATAGCCACATAGCCATATACAGCACAATGATGCCTCCAAGGATCACACCATTCCAAATAAGCAGATCAAAGACAATATTGTGCGCGCTCTTATACCACTCATGCGAAGGATGCAGACTGATTGCAGCAATTTGCGCCATGCCCGTTTGATTCCAACCATAGCCAGACCAAGGCTGTTGTAACAACGCG
>CAZOGM010000053.1:0-14910 GCA_964579445.1 uncultured Acinetobacter sp.
AATAACTTAAATTCAAAACTGTGGGTAACTTTAATTTGATCTTCCTTTCAAACTAAATATACAGTAAAATACTGCCCTCTATGAAAGGGGTTTGAAATGTGCCGATGGTCGGTGCGTGAATAATCCGTAAAAACTATAAGGTTCTATCATGGTTGTTATTCGTCTTGCACGCGGTGGTGCTAAAAAACGTCCGTTCTATCAAATCATTGTGACTGATAGCCGTAATGCACGTGATGGTCGTTTCATCGAACGTATTGGTTTCTTTAACCCTACAGCTCAAGGTAAAGCAGAAAAAGTTCGCTTAGATGCTGAACGTTTTGCTCATTGGGTTTCTCAAGGCGCTCAACCGTCTGAACGTGTTGCTTCTTTGGCTGCTCAAGCTAAGAAAGCTGCAGCTGCTGCATAATTTTTACGAATTAGGTAGTAGATTGCCCATGACACCAACACAGAATGTTCCCGAAGATCGTATTCAGATTGGACAGTTACGTTCAGCATATGGATTAAATGGGTGGCTCTGGATCTATTCCAATACAGAACCGATGAGCAATATCTTTGACTATCTTCCTTGGTACATTGAGACTAAAGAAGGTTGGCAAAGTGTAGATGTAAAACGTTGGAAACCGCATGGTAAAGGCTTGGTTGTTTCGCTTAAAGGTGTGAGTGATCGCACTGGTGCAGATAGCTTGGTTGGCATGAATGTTTGGATTTCAAAATCGCAAATTCCGAAAGCAGGTATGGATGAGTTTTACTGGACAGATTTGAAAGGCTTAACTGTGTTAGGTCTAGATGATGCTGAACAAGAAGTGAACCTCGGTAAAATCCATGAAATGTTTGAGACAGGTGCGAACGATGTCATGGTGGTACACGCAACACCAGACAGCGTTGATGCTGAAGAGCGTATGATTCCATGGCATAAAGATGTGGTACAGCGTGTTGATCTTGAAGCTGGTCGTATTTACGTCAATTGGGGCGTAGATTACTAATCCTTAAAGGATGAACGCATTTTTTGAAAATAGAGGAGTCTGCGGTGTTTTTTGCAGTCATTACGCTTTTTCCTGAAATGTTTGAAGCGATTACAGCCTATGGTATTAGCGGGCGTGCAGCAAAACGTGATTTGATACAAATTCATTGTATTAACCCACGAGATTTTGCAACGGGCAACTACAAAAGAGTGGATGAACGTCCATTTGGCGGTGGTCCGGGTATGGTCATGATGGCTGAGCCTTTGTCTCAAGCAATCAAACATGCCAAACAGCTTGCGACGCAAGCGGGTGCAGTCAACGTTCCTGTGGTGTATATGTCTCCACAAGGAAAGACCTTAAATGAATCTGCGGTACAAGATTTTGTTGAATATGACGGACTCATTGTACTGTGTGGACGTTATGAAGGTGTCGATGAGCGGTTAATCCAAACCTATATTGATCAGGAATGGTCAATTGGAGATTACGTGTTATCGGGTGGCGAGCTTCCTGCGATGGTTTTGTTGGACAGTATTATTCGGAGGCTTCCGAATGCTATGTCTGATGAACAATCACACGTACAAGACTCATTTGTGGATGGTCTTTTAGATTGCCCACAATATACCAAGCCAGATCATTTTGAAGGTTTGGATGTGCCTGAGGTGTTGAAATCTGGGCATCATGCAAATATTGAAAAATGGCGGTTTTTGCAACGCTATCAGCGTACACTTGAGCGCCGCCCAGAGTTGGTGGAACAAGTCGAACTGACTAAGCAGCAAAAAAAATGGCTTAAAGATTCGAATATTTAATTTTTAAATATTCTTTAAATCAGCTTTTTATGTATTGAAGTGGTCAAGCATAAAGAGAAAGTTAAATGGGTAACATGCGCTTTAGCCTCTATACCCCGCGGACATCAGACCTCTTCTGAGCCGCATGATCGGAGATACCCCATGAGCGGTAAGCATCCTTTAGTACAGATTATTGAAAACGCACAGTTAAGAACAGATCTTCCTGCATTTGCACCAGGTGATACTGTAATTGTTTCTGTAAAAGTAAAAGAGGGCGATCGTGAGCGTCTTCAGGCTTTTGAAGGTGTTGTGATTGCGATTAAAAATCGTGGTATCAACTCTGCGTTTACAGTACGTAAAATTTCTAGCGGCGTTGGTGTTGAACGTGTTTTCCAAACTCATTCTCCAATCGTAGCTAAAGTTGAAGTGAAACGTCGTGGTGACGTTCGTCGTGCTAAACTTTACTACCTACGTGAATTGTCTGGTAAAGCTGCGCGTATCCGCGAAAAATTACCAGCTCGTAAAGTTAAAGCTTCTTAAGTTTAGGCTAAAGTTAAGTTTTATATCGAGTGAAAAATGCGCCTTTTGGCGCATTTTTTTAACCTTAAAATTTCATACCTGCTAAGCCAATTTTACAATCCTTGCATTTTTAAGCGATTCGCATGTTCACGGTAAACTTGAACAGGATCGGCAGAGAATATTCCTCGAATACCGAGTACTTGATTGACCTCATCGAAATGATTCCATTTATGATTATCACGGATGACCTTACCAAATCGAGCTGAACAACGACCTACGGCACCATCGCCATCCCCAGTGAATACTGATGTGGCTAACATCCCATAATCAATTGGATCTAAAGGTGTATTAAATGCAGAATTTCCCATAAATGAGTAATAATAAGTCCCTTTGACTTGGTATGCACCTTCTCCACAACTGCTAGTCGGTACGCCGTTGGGAAAGCGTTGATTAAATTCAAGTGATTTTTTGGTGCCAAGAGCCTGCAATGCTGCTTTAGCATCGTATGGAAATACATTAGGGTCCAAACCTGATGCGAAAGTAATGACGGGTGATACCAATGTATCAAAAATCGCACGGGCAGGTTGTTCTAAAATACTTCCCACCAGAACACCTTCAAGTATGTCAGCTAGTTTTGCGCCTTGATTACCAGAAGCAATGGTGGTTACAGATGCAATTTTATCAGGTGCTACACCCGCTATATAACGTACAGTTTGCCCTCCGTGACTATGTCCAATGAGATTCACTTTGGATTTACCTGTTAATGCAAGAATTTCTTCAACTTGCTGAAGTGCTTGCTCACCACGGACTTCACTCGAATTCATAGTAGACACACGTGTCTCCCAAACGTTCGCTCCATTTCGAGCCAAGTCTGGCGAAATTTGATAGAAGTAATCGACGCCGACTATACTCCCAAATCCAAATAGACCGTGGGCTAGAACGATAGGATATTTCGTTTTTGCATATTGAGCAGTAGCGTTAGCTGCGGATTTTTGGACGGCAAGATCCTTAATGGCAGAGGATGCATGTACGGGGTTGAACAACGCTGATAAGGATAAAAGTCCTGTAAACAATACTTTATGCTTCATTTTAAATTCCTTAATTTTTAATTTTAGATGGGTTCCTTTACCCTTAATCTATTATGAAGAAATATAATAAAATAGGTAGAAAATACGACAAATAGCACAAAATACAATATAATTGTGATTATTTTTACATATTTTAATTGGGTATTGATTCATTATTAAAAGATACTGTTGTTAAATTAGAGGTTCAATATTGGTCTTAATTCAGTTCCTAACTGCCATGGCGTGCGAGATCTGGTAAAACTTGGTGGCATTAATCAATTCCAAAAATGGCATTTTCAAGTCGATTAAAACCAAACATACCGTGTGTAAACACAGTGGGGTATTTGGTTTTAGTATATTGATCGATGATATAGCTGCTGGTCGCTTTTTTTATTCCAACTGCTGCATAACCCGTTTGTATACACGTACATGGGACGGTTAAAGCCAAGAGTATTTTTATTTTCATTGGTGAAATTTTTATATATTTTAATTTGTGCTTTAATACGCTATTCCGTCAATTTTTTTTATCTGCTCTGATGTTTAAATAACCCCAATCCTGCTTAAGGAAATAAGACCATTCATCTTGAGACTGAAGCAAAAATTGGATCATAAAAAAGTCTGTACTTTGACCTGATGACGCTAAAATTTAATTATAAAATTACATTTATCTTATGATTTTAAAGAAAAGTCCTTATCCGCGATTCGGGCTAAATAAGAAAATAAAAAGCCCTAATCAATTAGGGCTTTTTTTAAATAATGTGAGAAATTACAAACCTTGTAATTTTAAACGATTGGCATGTTCACGGTAAACTTGCACTGGATCTTGAGAAAATAAACCACGAATTCCCAATAATTGATTCACTTCATCCAGATGGTTCCAACGGTAATTGTCACGGATATTTTGTCCAAATCGAGCACTACATACAGGGACTAAACCATCATTGGCACCTTCTTTACCCACAATGGCAGACGAAACTTTCATGATATAGTCAGAGGCATCTAAGGCATTATTGAATGGTGAGTTGCCTGTAAATGAAAACATGCGCATTCCACTTTCTGTGTATGCACCTTCACCGCAGGCAGTTTGAGGAATACCTGCAGGAAAGCGTTGGTTAAAGGCAATCGCACCTGTGGTTGATAAACTTTTTGCTGAAGCCAATGAGTCATGCGGAAATGAGTTTGGGTCTAAACCTTGTGCCCACACAATCGCACCAGATACAAAATTGATTGCCGCGGCCAATGCCAAATCTAAACCCGTACCTTCTGTTTTTAAAATGAAATCTGCCATAGGTGAGCCTTTATTCACCCCAGCGACTGTCGTCATAGACGCAACTTGAGCAGGAATAGTGCCCCCGACATAACGAATAGAATGTGCACCTTGGCTGTGACCAATCAAGTTCACTTTTTCTGCCCCAGTAATGGCAAGAATGTCTTCAACTTGGCCAAGGAGTTGCTCGCCTCTAACATCATTGGAGTTAAATGGTGAGACACGTGTTGCCCAAGCATTCGCGCCGTTGCGGGCCAAATCTGGTAAAATTTGATGCCAATAATCTAAACCAAAGCTTTCCGTACCGAGTCGAATAAAACCAGTTAAGCCATGTGCAAAAACAACAGGATATTTTGTTTTGGCGTAGGTTGATGTGACAAATTTCGCATCTGCTTTTTGTGGTTGAGTTGATACATTCGCATAGGTAGAAGTCATACCTAAACTTGAGATTAAGGTTGCAACTAAAATTCCGTATTTCATGGATATTCCTGATTCATTTTTTTGTTTTTGTATGCGATTTGCTACAAAAATGAGTATATATTCATGTTTTTATAATTACAGTATTATGCGATAGACGGTAAATACTTTAGAGATGGATTGAAAATAAAGAAAAGAATCTTTCAATGATTTTAAGGTAAAAAATAAAGCCAAATTTAATTAAGGGCAATCAAAATACTGAGCATTGTGAAAGTGAATCTTTTATAATCGTTTGTATCAGTTAAATGCCACCCCTCGGGATGGCATTTTTAAATCAAAAAGATGTTGCAAGCTAGAGGATTTATAGCCCTTGTAGTTTCAAGCGATTGGCATGTTGGCGAAATAATGCGACTGGATCTGGTGCAAGTAAGCCTTTGAGTCCAAACATCATATTTGCAAGGTCAGTGTGATTCAGTTTGTAATCATCACGAATAACCTGCCCAATGTGGGTACTACAGCGAGCAACCATGCCATCATTTTCTTTGTTGCCATAAGCCAATGGCCCAAGCTGCATTAATACGCTATCTATATCTAATAGATTGGTCGTTTGTGCTACACCGCCCCAAGAATAGTAATAGATTCCATTATCTACTTTAGTGCCACTCTTTTTACAATCATTTGAAAGCGCTGTTGTTGGGTAGCGACGGTTGAAGTCTGCGGAGCCTGCTTCAGATAATGATGCCATAGAGGCGTCAAAACTTAGAGGCATATCTGGACGACCTTCAGCCCAAGCAATCAGCGGTGGCACTATATAGTCGCCTAAAATATTAAAAATGGCACGGCTTGCAGTGTTGCCTTGAATCTTATCTGCCACGAGTGAACCACGGAATGTTCCTCCAACTCCTGTTGCTGATGCAACATATTGTGGTTTAACGGCAGCTACATAGCGAACCGTTGGTCCACCATGACTGTGACCAATCAAGTTTACTTTTTCCTTACCTGTAATTGCACGGACTTCTTCAACTTGAGCTAAAAGCTGTTCACCACGAAATTCGGTCGTGTGAGCAGGTGAGATCTGTGCTGCAAATACAGTTGAACCATTTCTTGCCATATCTGGAAGAATTTGGAACCAATAGTCGATGTTAAAACTATCATTTCCAATGCGCGACCAACCAAGCCATCCATGGGTCATGACAATTGGATATTTTGTTTTTGCATAATCAGATTCAATATTTTCTTTAATTTGAAGCAGACCAGGTTCAGCTTGAACTTCAGTGATCATCCCTGTAGAAAGTGCAGCAATTATTGCTAGAGTCACTTTTTTTGTTTTTGTCATTACAGTTTTCATATATGTTCCTTCATTTTTAAAAGTTTTATTCGTTTAGGCACTATTCTGCAAAAGGTTGTTTCCCTCCCTTGTCGTGTATAGTTTCAAAAGTTTCAAGACGTAATTGTTCTTGTTGATTATTAAATTGTTGATTACGTAATTGTTGGATTGCCGCTTGTTTCGCACTGTCGTTCATGTTGCTTTTTAAAATTCCGTCACGACTTTGCAAGTAACCATCAACACGATTTTTCCAGTCACTGCGCTGACCATCTAAGGTCTCTAAACGTTGAGTTGCTTCTGGACCGACCAAATTCATCCGCATTTGACGGATTTCATCGCTACTGCCACCACGCGCTTTAATTTCCGAAGTGAGCTTTCTTAAGTCCTCAAGTTGGGAGAGTTGTTTAAGATTTTCTTTCCAGTCTTCAGGCAAGTCTTCAAATAAGTCTTGTAATTTTTTTGCTTTTTCAGCTTCAGAAAGTTTTTTATCTTCCATCACGCTCATTCGCGCAAGGGTATAATCGTTATAAACATCTTCAATACCAAACAGACCTTCAATTTCATAATCAGAGAAGAATTTTTTGCGCAAATTTTTCATATTGCTAAAAATAGCCTTGTAATAGCTGACCTGTTCTTTATCGGTATTAGGCGCTTCGATACTGCCCATTTGTTCGCGATACTGCATATAACGCGACCACAAATCTGTTAATTGAGACAGAAGGGGATCTGTATAGCTGGCATTGGCATAGGTCACGAAGTCAGTTTTGATTTGCTGAATTTCTTTTTCACCGTATTGAGTAATAAAAAATTCAAAGCAGTTTTTGGTGGCTTCATTGACGATTAAACGATTTGATGCATCCATTTTCAGCTGGCAGTTAATTTGAATATCTTGTTGACTGGCACTGGCGAACGTTGCAGCGCCAGTTTTGGCTTGAGCAGCGACTGCACTGGACTCAAGTTGATGAATGGATTGCTCGGTAGCGCTAGATGCATCTGAAGAGGGTGTTGAATCAGGTTTCAGCCAATAGACCAAAGCAATGACGGCTATAAAAATAAGTACAGCGAAAATAATAAGCGCACGTTTTTGGTTTTGTTGCATCTCAAATCCTTTGAATCTTTTAAATTATTTTTGTATTGATTGGTTAATTTGCCATATTAATATCTAAATCAAAAATGAATTTTGTAAAAATGGATGAATGGATTTGCTAAGATACACTACTCAATATTTGCTGAATTTTGCATATGTCATCTAAATCTCCCAAAATTGTTCGACGTCACTTAAGTGGCGTGTTTTTACTTAATAAACCTTTGGGAATCAGTTCTAATGCAGCATTGCAACGTGTACGTTGGTTGTTTAGAGCTGAAAAAGGCGGGCATACAGGTGCTTTAGATCCTTTGGCATCGGGACTTTTACCCATTTGTTTGGGGGAAGCCACCAAGTTTTCGCATTATTTACTGGATTCAAATAAGCGTTATATCACCACTATTCAGTTGGGACATAGCACGACCACAGGTGATGTTGAAGGCGAGGTCTTATTAGAAGCAGACATTCCTACGTTGACTGAACAACGTATTCAGGCTGTTTTGGCACAATTTATTGGCGATACCACTCAGATTCCACCGATGTATTCTGCACTCAAAAAAGAAGGTCGACCGCTGTATGAACTGGCCCGTAAAGGCATCGAAATTGAACGTGAAGCACGTCCGATTCATTTGTCTGCGATTGAGCTCATTTCATTTACAGCGCAAAGCATGACTTTAGATATTAGCTGTTCTAAAGGCACTTATATTCGTGTGGTGGGTGAAGATATTGCCAAAGCTTTAGGTACCTATGGGCATTTGACCTATTTGCATCGAATTCAAACCGGGCATTTTGCTTTAATCCCAGAATATACCATTGAATATTTGGAAAGCCTGACCGAGCAAGAGCGTGAAGCTTTATTGCTGCCGGCTTACGCACCCGTGGATCATTTTCCAAAAGTGCAAGTCCCAGAAGGTCGTGCGGAATTTTTCAGTCGCGGTATGGAAAGTAATATCGAGCATGAAGCTGAAGCGCAAGTGCTGGTTTTTGATGCTGAGAAGTGTTTAGGACTGGCCGAAATTACCGATAAAAAACGCTTAGTACCAAAACGGGTGCTCAACCTCTAATGCAACCCATTACAACTTTTTTTAAAGATGAGAACAGGACATGGATGTCGAGATTATAATCAGCCTCATCTTCTTTGCATTTTTTGCAGGTGCAATTGATGCTGCGGTGGGTGGTGGTGGTCTAATTCAAATTCCCGCGTTAATGGGGGCTTTGCCATATACTTCTGCGGCCACCATTTTCGGCACCAATAAACTTGCTTCAATCTGCGGTACAGCGTCCGCTGCATTTTCTTACTTACGTCAAGTGAAGCTAGAGTGGAAACTTTTGGCCGTCATTGCCGTGACGGCATTTATCAGCTCTTTTTTAGGTGCAGCTTGCGTGTCGATGGTGCCACAGCAGGTGCTTAGACCTTTTGTGCTGTTTATGCTGATTGTGATTGCCATTTATACCTTTATGAAAAAGCAATTTGGACAGGTGCATTTTCAACAAGCACTGAGTCGGAAAATGTTGATTCTGGCAGGCATAGGTGGCTTAGCGATTGGCTTCTATGACGGTATATTTGGACCTGGCACGGGTAGTTTTTTCATTTTTTTCTTTATTCGTTATTTGAAAGTGGATTTTTTACATGCCTCTGCATTGTCTAAAATAGGCAATTTCATGACCAATTTTGCAGCGTTAAGCTTCTTTGTGCCAACAGGTCATGTCTTGTTTAGTTTAGGTCTCATGATGGCGGTTGCCAATGTGTTGGGATCATTGGTGGGTGTGAAAATGGCACTCAAATACGGTAGCGGTTTTATTCGAATTCTTTTTCTCATTTTGGTCAGCGTGCTGATTTGTCGTCTGGCTTATCAGATGTTTTTAATGTAACTCATTCTCAACATTAAACTTATTCATACAAAATGATGCAAGATTAGCCTGTGTTCTAGACTCAAGATTTCTTAGTATTGAGCTGTACGCAGGATTTAATTCTAGTATTTTAAATGATGTGTCCTTTCATATTCTTAAAATAATGATCATAAAACAGTCCAAAATAAGGAAGACCAATGAATATTTTTGAAGCATTAAGAGAAAGTCATGAGATTCAACGTAATTTGGCTGAACAATTGGTAAAAACTTCAGGCGACACGCCTGAGCGTCGTGAATTGTTTGATCAACTCAAAAATGAGTTGTTTGCGCATGCTGTGGCAGAGGATCGTTATTTTTATATCCCACTGATGATGACCGACTCAGGTTTAAATATTAGCCGTCATGCGCTGGCTGAACATCATGAAATGGATGAGTTACTCGAACAACTCACTGAAACTGAGTTTAGTAATCCGGGTTGGTTGGCTGTTGCCAAAAAATTATCGGAAACCGTGCATCATCATTTACAAGAAGAAGAACATGGCTTTTTTCAACAAGCGGGCAAAATTTTGGAAGATAAAGAGAAAGAATCTTTAGCGAAAAAATACCAAAAGGAATACAGCAAATATAAAAAGATCGAAAAGGACAGTCTGGTCTAAATCGGATTTTAAAAAAGATGGCATGTGCCATCTTTTTTAGTGTTTATTGATTCAAAAAATTAATTAATGCGAAATTTTCAAACGCTTACTTGCGCTATATGTCACACCAATAGAGGCAGACATAATGCAAACTAATGCCATGGTTTGTAACAGACTGATGTGTTCTTTTAGAAGTAACCATCCTGCTAAAGCACCCAATGCAGGGGATAAGCTTGATAAGGTTCCATAACTTAACTTACTTAAAGTTTTGAGTGCTTTGAGATCGAGCGCATAGGGAATGGCAGTCGCAAGTAATGCGATCATTAATGCTTGTGGCCAGTATTCAAATTGCAATAATGCTGTTGGATTATGCACTGCACTAATGGGTAACAGCACCAGTGCAGAGAGCGTAATTGCGATACTTAAGGCATGCATACCTATATTTTGACATGCAACAATTTGTGCATAGTAGATATACGATGCCCAAAAGAGTCCCGCGCCTAAAGCCATTGCAGCGCCAATATATGAGAAGTTGCTCGCATTGGCATCTTGCCAAGGAATCATGAGCCCTACACCCAAGATCGCCAAAATTACCCAGAGGTAATCACCTCGATGTTGAATGGAAAAGAATGCCAACATGAGAGGCCCAATGAACTCTAAACCCACCGCGATACCTTGAGGAAGTCGTCCAAGCGAGGAATAAAATAAAACATTCATGAGACACACTGACGCGCTGTAGAGCAGTAAAGCTTTCCATTTTAGCTGAGGAATTTTTTTAATCATGCGCCATGATCGAAACATTAAAATCACAAGGATAGAGGCAAAGACTAATCGAAGTGTGACAACGGTGAGAGGATCTAAAACCTCAAACAGTTGCTTGGCAAACGATGCACTGATTTGGTAAGCCAACATGGACAAAACCATGAATAAGACAGCAGTCAATTGAGTATTTGGCATGGTGCGCGGATATTGGAATTATTATTTAAATTTTAACACTGATTAAGCCAGTCAAGCAGCATCATTGCATCGCTGGAACAGGATTCTCGCTTATTGGGATTTTGTTTTTTGCTTGGCTTGCTGTGTGGTATAGGTACACCCAATCGATGCGCTAATAATGGTGGCTAAAGCGAGCCATTGATTCCACACTAACTGCTCACCTAAGAACAGAAATCCTGAAAGTGCAGCCACGGCAGGCTCAACACTCATTAATGTCCCAAAACTTAAAGCACTTAAGTTGCGAAGCGCAATCATTTCAAGGCTAAAGGGCAGTGCACTGGCAAGGACGGCAAGTGCTATGAAATACACAAAATTTGCAGGTTCAAATACATGGAGTGGAAAGCCACTAAATAGTGCCAGCGGAACAAGTACTGCTGTACCGACAAACATGCCCAAGCAAACGGTATGATTACCAGAGACTCCTGAGGGTTTCTGCCCTGCAACAATGTAGAGCGCCCAACACGCCCCCGCAGCCAAAGCAAAGACAATACCGAGTAAATCTAAAGGTTGTGCAGCTTGATCGAAAGGAAACAGTAAAATCAGACCAACTATAGCAAGCCCGACCCATACAAAGTCAAATTTTTGCCGTGCATAGTACAGTGCAACGCTTAAGGGGCCAATAAACTCAAACGAAACCGCAATGCCTAAGGGCAGTCTGCTAATGGCGAGATAAAAAAGGAGGTTCATCCCTGCCAAGGCCAGACCGTAGCTGAGAATGGCTTTCCATTTAATCTGCTGATATGAAATATGCCAAATTTTAAAAATAACCGCCAAAATGACAGCGCTCAGTAACAATCGCATCGCGGAAACCGTGAGGATGGGAAACTGATTAAACAAGACTTTGGCCAATGAGCCACTACTTTGTAAGCTGATCATTGCAATCAGCAGTAAAAATAGCGACTGCACATGCGGCATATTTTTTATATTAAGCATTGAGTGAGGCAACGGAGTCTGCACAAGCAAGAGAGCAAGTATCGTACATGCTTGAGCCATCGAACATATACGATATTACTTAAAATAAAAAACCACAGCCCGAAAGCTGTGGTTTCAAAGACTACAGAAAATTTAGAACAATACGCGCGCGCGGATTGTGCCTTCAACATGAGAAAGCATATCTAAAGCTTCATGAGATGCTGTTGCGTCTACGTCCATCACCAAGTAGCCGACATCACCTTTGGTCATTAACGATTGACCTGAAATGTTGATGCCTTGCTCAGCGAACAAGTTGTTGATTTTGGACAACACACCTGGAATATTTTGATGAATATGAAGTAAACGGTGTTTACCTTCAGTCAATGGCAATGCAATTTCAGGGAAGTTCACTGCAGATAAAGTCATCCCTTTATCCGAATACGCAACGAATTTCTCTGCCACTTCAAGACCAATGTTCGCTTGCGCTTCCATGGTCGAACCACCCACGTGCGGTGTTAAAATCACGTTGGGTAAGTTACGTAGTGGAGAAACAAATTCTTCACCATTGGCTTTTGGTTCTTTCGGGAATACATCGACTGCAGCACCTGCAATATGACCCGACTTAATTGCATCTGCCAAGTCTTCAATCACCACACATGTACCACGTGCAGCATTTAAGAAGATTGAACCTTGCTTCATTTGCGCAAATTGCTCTTTG
Source organism: uncultured Acinetobacter sp. (assembly GCA_964579445.1). Taxonomy (GTDB): domain Bacteria; phylum Pseudomonadota; class Gammaproteobacteria; order Pseudomonadales; family Moraxellaceae; genus Acinetobacter. The sequence continues at coordinate 12,541 of CAZOGM010000053.1, forward strand.
CCAAAAAAGTTGCGTGTAGACGGAACATCCGGCACATGAAGTGTTACCACGTCAGCAGTCGAGAGCAGTTCAGCCATTGAACCCACTTGACGTGCATTACCTAAAGGTAATTTGGTGACAGCATCATAATAAATTACTTTCATACCCAAGCTTTCAGCAAGAACTGAAAGTTGAGAACCGATAGAACCGTAACCCACGATACCTAAAGTCTTACCGCGTGTTTCAAATGAACCCACAGCAGATTTATTCCAACCGCCAATATGGGTATCTGCTGATTTTTCAGGTACACGGCGAAGAAGAAGAATAGTTTCTGCCAATACCAGTTCAGCAACTGAACGTGTATTTGAATAAGGAGCGTTAAATACTGGAATACCACGAATCATGGCAGCATTTAAGTTCACTTGGTTGGTACCAATACAGAAACAACCCACAGCAATCAGTTTGTTCGCCACTTCAAAGACTTCTTCAGTCAATTGAGTACGTGAACGAATACCAATAAAGTGAGCATCTTTCACCGCTTCTTTCAACGCTTCACCCTCAAGCGCAGTTTTACGGTAGTCAATGTTGGTGTACCCAGCAGCGTTTAATGTATCGATTGCGTTTTGGTGAACGCCTTCTAACAACAAGAAACGAATTTTATCTTTAGGCAAAGAGAGATGTTGGCTCATTACGGCTCCGCTACAAAGGCCAAATTTAGTGGCGATATGATACCATACGTGAACGGTCTATATACATTTCCTTTATGACCAGAAGAATGGATATTTTTGTCAGATCGGCAGCTGATTCCATTGAAACTGGTCTAATTAACTGCATCATATCTAACGCACATTCTCAAATTGTCTGATTTCATCAGGCTTTGACAGGAAAATGCTTTATAATGCTGAATCGTGATATTAAGCCTGCTATTCACGCTCGGTTTTTATACACAACAGTCATTAAATCTTCCTTTAAAAATCAGTCACAAAGGAATGTATTGAAGACCCTCCCAAAACTTGTAAATTTCTTGCTAGGTCTGCAAACGATGAATGCTCCAGTCGCTTTAACACCTGAATTACTGACTCAATTAACGGCAATTGTTGGTGAAAACCGTATTAAAACTGATGCGGATAGCCTTGAAAATTGGGGGCGTGATCACACCAAACATTTTGATCCAAACCCTTCAGTCATCGTTTTTCCATCGACGACCGAACAGGTTCAATCGATTGTGAAATTGGCCAACCAGTTTAATGTCGCTATTACACCAAGTGGTGGTCGTACGGGTTTGTCGGCAGGTGCTGTTGCTGCAGATGGTGAAATTGTGGTGAGCATGGACAAGATGAACCAAATTTTGGAATTCTTCCCAGCAGACCGTATGGTGCGTGTTCAAGCAGGTGTGGTGACTGAGCAACTTCAGAACTATGCAACTGAGCAAGGGATGTACTATCCAGTAGATTTTGCCTCTGCGGGTTCAAGCCAGATTGGCGGTAACATCGGCACCAATGCGGGTGGTATTAAAGTGATTAAATACGGCATGACCCGTAATTGGGTATTGGGTCTGACCGTGGTTACAGGCAAAGGTGATGTGCTTCGTTTAAACAAAGGCATGATCAAGAACGCAACCGGTTATGCGCTTCAACATTTGTTTATTGGTGGTGAGGGTACGCTGGGACTGGTGACTGAAGCTGAAATTAAGCTTGAGCGTCAACCACAAGATTTACAAGTCATGGTACTGGGTGTTCCAGATTTTAATGCGATTATGCCTGTCCTGCATGCGTTCCAAGCAAAAATTGATTTAACTGCATTTGAGTTCTTTGGTGAACTTGCAATGCAAAAAGTATTAGATCATGGTCATGTGCAACGTCCCTTTGAAACGGCATGTCCATTTTATGTATTGCTTGAATTTGAAGCGCCGTTTGAGCCAATTATGGACAAGGCGATGGAAATTTTTGAGCATTGTATGGAACAAGGTTGGGTGCTTGATGGTGTGCTCAGCCAAAGCCTAGACCAAGTAGAAAGTTTATGGCGTTTGCGTGAAGATATTTCAGAGTCGATCGCACCATTTACACCTTATAAAAATGATATTTCAGTTTTAATTACGCATGTACCCGCATTTATTCAAGAAATTGATGCAATTGTGGAATCAAATTATCCTGACTTTGAAATCTGCTGGTTCGGTCATATTGGTGATGGTAATTTGCATTTAAACATTTTAAAACCTGCTGATTTGTCTAAAGATGAATTCTTTGCGAAATGTCAGGTGGTGAATAAATATGTATTTGAAACCGTGAAAAAATATGACGGTTCCATCTCTGCAGAACATGGCGTGGGTATGACCAAGAAGCCATATTTGGATTACACGCGTTCAGCTGAAGAAATTGAATACATGAAAGC
>CAZOGM010000054.1:0-1876 GCA_964579445.1 uncultured Acinetobacter sp.
AACTCTCGACCCCAACCTTGGCAAGGTTATGCTCTACCAACTGAGCTATTTCCGCGATAAGATGAATTATAGAGAATTACACAGCAGTGTCAACTCTCTATACAATCGTTTGATTAATTAATCAGCACGTCGCCAAATTGTCCCTTGACGGGTATCTTCAAGCACGACACCTTGATCAAGTAAAGATTGGCGAATTTCATCTGCTTTAGCAAATTCTTTGGCTTTTTTAGCATCTACGCGCTCTTGAATCAGCGCTTCAATCTGATCACCCGATAAATCTAATACGTCCTGACCAATATCCGACTTCAAGAAATCATCTACGTTATGCTGAACTAGACCTAAAATATCAGTTAAATAACGAAGGGTTGCATAGTAAATTGCAGCTTGTTCAGCATTTTCATCTTTAACAGCACGGTTTAATTCTTTATTAATTTCAAATAAGACTGCAATTGCTTCAGAAGTATTAAAGTCATCGCGCATTGCGGTATTAAAACGCTCTACCAAATGTTCATCTACCGACGCCACCACTTCCGCACCATAGGTTTGTTGGTAGGCTTTAAATGAATGATAGAAACGTGACAATGTATTTTTCGCTTCTTTTAATGCTGCATCCGAAAAATTCACAGGACTACGATAATGTGATGACACAATAAAGTAACGAATCACTTCAGGATGGAATTTCTCCATAACATCACGAATAGTAAAGAAATTGCCGAGTGACTTCGACATTTTCTCACCATCAACATTAATAAAGCCTACATGCATCCAATAATTCACATATTGTTCATCTGTTGCAGCTTCTGATTGTGCAATTTCATTTTCATGATGTGGAAAGGTTAAATCCGAACCGCCACCATGAATATCGAAATGGTTACCCAAGCAGCAGGTCGACATTGCTGAGCATTCAATATGCCAGCCCGGACGACCATTGCCCCAAGGCGATGCCCAAGCTGGTTCATTTTCCTTGGCATGTTTCCATAACACAAAGTCAAATGGATGTTTTTTCTGAACTTCAACATCGACACGCTCAGATGCACCCGCTTGCATGTCTTCAAGTTTACGACCCGATAAGCGACCATATTTTGCAAATTTTTCAACTTCAAAATACACATCACCATTTGCAGATGGATACGCCGTGCCCCGATCGACCAAATTTCCAATCATATTTTGCATTTGGTCAATATAGTCTGTGGCACGCGGTGCTTGATCTGGTTGCACACAACCTAGACTTTCAGCATCATCATTCATTGCTTGAATAAAACGGTCAGTGAGCTGGGTAATACTTTCGCCATTTTCATTGGCACGTTTAATAATTTTATCGTCAATATCTGTGATATTACGAACGTATTTAACACTCCAACCTTGGCTACGCAAGAAACGGATAATGTAGTCAAATGCAACCATGACACGCGCATGTCCGATATGACAGTAATCATAGACTGTCATTCCGCAGACATACATATCGATATGACCTTCGACACGTGGCACGAATTCTACTTTTTTACGTTGCTCTGAGTTGTAAAGAACAAATGGTTGCATAGGTTTTCTAAATGCTAAATACAAAGATGGCTCATCTTAACCTAAGCATTATTTTTCATAAAGTTTTCACTTAAAATTTATCTACCTAAATAAAAATCTACCCAAAATTTCAAGGGTTTTTATCAACATAAGCACCATAAGCTCTGAAAATGATGTTTTTCAAGACAACCTATAAAACTATAGATGATAGGGCTTTGGTCACTCTTGAATAGTCTTATTGATCATAATTAGACTTCAATGATCACTAAGATCTATAAAAGAGCGTAACGCTAACTAAAGAAAAAGCGTACTTATTCAGATCGCGCTGGACGACTTTAAAAATCACGAATACAACATG
>CAZOGM010000054.1:1976-14307 GCA_964579445.1 uncultured Acinetobacter sp.
GATTATTTGAAATAAAATAAATTAACATCGAAGTCAAAAATAATAAATTCATGAAAAAATATTTTTATATTATGTGAGGCAAGTCACATTAAAATCCAGATAATACTAACTCTCTCAAATTAATACTTAAAATAAAGTTTGTTTAATATAATTAAACATTGGACAATAAACACACAACGAATTTTGTTTATTTAATCATCATTCACTAAGTTTAATGAATATTAACTATCATTTTAAAAGGTGTGTTCATGAAGTCTTTAACTGTTGGCGTATTAACATCTATTGCAATCTCTTTCACAGGATGTGTAAGTACTACATCAATGGGCACTGTAGGCTCTGAACGCAAGCAACTTATGATTATTCCAGAATTTGCTTGGAATAAAGCAGCTGATCGCAATTTTAATAAATTTGAAAAGAAAGCTAAAAATAAATCAGTTTACTTAGTCGACCCTCGTCTCGACAAAATCATGGCGCGTTTAACGCCTCACGCAAATGATTATTTAAGTGATAACAGAAAGAAAATTAACTGGAAAATTAACGGTAACCTAAGCAGCAAACCCAATGCACATTCATTTCCGAGTGGTCAAATTGTTGTAAACACTGCTATTTATATGTTTGAAGATTTAACTGATGATGAACTTGCAACATTAATCTCACATGAAATGGCGCATGTCATTCGTGGTCATAGCCGTGAAAAAGCATCAGTTTATGCAGCAACCAATTTAAGCTTAATGGGTGCAACTATGGGTGCGGGTTATGCATTGGGTCTTGCCAGTGGTTTGAGCGGAAACTATGGAATGACTATGCCGCACAGTCGCCATTTAGAGGAAGAAGCTGACCTGATTGGACTTGATTTGATGGTTCGCGCAGGCTATGACCACAAAGCTACCCTGAATTTTTGGGAAAAATTTGAGGCCAATTTAGTCAAAAAAGAAGTTGATCCAAAATTCCCAGGCTTCTTATCAAGTCACCCTACCAATGAAAAGCGTAAAAGCGTGTTGAATCAGCATATTTTAGCGATAGACTCTTATCAGGGCAAACCAACGCGTTACTCGGCTAAAAACTAAATTAATTTCTATTACTTCACGAGGTCATATCATTTACCGATGATATGACCTCTTTTGCTTTCATTTTATATCTTTAATTTCATATGTAAAAAACCTCACACACTAGAGCCGTTAAATCACAATCGATTAAGGATCTACAAATAAATCGACCATTAGCTCATCATCTGATGGCTCAACCCGATATTTGTCAAAATCTGTTTCGCCTAACTCACGTAAAATTTCTTCATCAATAAGTAATCTACCTGTCAAAGAGCGACGTTGACTATTCATAATCGCATAAGCGGCGTCTGCCATAATAGCTGGCGTACGTGCTTTGCTAAATAGCTCACGTCCACCCAATGAAAACTCTATGGCTGCTGTTGCAATAATAGTTCGCGGCCAGAGTGAATTTACGCTTATGCCATAGTGCGCAAATTCTTGATTCATTCCCATGGTCAGCATACTCATGCCATATTTACTAATGGTATAAGGCGCATGCACAGCAAACCAAGACTCTTTTAGATTTAAAGGTGGAGATAAACTGATGATGTGGGGATTGTCACTTTGTTTTAAAAATGGCAATGCTGCTTGGCTACACACCATAACCGCGCGGGTATTGACTTGATACATCAAATCAAATCGATTGGGATCTAAGCTTTCAACACCATTTAAATTAATCGCCCCTGCATTATTAATTAAAATATCTATCCCGCCAAAGTGATCTGCAGCTTGCCGCATTGCAGCGGCGACAGCAGCTTGATCACGAACGTCTAATTGGATCGGGAGTGCTCGACCACCCAGTTGTTCTATCTCTTCAGCGACAGAATAAATCGTCCCACCTAATTTTGGATGCTCTGTGACTGTTTTGGCGGCAATCACAATATTTGCCCCATCTTGAGCTGCTTTTAAAGCAATCTCTCGTCCAATACCGCGACTGGCACCTGTAATAAATATTGTTTTTCCTTTAAGCGACATACTTCCCTCGTCTTTTCATTATTTAACAATCTTCAAGACCACTGTACAAAAAAAAGCCAAGAACTCAAAATATGATTTTGAACCCTGAAGTCGCCGAAGATTAGATTTTGCTCTTTCTTTTCTGATTTAAATCTAAATACATCGCTTCAAATTATTTAATTGTTTATGAAATATATATTTAGCTCAATTTTTTGAGTTTGCAAATTATGCCATTTTTTATACTGCTTCAATTTTGAAACAGTCTTTTCCAGATTCAACCCTTATCTCTGACTACTATTTGTGCTTCAATCAAAAATATAACAATTTGAAGAAATAATGCTTTGCAAACATGTGCACTGTATTAGGAGTAGCAAATGAGCCACCCATATATTTATAGCATTCAAGCCATTGAGTTCCGTCTGGATTTGAAAGATCCTTTTTTATTTACAGCGCATCATATCGATTATTACCCTCAAGGAAATGATCAACTGGGTCCAAGCAAACCTTCGACTCCCGATAAACCCTATCGGATGTACTATGGTGATGTTGTACCCGGTTTCCCTGAGCATCCACATACTGGTTTTGAAACGATTACCTTAGTTGAACGCGGTTACGTCGATCACTTCGACTCACTCGGCAATAGCGGTCGTTACGCTGCGGGCGATGTGCAATGGCTCAGCACGGGAAATGGTGTTGAACACTGTGAAATGTTTCCACTGTTACATCAAGATCAAGAAAATCCATTTGAGTTGTTCCAAATTTGGTTTAATTCATCCCCAGATGAAAAAAAACAAGACGCAGACTATAAGATGATGTGGCGTGAACAGATTCCGCATGTATATGAAAATGATATTAATGGTTTAAAAGCAGATATTCGTGTGATTTCGGGAGCATTTAAGCAGACAAATGCAATTTCTCGACCACCACATTCATGGGCAGCAGCACCAGAAAATCGCGTTAATATTTTTATGATTGACTTAGAACCCAATGCAGAGCTGACTATTCCCGCAACTACATCGACGTCTACTCGTTTTGCTTATTTTTATGAGGGTAATGAGCTGTTTATAGAAGATCAGCCCATTGAATTTAAGCATTTGGTTGAACTTAAAGCTGATGTTGAGATTAAGCTTAAAAATACGTCACAGCAGGCTAAAATATTATGGCTTGAAGGTGAACCGATTGGTGCACCTGTGGCTATGCGCGGTCCATTTGTGCTGAATTCTGACGATGAGCTAAATACAGCTTTTGCACGATATCGTAAAACTCATTTTGGACCTTGGCCTTGGGACTCTGCAGCACCTGTCTTACCCAGAGAGCAAGCTCGATTTGCCAGCTATCAAAAAGGGAAAGAAATCGAACATCCAGAAAAGCTTTAAAAATGCATATAAATCGAGTTAAAAAAAAGCCCAGAGAGGAGTATATTCTTTGGGCTTAGTAAACTTAATTATGTACATAATCACTATACATTAATTTCATAAAATATGAATTACTTTTACAAATTTATTTTATTGAATTAAATTCAGATACTTAGTTTAAATTTAATCGAATATTTTTTAGTATATCTGCAAACTAACAACACTCGTTAAGCTTAGCTTTGCAATCAATCAAGGCTTCGCTGCGGTTTGATCTCGCACTTGCTTTAATTCAGTTATGCCTTGATATAACTGTTTTTGAATCTCATCGCGGAACTCTTTTAAATCATCCGAATGGAAATGTTGTAAATTCACGCGTTCTAAAAATTTAAAATAAAATGGAATCCGTTTAGGAATGATATTTTTAGGAATCGATGGAATGACATCACCTTGTCTTAATATTTGTCCAATTTTAGGTACTGTTAATAATTTTTTAAACCACGTTTGTTTTAAAAGCGCATTGGCATCATAAGCCAAGTCATAGACATCATCTCCACCAAGTGCAACAAAAGGTGCGATATCATAATTATAGGCTTGAGCTAATTTTAAAAAACCATATCGCTCTTTCCAAATTAACTGATACTCCTCACCTTTACGCTTCACCACCTCACGACCACCGCCTGGAAAAACCAGTATTGAATAGCCTTGTTTCATCACTTCTTTTACATATTCTTGCAGACCGTCAATTGCACCCATGTTTTTAACCATGTTACGCCAAAGCGGTACTTTAAAATGTAAATGATCACCAAGACTGACAATCGCAATTTTATGCTGGTTAAATAAATAGTCGATTATAATGGGTGAATCTAGAACGCCATATATAGTGTGATTACCCACATACATGGCAGGCCTTTGTGCATCGATATGCTCAACACCTAAAAAAGTCGGCTTGAAGTAAAAGCGCTGCAATGCACTGCCTAATCGAATCAACTTCGAGTTATGCTGGATTTGCAACGCTTTTTCATTCATATCGATCTACTTTTTAAATCGTGCTCTACGCACCACTCATTTAAGCGACACGTTTTTGCACAAGAATTGAACCTACAGAATAGCCTGCGCCAAATGAACACAGTACGCCATACTCACCATCATTGACCTGATCAGCACTACGATGTAACGCAATGATCACACCCGCAGAAGATGTATTCGCAAATTCATCTAATATAATCGGTACAAGCGCAGGATCTGCTTCAGCCGCCGCCTTACCTACGACTAACTTTAATATCAATTCATTCATGCTGGCGTTGGCTTGATGTAACCAAAAGCGTTTTACATTGGTCGGTTCGATCTGATTTTTTTCCAATTGCTTGGTAATTATCTTTGCAACCAAAGGACAAACTTCTTTAAATACTTTACGGCCATCTTGACGGAATTGCTTGTCATCTGCCGTCGCATTTTCGCTAAAATTTAAGAAACCAAAGTTGTTTCGAATATTGTTTGAGAACTGAGTAAAGAGCTGCGTATCTAGAATCTCAAAACCTGTTTTGGTGGTGGTATCTTCAATAATTGAAGCTGTCGCAACATCTCCAAAAATGAAGTGACAATCCCGTGAGCGATAGTCTGTATGACCTGACGTGATTTCCACATTGACCAACAACACACGGCGCGCGCCACATTTGATCGCATCATAGGCTTGTTTTAAACCAAAGGTCGCAGCTGAACATGCGACATTCATGTCATAAGCATAACCTTGAATACCCAAAGCGGTTTGAATTTCAATCGCAACCGCAGGATATGCACGTTGTAGATTTGAACACGCTAAAATCACCACATCAATATCTTCAGGAGTCACACCTGCATTTTCCATTGCCTGTTTTGCAGCAATCACGCCCCATTCTGCTTGCAGTGAAAGTTCGTCATTACTACGTTCAGATAAGTTTGGACGCAAACGGTTCGGATCAAGCACACCTGATTTTTCAACCACATAACGTGCTTTTACACCCGATGCTTTTTCAATAAATTCAGCGCTCGAACCACGGCGCGCTTCAATTTCACCTGCTGCAATCTTTTCAGCATTGTCTAGATTAAACTTTTCTACATAAGCATTTAAACTTTCAACTAACTCTTCATTGGTCACAACTTCAGTGGGATGATACAAGCCAGTACCTGTAATACGAATGCCCATGTAAAACTCCTTCTTAAATTCACTTGAATTTCAAAAACTAACGCTATATTAACTGATTCCAAGACGTTCCCATACTTTTTGTATGCGCGTCGGAGAAATGGGCATCTTGGTTTTCATCGGTTGCGAGAACAACGAGATACGTAACTCTTCAACCATGAAATAAACCTCTTTCATGCGTGGCTCTTTCTCAAACTTAAACAATTTATCCATCCAAGGGTCGACTTGTTGAATCGCATCTTCATCGCGCTGTAAATTATGAGATAGACGTTCTAAACGCATTAAAAGTGCCTTCAGATAACGTGGAAATTCCATCCACACATCAACAGGTTTGGTATAGACGAACTGTGATAAATCCATTAAGTCGAGTTGATCTTCCATATCATCTATATTTTTGGCATAAATATTTTGATTGAGCACCAACAACTGCTGACGAATTTGTTGCCACTGAATATAAATATCACTCATGATTTTCAAGGTATCTTGACCATGAGTTAAAAACTCTTTCTTGACTTTTACAAGTAGATTTTGGTACTCAGATTCATTGATCGGCAACGCTGTAATCGACTTCTGTAATGTTGCATACACCAGCATTTGTTCAAGTTTGGCTTTATCGCCCAGCGGTGAATATGCCAACGCCATGGGTTTTGAAATTTGTTTTTTCAACTGACGAATTAAATCCCCCAATTGCATATGCACTAGACGAATCACACCCTCTCGATGTTGTAAAATCGCTTCATTTTGATCATTGAAGGTTTGTATCACGACCCCTGATTCATCTTTAGCATCAAGTTCTGCAAATTTCTTTGTAGTCACCAAGGCTTGGTATTGCTTAACCACCACACCCGTCACTTTTTGAGAAGCTTCAAAGACAAACTTTTCTGGGAAAGTAGTAAATTCACCTTTTAACTGTTTGACGGGACTGTGCGTCTCGGCACGACAACGCGCTTTAAGTTCCAAAAGATCTCGACCTTTTTCAATCAGTCTGCCTTTTTCGTCTATGACTTTAATCAGTGGTCGCAAATAATCTTCTATACGATCGAATGAAAAATCCTTTTCAGATATTTGCTCGCCACGTAAGGCAAAACCCAAATAACTAAAAATATGCTGATTTAAATGGACTGCATCAATACCTTTGATGAGCTTGCGCGCAGTATCGGGTATGGGCACCAAATTACGACGCTTATCTTTAGGTAGTGCTTTCAGCAAAGCTTCAATTAAATCCTGCCGCCAACCCGGAATACCCCATGACCAGATATTTTCATCCACTTGTGCCAAAGCCTGTATGGGCACTTTAACCGTTGCACCATCTTCATCGTGACTTGGATCAAAGCGATAGCTTGCTGCCAAACGCAATCCACCATTATGTAAATAGTCTGGAAATTGCTGAGTGGTCGGACGGTCATCCATCCACAGTGAGTCTTCCTCTATATATAAATATCGAGGCTGACTTGGCTCTACCGTGGCACGCCAGTCCTCGAAACTGCGACGACTTGCAACATCTTCAGGCACTTTGGATGCATAAAACTGATAAATCGTTTCTTCATCGACCACCAAATCACGTCGACGTAACTTATCTTCTACTCGCTCAACTTCTTCAAGTTTAAGTAAATTATGCTTTAAAAATGGCGGTGTAATACCCAAATTGCCCGTCGTTAACGCATCTCGAAGAAAAATTTCATGGGCTGCCGCTTGATCAACTTTCTCATAGTTCATCAAAAGTTTCGGTTGAACGATCAATCCAAACAGTGAGATTTGATCATAAGCATTCACCACACCCGCCTTTTTCGACCAATGTGGTTCAAAATAATGATGCTTGAGCAAATCACCTGCTGCGAGCAAAATCCATTCTGGTTCAATCTTTGCCAAGGTTCTTAAATATACCTGAGAGGTTTCAACCATCTCAAATGCCATTACCCAAGGCGTATTGCTCTTATGCAAGGTTGAAGCGGGGAAAATCCGTGCCTTTTGCTGACGTACTGCCATAAACACATTACGCTCATCTGTTTTATTGGCAATAAAAGACAAGAGTCCTGTCAGCAAAGCGCGATGCAAGTTTTCATAATTTGCTGCTTTACTGTTAAAAGATAGCTTTAAACCTTCTGCAAGCTCCGTCAGCTGTTCATGGGTTTTTTTCCACTCACGCAAACGTAGCCAACTTAAAAAATGTTGCTTTGCAAAATTACGACGTTTATTTTCATTCATCGTTTCGCGGTTTTGTTGCAAAGTCTCCCAAAGCTTTATATAAAATAAAAAGTCGGATTCACCTTCTTTAAACAGCGCATGCTTTTGATCGGCTTGCATTTGCTTATCCGCAGGGCGCTCACGAGGGTCTTGAACAGCCAAAGCTGAGACAATAATTAAAACTTCATTGAGCACCCCAAAATGCGCCCCACCCAAAATCATTCGCGCTAAACGCGGATCAATTGGCATCTTCGCCATCATTTGACCAATTTTGGTTAAGCTATCCCGACTTTGCGTAGAGACATTTTTTTTTGCAGTAGATTTTGCGGGAAGATTGTCTTTCTCTACTTCAGCATTGGTCTTACTTTCAATCGATTGATTTGACTGCGGCGCTTTCTTCTCACTCATTGCACCCAATTCTATCAAAAGCTTACGACCATCATTCACCAAACGATGATCGGGCGGCTCAATAAAATCGAAATCTTCAAGCGAGCCCAAGTTCAAACTTTGCATCTGTAAAATAACGGATGCTAAATTGGTTCGCTTAATTTCAGGTTCAGTAAACTCAGGACGACCTAAAAAGTCATCTTCGCTATACAGTCGAATACACACACCTGGCGCAATACGACCACAACGCCCTTTACGCTGATTGGCTGCAGCTTGTGAAATCGCCTCAATGGGTAAGCGCTGCACACGTGAACGATAGCTATAGCGTGAAATACGCGCAAAACCACTATCAATCACGTAGCGAATATTTGGGACAGTCAATGCCGTTTCAGCAACGTTGGTCGCAATAATAATTCGACGCCCACCACCACTGGCATTAAAAATTCGCTGTTGTTCAGCAATCGCAAGTCGCGCATATAAAGGTAAAATTTCAGTATGCTTGGGACCAAACTTTTTTAAGGTCTCTTGTAATTCTCGAATTTCAAGTTCAGTGCTTGCAAAAATCAAAATATCTGCATGTTCAGGATGCCCTTTTTCTTGTGCATCTTGGAAACATTCTTCGACAGCTTGTACGACTGCTCGAGGTAAATTCTCCTCAAAGTCATCAAATTCATCGTCATCACTGCCCACAATACTCATTTCAGAGATAGGACGATAACGTAATTCGACGGGAAAGCTTCGACCTTCCACTTCAAAAATCGGTGCATTGTTAAAATAGGAACTGAATCGATTTACATCTAATGTTGCAGAAGTGACTATGACTTTCAAATCTGGGCGCTTCGGCAAAAGCTGCTTTAAATAGCCCATGATGAAATCAATATTCAATGAGCGCTCATGTGCCTCATCGATAATAATCGTATCGTATTTTGTTAAGAAGCGATCATGACCCAATTCAGCAAGCAAAATCCCATCGGTCATTAAACGCACCAATGAGTCCTGAGAGCCTTGTTCATTAAAACGGATTTTAAAACTAATCGACTCACCGAGTTTTTGACCCACTTCTTCTGCTATACGCTGCGACACAGTTCGTGCTGCCAAACGACGTGGCTGTGTATGACCAATCATGCCGGTCAAACCACGCCCTGCCAGCATTGCAATTTGGGGTAACTGCGTGGTCTTACCTGAACCGGTTTCCCCCGCTACAATCACCACTTGATTTTGCTGTATAGCTTTAATCAATTTGTCTGTGTACTGAGTGACAGGCAAATCTTGGTTCAGTTTAATATTGGGAATACTGTCCAGACGAGAGCGGACTTTTAAATTGGATTTTTCAAATAATTCTTGGTATTGCTTTGGATTCGCATCTTTACCTTTACGCAGTCGATTTAAACGATGACGGTCGCGAGCCATGACCCATTGATCTACATTTAAATGACTTACCACAGATAACGCACCCTAAAAGCGAAAATGAATGGCTTATTTTACGCTGTAACAGACTACAGGCATAGTCTTTGCCTTACAAAACATAGACTGAACAGATCGATTCATACGATTGATGGGTTAAAATTATCATTGAATATATTAGAAATGAGCACAAACCTTCCCTCGCCTATGCTCCCAAAATAATTGTCTTTATCTTTGTGAGTGCTTTATTTGGCATAAATCTATCAATCCGATATACATTTCCGTTATTAATCTATCTTTTTTTAAACTAAACCTTGAATTATCATCATGGTGGCATCATGTTTAGCAACGGATCTTTTCTTCATTACTATTTTTGTCATGCAAGACTCATAAATTGATGAAGAATGACAAAATGATGAGATTCAGTGAAATAGCACACCTCGCAAACTACTGAATTCGGTTTTTCCGATTTTAGTGATGCAAAAATACTGTTTCAGCAATAACAAAAGTTTCGATATTCTATTGGAAATTAAATACAAACCTCAATCATGGAGACAATGATGAGCTTAATTAATACTGAAGTAAAACCATTCGCAGCGACTGCTTACCACAACGGTCAATTTGTTGACGTTACTGAAGCTGATCTTAAAGGCAAATGGTCTGTTGTATTCTTCTACCCAGCTGACTTCACTTTTGTTTGCCCAACTGAACTTGGCGACCTTGCTGACAACTATGCTGAATTCCAAAAATTAGGCGTGGAAATCTACGGTGTTTCAACCGACACTCACTTCACGCACAAAGCTTGGCACGATACTTCTGAAGTGATTGGTAAAATCCAATACCCATTAATCGGTGATCCAACTTGGACTTTGTCTAAAAACTTCGAAGTTCTTATCGAAGCTGCTGGTCTTGCTGACCGTGGTACTTTCGTTATCGATCCAGAAGGTAAAATCCAAATCGTTGAAATCAACGCTGGTGGTATCGGTCGTGATGCGTCTGAACTTCTTCGTAAAGTTAAAGCAGCTCAGTACGTACATGCTCACCCAGGCGAAGTTTGCCCTGCTAAATGGAAAGAAGGTGACGCAACTCTTGCTCCTTCAATCGACTTAGTTGGTAAAATCTAATTTTTAATTAGATCAAACTGATTCGAAAAACCGCGCTTTTGCGTGGTTTTTTATTGCTTTAATATTGATATAAATATCATGTGAATAGATAAATTTTTAGTAACAATTAAATTACTTTTTTCAAGTTCGAATAGCATATCTTCTAAGCTATACAATGTTAATTGTATATTTCAAAATAACAATGAAACAAGGGGATGCTATGGGAACTCATATTGCTGTCACTTCTTGGAATTACAGTGCTTCTTCACGCTATTTAAAAATTTTTTACGAAAATGGTTCAGGAGAAATTTTTTATCCTGTACCCAAATTTGTCTATGAAAATCTACTACGATGTAGTGATAAAACAGCTTTTGTGCATAAATATTTAGAATATGATTTGCACTTCAGCAGACTTTCTATTCAATAATTTTAGGGGCTGTACTCGCTAAGGTTTAAATCTATACAACTCAAATAATTTTAATGGCTGATATAGGGTGCTCAAAACCACCCTATCAGCAAGTAACTTATACAAGTTCTGATCACCCTAATGATCGCCCTAAAGATGATCCTAAGCTACGATTCTAGTTTTCATTCTATAGCTGTATATAATAAATGATCTAAACGATTCCAATCATTTATTTTTCATTCGAGTCCATTTTGAGCTGTAACCATCAACAAACCTGCCCCAATAGCCAATGTGGTTGTACGATACCGCCCATCTTTGCATATAAGCTTTATAAGTTCCTGAAGCTGGTCAGCATGTGAAATGACATTATCAACAATGAGTACGCCATGTTGATTATTGAGTAGTTTGGATAAATAAGTCCAATACTGTGAATAAGCATCTCGCTCCGCATCAAGCAGTATTAAGTCAAACACAGTGGAACATTGCTCAAGATAGTTCAGCGCATCGCACACTTGAAATTCAATAATAGAGTCTAACCCACATTCAATAGCATACTTTTTTGCTTGCTCAGAACGGGTTTGATCAACTTCTACAGTAGTCAGCTTTCCGTTTTGTTTTAACAATGTTTGTGCTAACCAAAGCGTAGAATATCCAGTAGATGTCCCTATTTCTAATACTCGAGATGACTGTTGTATATAAAGCAACTGTGAAATGAATTGTGCAGACTCAGGCTCGATGTTTCTGTAACGTTGTAGACGGTCAGGCTGTTGTGCATCATGCTCTTGAAATTGCGCATAAAGCTGCTGCATATAGCTTTGAAATTCTTGCTGAGTTTGCATGATCACCTCTCAAATTTTATGAATTTAAATCAAGTTCTTACGCCGTTTAAATTAAAGCGCTGTTACTAATTTAAAACGCTCAATTTCACGATCATCCTCTTCCAAATACACACTTTCAGTAAACATCGTGAATGGTCTTACCCAAATTGAGTAGTCACCATACAAGCATTGATAGACCACTAACTTTTCTTCAGTTTCACTGTGTGTAGCGACATGTAAAACTTGATACATTTGGCCTTTATAATGCTGATAAATTCCGCGCTGAAGCTCCATGACACTCACCCACTATTTTAATTATTTCGATCATACCGAAAAATAGATGTATTTAAACGAATCTTCATCAAATTTCATTGAGACTGTGACAGGTTTGATCAACAATAGAATTATATACACTTCAATTCAAATATCCGATCATTAAAATAAAAACAAACTGTTTTACCTATTTTGTATTTTCACCTAGTATAGCCTCATCAA
>CAZOGM010000055.1:0-3703 GCA_964579445.1 uncultured Acinetobacter sp.
TTTGAACTCAATTTTTTGTTTTTTATTCCACATAATTCTATCGTTATTTTATATATTTCCACAATATCAATCAATTCACAGTTCATCATTCGATTATGCCCAAATACTCCCTGTCTCTACATTTCTCTGTCTATGCTTGGCTTGTATATAAAAACGAAAAAATAGAATAGCCAATACAACTGCCATGATATCAATCCACCATAAAGATGAATGCGAAGACCATAAACCAATGTTAGGCAATAACAATGCAATCAAAGATGTCAGGGGTAATAAACACAATAAAATAGCTATTGAAATTAATAATTGGGGTAATACTTCTCCTGCACCTTTGATAAAGCTATAGATCAAACACGATAAAAAAACAGCATAATAACTATACATAAACCAATGATTTAGACTTAGGATTTCTGCATTGATCACATAAGCCCAGCGGCCAATCAGCATACTGGCTGTAATTGCCAAAATGCATCCTAAGCAAGCTCCAATCGTTAAACTCGCAATAAACCTGACATCTTTTCTTTGATTTGGAACAGGTAATGTAGATTTTTTTTGGCGTTTAACACGTGATTCAATCCAGAGAATATTCCCTGAATAAAACAAAAATGCTCCCCCCATACCTAAGACTAGATATAACCATCGGGTTAGATCTCCTCCATAATTTCCAAAATGTAAACTGAACATTGAACGCACAACTTGATCCATTGCTGTTGCATGCGTGTTTAAATTACTGGTAATAAAAGGCTTATCTAGATAAGGATTAAACACCACGACATCGAATTGATCACCACGAAGCATTTGATCTGCACTATATAAATTAACCCGTGCAGATGCCTTGGAGGGCTGATCAAGGTTAGTGAAGCCAATCGAACTGACCTGATATTCAGGTGCTTGTTGTTTAATTTTAAAGAGTATTTTTTCTACATCAAAGGCTTGTAAAGGTTCAACCACTTTAACGGCAGGTGGACGCTCAAATAAAGATTTATCGGGAGAAACTAATTTCCCTATGGCATCATAAAATACATCATGAAATGCAAAGGCAATGACAGTCACGCTAATGATGATATGAAACGGTAAACTGGTAATGCCTACAACATTATGTGCATCTAGCCAAAATCTCTTTTTATTTTTGCCCTGCCGAACTGCAAAATAGTCTTTCACCAAAGTGGGTAATAAAACAATTAATCCTGTCATTAAAGCCAAAAAATATAAGATACAAACAATGCCCATCACATACATTCCAAAGGTATGATGACCTATGGTTCCTGGTATGCCTGCCGTTTCATGTAATTGCTCAATCATCCAACCCAGTTTGGATAGATTTTCTTGTTCGACTTGGAGTGTTCCATCAGGCTTAAAGGTTGCCAACATACTCCCTTGTTCAGTATCAAAGCTGTGTTCGTCGCTCCCCTTTACTTCAGCAGATTGCCATTGCATCGGGGCATAGTGAAACTCTTTAGAATCAAAATTCAACTGAAAGCTTTTTAGTGTCTCAGGATATTCTTTTTGGACTTGTTCGACCAATGGGTTGTATTGGGATGGGGAAATAGAGGCTAATTGTTGGTGCGGAGGAGTACCCCAGCGACTTAAATCATGTTGAAACATACTGAGCCCACCTGCAAAAAAGCAGATGAACAATACGATTCCACATATAATGCCAACCCAAGTATGAAGTTCTTTTGCATGTCGAATAATGTCAGTACGAACTTTCAATTTAAAAGCCTCTTAACCCACATAAAATGGCATAAGCCAAAACAATAAGGGCGAAATATATAGCGATAGCCTGCCACCCTTTAGGGATAAAAAATGCAATAAAACATAAAGGTAACCAAATCCATGGAATGGACCACATACCAAACTGCGGTGCTAAACCTGGACTCAATGTTTTAAATGCGAAAATGGTGATGATCGATGCACACAGCAATGAAATAATAAAACCCAATACAAAACCAGCAAATGATTTTGTCCACCAATCTGCTTGTATTTTTTGATGAATGAGCGATTTCATGAGCTGTATTTTTTGAAGATGAGTGGAATAAAAGGCAGAAATGACCACATCACTAAAATGGTCAATAACCACATAAAAATAGCAACGAGTTTGGGTGTAGCAATCATAAATAGAATCAGTGCCAATCCAATACTTAGCAATCCAAACCAACGTGTAGAATTCGGAAGCTTCTTCTCTAAAAGGTCTTGGTTTGTATGTGAGCAATACATCAATACACATCCAAGCAAAACACAAAAGAACGCGATAAATTTCAAAATATAAACCTCAATAATCTACAGAAAATCATTCTTTTTTATAGCCAAATCATTGGTCATTTTTATTAAAAATCATCTACTAATGATGAACTATCGAATCTCTATTAATTTGCACCTTTTTTATTAAGATAGAAGCCGATTCACTTTAGAGTCTCTTAAACTTAATGGATTCTCAAAATGAATAGGCATGTACAGATCATTAATAAATGATCGAAAAATTAAAAATCAAAGCTTAAACCCAGCTTATAAGTACGTCCTGAACCAAGAGTCGTAAAGCCACTATTGAATACACCCGCCCAATATTTTTCGTCAGTGACGTTATCAATATTGGCGCGTAAAGTCGTTTCTACACCGCCAATATTGGTTTTATATTTGGCACCCACGTCTAAAAGCGTATAGCTTGGCAATTCTAATGTATTGGTATTATTCAAATATTGACTATCTACATAGGTTGCACGTGTATTGACACTGAATCCTTCGACTTGCGGTAGATGATATTCAAGACCAAGACCTGCTGTGAACTCTGGCTGTCCTTCAACGGTTTGTCCTGCAAGAGCAACCTTCCCACTCATACCTTTTGTATATTGAACATCGATGTAAGCCAGATTCCCCCACACAATCAGGTCATCAATAATGTTACCTGAAAATCCATATTCAACACCCTTAGACTTGGTTTCTCCACCATCGGTTGTAATTTGGGTATTCCCATTTATAGGCGCTGCATAAAACTCAGTCATGGTGCTTGGTTTTTCAATTTGATATGCAGCTAATGTATGTAACCACGAGCCGTGTTGATATTTTGCACCCACTTCATACTGCTTGGTTTGCAATGGTGCAAATGTAGTTCCATCATTTGCATCCAACGGATTGTCTACTGTATTACCTTGTACTAATCCTTCTACGTAACTACTATAAAGCGAAAAATCCTCACCCCAAGGCTTCACCACAATCCCAACACTTGGAGAGACTTTATTTTCGCTATATTTCACCCCTGTGGTCGGATTTTCAATATCCATATCTTGGAATCGAGCACCCAGAATAAATTGCAACTTATCATCTAACATTGAAATTTGATCTGTTAATGAATAACTGATGTAATCATTATCTGCAATGGTAGATGTTTCAGGCACTTGAACCGGCATAGCACCATTCTTGCTCGGATCGTATAAATTAGTGGTGAATGGAACTTCTGCAGAACCTCGACCTTTGTGCTGATCTGTTTCGCGATTCAAGTAATCTGCACGCACGCCAATTACGTGATCTACAGCACCTGTACTAAATGCACCCTCTAAACCTAAATTTGCAGCGACATTTTTCTGTTTCATTTTGACATGGTAATACTGAGAGTTTGCGTCCCCTGCCTCATTGGTCACGATCATACGCGTCCCAAAAAGATGACCTTGATATTCTTGTTCAGCCGTCCCCACACCGGCAATCATTTTCA
>CAZOGM010000055.1:3803-14116 GCA_964579445.1 uncultured Acinetobacter sp.
AAAAGATGACCTTGATATTCTTGTTCAGCCGTCCCCACACCGGCAATCATTTTCAGATTATCAAGTAGTTTATATTCACCCGAAACCCCGACATAGTGTGCTGACTGTCGACCATGTAAGTTAGGGAAATAATTATTCTTGCCATCGGGTGCATCAAGTACTTTATTCAATTGAGCAAATGACACCATGGCGGGTGAACCACCATCTCGTTTATCGCTCGTGGTATAGGCATCTAAATTGATTTTAGCTTTATCCGTGGTCCAATCTAAACCTAGAACTGCTGAAACACTCTCGTCCTCTAAACCGTCAACAATATGCTCACCTTGACCATAATTCGCACTGACACGTGCGCCAAATTCTTGGTTCTCACCAAAACGGCGTGCGACATCAAAACCTGATTTATAAAAGCCTTCATCTTCAAAATTGGCTGATACACGTGTCAATTCCTTATCTGCACGTTTGGTATTGGCAATTAACACACCACCCACTCCACCTGATGGCGCCATGCCTGCAACCAGTGCATTCGGGCCTTTGAGTACAGTGACTGAACTTAAAATATCGGTACTTACACGACCTGATGGTGCCATACCATAAGCGCCATTTAAATTATAATCTTCCCAGCCCACGCTAAAACCACGAATATTAAAGTTTTCGTTTAAGTGCCCGCTGTTGGTTGTGGTACGAATACTTGGATCAATTTTCAATACATCTGCCATGGTAAGTGCATGTGAGTCCTGAATCGCTTGATCACTGTAATTTCGAATGGTAAATGGCGTATCTAAGACATCTTTTTCACCTAAAATATTCAGGGTCGCTTTCTTTTTTAACTTTCCTGTGACATCTGTTTCTTGTGAGTCAGCTTTGACCACAATTGTGGCTAATTGAGTTGGTTCTTCAGCAACAGCAAAAAATGGAATGCTGACCAAAGATAAAAATAATAAATTTCTTTTCAAGATCCTATCTCACTCTAATCTGATGTTAAATTTTGAACACATCATACATTATTTAATGAGAATGATTTACATTATAATTATTAATACCATTCAAATTATTGGCGTTTTTGTCGTGTATTAAAGATAAATTCGATTAAAGAAAACAACGCTTCATTACCGAGTTATTTCATCTATATATAAAACACTGAATTGATATAAATAATTATGTGAAGTAATAGGTGAAGAAATACGTGAAGAACGTAGTTCTGAATTGTATACATTGAAAATTTGCAGCAATCCTAACGCGCGATATACGAGAGACTCATCTATTGAGCTGCACATCTATTTTTTTCAAAATCTACACAATAAAAAAGCCCTTTCCTGCATCTACGACAAGATCGGGCTATTTTTAAATTCCTTTTTACTCTAAATAAAACGTTTTTAACGGCGGATATCCATTAAATTCTACAGATGCGTAGGATGTCGTATAAGCACCGGTACTCAACCAATACAACCGATCACCCATAACCAAATCCTTAGGCAATGGATAAGCCAATTTTTCATACATAATATCGGTCGAATCACAAGTTGGACCTGCCAATACCACATTGGACTGAGGCGCATTATTTTGCATTTTCGGGGTATAAATCGGGTACTTAATCATTTCACCTAAAGTTTCAATCAAGCCATTAAATACGCCGACATCGGTATAAATCCAGCGTTTTTCATCTTGTTCAGATTTATTCGAAATTAACACAATTTCTGAGACAATCACCCCTGCATCCCCAACCAATGAGCGTCCCGGTTCTAAAAACAGCGTTACTTTTTGAGAAAATAAATCATCTATATAGCATTGAATACGCTTCGCATAATCTTGAATGCTATCAATATCCGCCAAATACTGTGCAGGGAACCCGCCTCCAGCATTAATCAATTCCAACTGAATACCATGTTCTTTTTCGAGAGTCTCAAATACTACTTTTGCCGTTTTTAACGCAGTTCTCCAAACTGTCACATCATTTTGTTGGCTCCCCACATGGAAAGACACGCCGTAAGGTTGTAGTCCCATTTGCTTGGCTTTAAGCATGAGATCAATCGCCATTTGGGTGTCACAACCAAATTTACGTGATAAAGGCCAATCTGATGTAGTCCCCGATTCGACCAACACACGTACAAAAACCTTAGAGTTCGGTGCATATTTTGCTATTTGTTCTAAATCTGCTTGTGCATCTGTCACGAACAATCGGATACCTTTATCGTAGGCATATTTCACATCTGAGGCTTTTTTAATGGTATTACCAAATGAAATACGCTCTGGGGAAATGCCACAATCAATCACCCGATCAAGCTCATACACCGATGCAATATCAAAACATGAACCCATTCGATCCAAACGCTCTAAAATTTCAATACTTGGATTGGCTTTCACTGCATAAAAGATATTTGCCTTTGGGAAACTTTGTTGAAGTTCTTGATATTTAAACTCAACGCGATCTAAATCCACCACTAAAAATGGACTTTGTTTATTGACAGCAAAATCCTGAATTTTTTGCCATTGTTTTGAAGAATAATAATTGTCTAACTGCATAGCAGACCCGCCATTACCTAGAGCTGTAAATAAAAGTGGTCTTGGCTATATATATATTGGCTATGACCTTTGATACTGCGATTCATCTGTAAGCGTACTTTACAAAAGTTGCCTGAACATTTTGCGAGATCAATCGCTTCAATGTGGATGCGTTACATCATGCAGAACCTAGGCTGAGTCGGTGTTGCCAATCCTTGAGTGTCGGCTCTTCGACTAAATCTTGAAACTCCACACTTAGACCCTGTTCACGCCATAATCCAACAAGCGTCATTAAACTCATTGAATCTAGACCCAGCATAAATAGATTGTCATCATTTTGAATTTCATGTGCTTCTATTCCCAATTGTGTTGCAACAGTCTGACGTACCACGTCCAAAGTTAATTCAGCTGCACTCATCCTACAGCCTCCATTTTTTGTTCCGTTTGAAGCTCGCTCAGTACAGAAGCAGTATCTACAACTTTGGCACAACAACCCGTGGCATATTTTAGTGCCATCTCGTGCTCTTCAAGACTAAAATCAGCCAATGCATCGCCTACTAAAAAGGCTTGCATATCCATCATAAAAGCTTCTGCCGCTGTGAGTAGGCAACCAATATGGGCATAGACACCACAAATCATCAATTGATCACGTCCTGCCTCTTTAATCCGCTGTTCAAAATCACTTTTCTTAAATGCACTATAACGCCATTTCATTAAAACTGTGTCTTGTTCAGCAGGCTTTAGACTTGGAATGATTTGCACAATTTCAGGATCTGCTGTTAAACCTTTGCCCCAAAAATCAGTCAATAACTGACGATGTTCGGTGCTTTGATCACCTGGTTGCGCGGTGTAATAAACAGGTATGCCTTGCGCATGACATGCATCAATCAATTGACGACAATGCTGTATAAGCTCAGGAATGGGCGCTTGAGTTTGATCATAAAAATCTAAAAAGTACTGTTGTAAATCATGTACCAAAAGGACAGCACGACTAGGATCAACCGTCCAATTCACTTTGTTGGCTGGAAAATCTTGCACTTGTGGCATGGGATAACTTGCGATACGTGGAATAGCCATTTTTTCTACCTCAATATTTTATAAAGTGTTACGCAACTAAACGTTGTCTTAATGCTTTTTTATCTATTTTGCCCAAAGCGGTATAGGGCATATCTTCAACAAATTCGATCCGATCTGGAATTTTATACGTTGCCAACCCGTAAGCTTGAACGTACTGTCGAAGTTGCATCATCAGGCGGGTTGGGCTTGGGTCTGCTGCATCGGTGCGCCATTGAATATAGGCACAGCTCTTTTCTCCCAACATTGGGTCTGGCATAGAAACCAATGCTGATTGAATCACTTGCGGATGTTGATTCAATACTTGTTCCACCTCTTCAGTGGCAATTTTCTCACCGCCACGGTTGATTTGATCTTTACTGCGTCCTTCAACAATAATGTTGCCTTCGGCATTGATTCGAACCAAATCACCTGTACGATAAAATCCATCTACAGTGAATGCATTTCGGTTATGTTCAGGTGTATTGTAATAACCGCGAATGGTATAAGGACCTCGCGTGAGCAAATGACCTATTTGCCCAGTAGGCAGTTCTTGATCATCATCATTTACGACTTTGATTTCATCATCGGGGCTGATTCGACTGCCTTGCGTTGCAATAATTTGTTCAACATCATCAGTATATCTGGTGTAATTGACCAAACCTTCCGCCATACCAAAGACCTGTTGCAAGCGGCATTGATATTGTTCAATCAATTGACGTGCTAAAGCATCGGCAAGTCTTGCTCCACCGACTTGCAAGACCTTTAACTGAGCAAAAATATTGTCAGCGCCTTTTTGTACGGCTTCCGCCCAACTTGCGGCGAGTGCAGGCACCAAAGCAACATGCGAAATTTGATGGTGCTTGATTAACGCAAAACATGTAGATGCCGATGGGTCTTGAGACAGCACCAAAGTTCCGCCTGCATAAAACAGACCTAAAGAACCAGCTGAGCTCAGACTAAAATTATGCGCGACAGGCAGAACCATCAGCATTCTGGTGTTTTGATTCAGCTCACAAATATCCGCACTCGCGCGTACGCTATATAAATAGTCATCATGGGTACGTGGAATCAGTTTAGGTGTACCCGTACTGCCACCCGAAAGTTGAAAAAATGCCACATGACGTGCGGTGATGCATGGCGGAGCGATAGTTTGTTTTCGCAGTGAAAGAGTATCTGGCCACGCATAAAAACCACTTGCCTCTCCTTCATCTCCAACCACAATGACTTGTTTTAGACTCTCGCAACGTGTCTGACATTCTTGAGCCAATTTGCGATAATCAAAGCCCATAAATTTATCGGCGCAAATATACAGCTTGGCTCCAGTCTGACCGATAAAATGACTAACTTCTGCATGCCGATGTGCAGGCAAACTCATGACTGGACGCATGCCTATACGTAGTGCACCAAAGTATGCAATGAAAAACTCTGCAATATTGGGGAGTTGAATTACAACACTATCACCAACTTGATAGCCTTGCTGCTGTAGATAAACAGCAAATCCATCAATATGGTTTTGTAATTCTTGATAACTATATTCACGCTCACCACAAATGAGTGCCGTGTTCTCTGCATATTTTTCAGCACAATCTATAAAAAACTCACTCAGCGTTTGACCCAGCCAATAGCCTTGAGCAATGTACTTTTCGACAAACTCTGACGGATATTGAACAATACCCTTCCAAAGTTTTTCTTCTAATAATTCGTTTTGATTCATGGGACTGCCTTATTGATAAGTCAGTTGATCTGCATCTAAGCCCATTGCATTGAGCATGGTCTTAAATTTTGCAATCGTTTCATTCAATTCACTGGTCGGTTGTGATGCTTCAACAATGCCTGCGCCCGCATATAAACGCGCTGAATGTTCAAAAATACGACCACAGCGTACATTCACTGCCCACGCGCCATTCCCCTGTGCATCACTCCAACCCATCGTGCCTGCAAATAAATTACGCTTGAACGGTTCTAATTCTGAAATCAGTTGACGTGCTAAAGCTGGCGGTTGACCACATACCGCAGGTGTCGGATGGAGTATGGAAGCCAGATCAAAAACATGCATATTTGGATCTTTTAATGTGCCTTTAATCTGCGTTGCCAAATGCCACACTGTTTGTGTTTTGATGAGAGATGGTAACTTTGGAATACTCAAGGTCTGGCATAAAGGAGAAAGTTGGTCAGCGATTGCCTCAATGACAACTGCATGTTCATGCTGATCTTTAGCAGATGCAAATAATCGCTGTGCTTGAGCTTGATCTTCAGTTGGATCTGCACTGCGTGCTAAGGTTCCCGCCACTGGATTGCTAAAGATATATTGATTTTGTTTGGCGATTAAAAGTTCTGGACTTGCACCCACAAACCAACCTAGGTTTTTCGGATCTTGCGCTAAGGCAAAGGTATAGCCTTCAGGGTTGGTTTTAAACAATTGATAGAACAGCTCAACAACTGATATTTTTTGCTCGCTCTTCAAATCGATTGCACGTGCCAACACCGCTTTTTCAAGTTCCGTAGTCTTCATTAAATCAACCAGTTTTGCCACCCCCTCCACATAGTCAGATTGTGCTGGCACTAAACTGGCTTGAACTTGTGAGAGTCGCTCAACAGGCTCTGGAAAATTAAAACTGTCATTGACAAAAGTATTCTTTGCTTCAGCAATCGACATTTCAGGCAAATCACGATGATCAAAAGGCAAACTGCCCACTAAAATGAGTTCAGCATTTCCAGTGGTCTGTATTTTTTCGTGAAGTTTTTGTTGTGCGTGTTGCAACCAAGTTTTTTGCTGCTCGGCAAAGGACAACGAGGGCTTACATTCAAATTGAATATGCTCAAGTAATTTTTTACTTGAAATCGTACCCGTAGGTGTCGCAAAAACAAAGCCGGCTAAATCTGCCTCAATCAAAGCGTCCTTGGTAATTCCAATCATGTTTTTAAATACTGATGGTTCTACTAGCAACATATTTGCTCTCACATCTTTCAATTCTGTTTTTAAAGCGTTCTCGCCCACTGTCATTTCAATGCAGTGGTTGAACTCAAGCAATATAATGATTATTATTCTCAAATAGTAATGATAATCGTTAATTTTTGTTAATTTGTGAAGGATGCTTAAATGCTTTCAGTTTTTATTGTGACGGGTGCCGCTCGAGGCATTGGTGCGGTGGTGGTCAAAAAATTACTTGAACAGGGTCATCAGGTGCTCGGTATCGATCTGAATCCAACTCTTGAAACATGGGAAATTAATCAACATATCACGCTATCACAGCAACAAAATTTTTATGCGATTGCGCATGATATTTCACACACCCAAACGCTGATTGAACTGATTCAGCAATCCCCTTGGTCGGATCAACCCATTACAGGACTAGTCAATGCTGCTGGCATTTTAGAAATGGGGAGTTTACTTGAGACCACAGAAGCACAGTGGCAACACAACCTTGCAGTAAACTTTATGGGCCCTGCACTCCTGTCCCAGTGGGTCGCCAAACAAATGATGCCTCATAAAAAAGGCGCAATTGTGAGTATTAGCTCGAATGCCGCATTGATTCCACGGATGAATATGGGACTCTATGCCACCACCAAGGCCACGGTAAGTCATTATTTTAAAAACTTAGCGCTAGAGCTGGCACCGCATGGTATTCGCTGTAATTTGGTTTTACCCGGTTCAACTTTGACTCAAATGCAAAAACAATTATGGACAGATGACCAGCCGCCTCAAGGCGTTATTGAGGGTAGTCTTGAGCAATATCGCAGTGGTATTCCACTGGGAAAAATGGCTGAGCCTGAAGATGTCGCAGACGCCATTTTGTTTTTACTGTCTGATCAAGCAAAACAAATTACCATGCATGAACTTGTGGTGGATGGCGGTGCAACGCTCGGGGTTTAATCAAGTCTGCACCGAAAACTGTCAGCATTAAACTGGCAGTTTTTTTTCAATCTTAAGTTCAGTACAGGACAACTCGGGCTGCTTTAACCATGTGCGTAACATTTGCATAAAGTCGTGCCAGTACTCCCCTAGAGACTCGACATCGTACAGCTCCTTGTGTCCATCGACTGCCAAATATAAACGCTCAACCCCATCTACAAATTTATTGGTAATCGCGATATCAAAATCCTCGATTGGTCCTGCGGAAATTGTGGTCTTGGTTAATCGACAACCTTCAAATTGTTCAGGTAATGGATAAGGAATCCAATTGACTATTGGACCAAATAAAATGTTCTCATAGGGATCAAAACCTTCTAGTACATGACGCATTTGCTCAAAATAACTGTTTTGATGTGGGCGTATTTCTGCAAAACGTTGTGCCAATAACTGCACCGTTTCAGACAAATTTTCTTCACCTGTACCCGCTAAGCGTAACGGTAAAATGTTCATCACCAAACAAGGAATACGCATGGCTGCTGTGCCTAAACGTGACATCATTGGTATACCAAAGCACTGTTCTGGATCACCTGATTGTTTGACCAAATAGCACATCATGACAGCCATCACCACCATGGCACTGGGTAATTTGAGCTCAGCGGCCAAAGCATTCATGCGCTGCTGCGTGTCCCAATCAATCACGTCTTCATAACGTGGGCCTTGATAAAATGGCTGTTTTAATTTTCGTTTCAAACGTTTCTTTGGTGCCAATTCATTGGAAAAGTGATCACGCCAAAACTGTAAATCTTGTTCTGCTTTTGGCGATGATAAATAGCGTTGTTCATCTGCAAGAAAGCGATCAAAATGATCAAACCCTTTATTTTTTAAATCCGTACCATTTTTCAAAGATTGGTAATAATCGAGGAACCGGCTAATCATGAGTCCATAGGCATAACCATCTAAAGCCACATGATGCGCTCTAAAAAAGAGTCCGTATCGATCTTCGCCTAAATGTGCAAAAACATAATCATATAAATGGCCCTTACTCAAATCAAAAGGAGGTTCTACTTCCTTATCCGCCCAATCTAAAATTCCTTGTTCATCTAAATGCGATAAATCAACAAAGCGTGGTGTACGTAATCCTACATCATCTACACGATAAACTTTGCCTTCTTTTTCTAAAGCCCGCCAATGTAATGCCTTGGCTTCTCTTAAAGTAAGCGCAACTGCTTGATGAAATAGCTCGCGGTTTAATGGCCCTTCGATCACCATCCATTCAGCTGTATGAAATGGATAACTGCCATGATAATAATGCCCTTTCCACATACTGTGTTGTGCGCGCGTTAAGGGTGCTAGAGAATCCGCTGTTTGCATGTGTCATACCACCAATCAAATAATTTTTATAAGAAACCTAAAAATCTTCAAAGTATTTATATAAAGAAATGAACCGCGATCAGGTAAAAGCAGCGCAGAAAATATTAAATATAATGATTACCATTTGCAAATGATTTTTATTTACATTACCTTAACACCACAAGATTGATGCCTGATAAGTCTGCAAAATGTTCATTTTCAAACACGCGCTTTCTCGTCAGTTAATTTTGAAAGAATCCGATCATCAATTGAATGACTTTATTTCTTAGACTTACACAGTAGATTACACATGGCCCAAACCACAATTTATCCGCCACGTCATATTTATGTACATTCGTCGGAACAAATTTCGTCGCATTTACAGCGTGTTTATTTTAGCAGTGATGATTTTTCTGATTTTCCGACAGATCAAAATGGTGCGCATATTAAGTTGTTTTTCCCAGAGCAAGCGCACCAAAAGCCGCCCTTACCACAAAGAAATGAACACGGTAAAGTGATCTGGAGTGAAGGCAAAAAACCAATGACACGAACCTATACCATTCGTGATTTTTTAGTTGAACAACAACTTTTGGTGATCGATTTTGTACGTCATGCAGCGTTCGGCATTGCCGCAGATTGGGCCATCCATGCACAAGCTGGGGATGCACTAGGTTTGGCAGGTCCAGGTGGACCCTCTCGATTTAATCCGACTGCAAAATATTGGGTGTTTATCGCTGATTTGTCTGCACTTGCTATGCTGGCCGCATCACTCGAACAACTGCCAACTGACGCACACGGTGAAATTTGGATTGAACTTGAAGATGATGCTGATCGAATTGAATTATCTTATCCCGCTAAAATGCAACTTCACTGGCTTGTTAAAAATCCAAATGTTGAACAGCAGATCGAAGCGTCTTTGACAAAGCTCGATTGGGATTCTCAGCAAATTTCTGTCACATTAGCGGGTGAAAACTCACGTGTTGTCGCATTACGCCGGCTGATCAAAGAAAAATATCAACCGAATAAGGCTTATTTATATGCTGTACCTTATTGGAAAAAAGGTCAGTCTGAAGAAGCTTATCATCAAGAACGGCATCAGGTGATGGATAACGATATTGAATGAACAGATTGTCTTATTTAGCGTCTTGAATATCTCAATAAATTTCTGAAAATGATGAATTAAATCAGTATTTTGTGGTTTGAATCATAGTGGTATGAAATATTAACTCTTTGATGGAATAGTATCCAACCCACTTCATCATGATTTAAGTCGACTAAACATAAATAAATTGGATATTTTTAAAAATTACTCAAATATAAGGTCTTTTCAGTGAAGTTAAAATATGAAATTATATTCGTCATGATCATAAGTAGCATCATCACATGGATAGTCACTAAATTTATGATGGGTCAATTTTAGAATTTAGAGAAAGTAATATAACCCAAGTCCTGTTTAAGCCAATGATTCGATAATTTGATTTTTGGCTTATTCTGATGACATAGCTGATACGCATACAATGATGCATGAATCCCACTAAGAAAGTCTGCACCACTA
>CAZOGM010000056.1:0-13864 GCA_964579445.1 uncultured Acinetobacter sp.
CAAGGCTTCCGTGGATCACGTAAATCAACTCCGTTTGCTGCTCAGGTAGCTGCTTAAGTTGCGGTTTAAGCTGCTTTAGACTACGGTTTGAAAAACTTGGACGTCCTTGTAAAAGGTCCTGGTCCTGGTCGTGAATCTGCGGTTCGTGCTTTAGGTGCAGTGGGTTATAAAATTAACAGCATTACCGATGTGACGCCAATCCCGCACAACGGTTGCCGTCCACCTAAAAAACGTCGCGTCTAAGGAGAATCATTCATGGCTCGTTATATTGGTCCAAAATGCAAACTCTCTCGCCGCGAAGGGACAGACCTGCAACTTAAATCAGGCGTTAAACCGTTTGACGTTAAGACAAAAAAACATGCGAAAGCTCCTGGCCAACACGGCGGAGCGCGTGGTAGTAAACAATCTGAGTACTCACTACAATTACGTGAAAAACAAAAAGTACGTCGTATGTACGGTGTGTTAGAACGTCAATTTAGTAACTACTACAAAGAAGCTGCTCGTGTTAAAGGCGCAACAGGTGAAAACTTGTTGAAATTGCTTGAAAGCCGTATCGATAACGTTGTGTATCGTATGGGCTTTGGTTCTACACGTGCAGAAGCTCGTCAGCTTGTATCTCACCGCAGCATTACTTTGAATGGTCGTCGTGTTAACATTGCGTCTATCCAAGTTAAAGCGGGCGATGTGATTGCAGTACATGAGAGCTCTAAATCTCAGTTACGTATTAAAAACGCAATTGAATTAGCTGCTCAGCGTGGAACTCCTTCTTGGATGGAAATTGACCATACTAAGTTGGAAGGTACATTCAAATCTGCACCAGATCGTTCTGATTTACCTGCTGAAATCAACGAAAGCTTGATTGTTGAATTGTATTCTAAATAATCCTTGAGGTAGCAATAATGACGCGTACTGCAAACGAGTTTCTCACTCCGCAAGCGATCAAGGTCGAAGCGGCAAGCGGGACCTCGGCAAAAGTGATTCTAGAACCATTAGAGCGTGGCTTTGGTCATACTCTAGGTAATGCTTTACGTCGCATTCTTCTTTCATCTCTACCTGGCGCTGCTGTGGTTGAAGTTGAAATTGAAGGCGTCGAGCACGAGTACAGTACTTTAGAAGGCTTGCAGCAGGACATCGTCGAGCTCTTGCTGAACCTTAAAGGATTGTCTATTAAGCTGTTCGATCAAAATGAAGCATATTTGACGTTGGAAAAACAAGGGGCAGGTGACGTAACAGCAGCTGATCTTCGTTTACCGCATAACGTTGAAGTGATTAACCCTGAACATTTGATCGGCACGTTAAGTGCATCAGGCTCATTGAAAATGCGCTTGAAAGTTGTTCAAGGCCGTGGCTACGAGACTTCTGATTCACGCTTCCCAGAAGGCGAAACTCGCCCAGTGGGTCGTCTACAGTTAGATGCATCTTATAGCCCAATCAAACGTGTGTCTTACACAGTGGAAAACGCTCGTGTAGAACAACGTACGGATCTTGACAAGTTGGTCATTGATCTTGAAACAAATGGTACTGTAGATCCAGAAGAAGCAATCCGTAAAGCGGCAACAATCTTGCAACAACAAATTGCAATTTTTGTTGATCTTCAGAAAGATCAAGCACCAGTTGCTCAAGAGCCTCGTGAAGAAGTTGATCCAATCTTGCTTCGTCCAGTAGATGATCTAGAGCTTACTGTTCGTTCTGCTAACTGTTTGAAAGCAGAAAATATTTACTACATCGGTGATCTTGTACAACGTACTGAAGTTGAGTTGTTAAAAACTCCTAACTTAGGTAAAAAATCGTTGACTGAGATTAAAGATGTTCTGGCATCGAAAGGCTTGCAATTGGGCATGCGTTTAGAGAACTGGCCACCGGCTAGCCTCCGCATGGACGATCGCTTTGCTTATCGTAGTCGTTAATTAAGTAGGACTATCACCATGCGTCATCGTAATAGTGGTGTGAAATTAGGCCGTACAAGCAGTCATCGTAAAGCGATGTTCCAAAACATGGCTAATTCTTTGTTCGAACATGAGTTAATTAAAACAACTGTTCCTAAAGCAAAAGAATTACGTCGTGTTGCTGAGCCTTTAATCACTTTAGCTAAAGTCGATTCTGTAGCAAACCGTCGTTTGGCGTTTGCTCGTACTCGTTCAGCTGTAACTGTAGGTAAATTATTTACAGTTCTTGGCCCTCGTTATAAAGAACGTAACGGCGGCTATCTACGTGTTCTTAAAGCGGGCTTCCGTGCAGGTGATGCTGCACCGATGGCTTACGTTGAGCTAGTAGATCGCGAAGTTAAATAATTCGCAAGAGTAGCTTCTGCTATTCAGAAAAGGTCGGTTATTTTAACCGACCTTTTTTATTGTCTGACAAAAAGTCAAACATGACCCGAAATGATATAAAAAAAACCAGAAACTCTTCAACTTGACATTGTGTATTGTCAGAAATGTGCTTAAATAAAATGGTACAGCTAACAGGTTATAAAAAGAAATGGAAAAGCACGTTGATATTCTCATTGTTGGTGCAGGTATCTCAGGAATAGGTATTGCTGCACATTTATCGAAAAACAATTCAAACCGTAAGTTTGATATTATTGAACGTCGTAAAAGTTATGGGGGTACATGGGATTTCTTTAAATACCCCGGTATACGCTCTGATTCGGACATGTCGACCTTTGGTTATAATTTTAAACCTTGGCAAAAAGCCAATGTACTTGCCGATGGTGCATCTATCAAAGGCTACTTGGGTGAAGTCGTTGATGAATATAAAATTAAAGACAAAATTCATTTTGAGCACCGCGTTCTATCAGCAAATTACGATTCAAATATTAAGAAATGGGTCGTACAAATTGAAGATGCGCAGCATAAAGCGCAAACTTGGATCGCTAATTTTGTTATAGGCTGTACCGGTTATTATAATTATGACCAAGGTTTTCAGCCAGATTTTCCCAATCAATATGCCTTTAAAGGTCAAATCATTCATCCGCAATTTTGGCCTGAAAATTTAGATTATGCAGGCAAGAAAGTGGTAATTATTGGCAGTGGTGCGACTGCTATTACACTTGTTCCTGCGCTGGCGAAAAGTGGTGTAGGTCATGTGACGATGCTACAGCGCTCTCCAACTTATATCGCTTCTGTACCTTCAATTGACTTTGTTTATGAGAAAACTCGTAAATTTATGTCTGAAGACATGGCATATAAATTTACCCGTGCTCGAAATATTGGCATGCAGCGCGCAATCTTTGCCTTGTCAAAAAGTCAGCCAAAGTTAATACGACGTTTATTGCTCAAGTCAGTTGAGGTGCAACTTAAAGGTAAGGTGGATATGAAGCACTTTACTCCAAGTTATGATCCTTGGGATCAGCGATTGTGTGTTGTGCCAGATGGGGATTTATTTAAAATCTTACGCTCTGGTAAAGCGAGCATTGAAACCGATCATATTGAGAAATTTACCGAAACAGGGATTCAGTTAAAATCGGGTCAGCATTTGGATGCAGATATCATTGTCTCTGCAACGGGTCTGGAAATTCAGATTATGGGCGGAATTAAAGCTTCTGTAGATGGCAAGCCTTTAAAAACGTCTGAGCATATGTTGTATAACGGTGTGATGGTGAGTGATGTGCCTAACATGGCCATGGTCATCGGATATGTGAATGCTTCTTGGACATTGAAGGTCGATGTTGTTGCAGACTATATCTGTCGTTTATTCAAATATATGGATAAAAATGGTTTTGATGAAGTGATTGCGCCAACTGATCACTCTGCTATTTTGAATGAGACCGTAATGGGTGAAATGAGTTCGGGGTATATTGCTCGTGCTGCTGATCAATTGCCTAAACAGGGGACTAAAGCCCCTTGGATGGCGACCCACAATTATCTAACCGACCGTAAAGATCTTAAAAATGCCAAATTTAATGATGGGATTTTAAAGTTTTCTAAATTAGACAAACAGGCTGAACGTAAGCCAAAATTGGTTTCTTAGTTTATTTTTAATCAATAGAAAAGGAGCTTTAAGCTCCTTTTTTTATCAAGTGAATCGTAATGATCTAAAATTACTTAAATAAAGTTTAGACCATTTAATCAACCTTAAAGCGAACGGGAAATTAACTCTTTCATAATTTCATTTGTACCGGCATAGATGCGATTAGCGCGATTATCAATGTAAGCGCGTGCAATTGGGTATTCGAGCATATAGCCATAGCCACCATGCAGTTGTAAGCACTCATCGACTACTTTAGAGAACATTTCAGAAATTTTATATTTGGCTGCTGCGGCTGCATCAATACCTAAATTGCCTTCGAGTTGTAATTCCATACAGCGGTCTAAATAAGCTCTACAAAAATCAATTTCTGTACGCATTTCTGCGAGCTTAAAGCGGGTGTTTTGAAAGCCACCAATGGCTTTACCAAAGGCTTTACGGTCTTTTGTATATTGCACAGTATGCGCAAAAGCGGCTTCTGCACCAGCTTGGCAAATAATCGCAACCAACATACGCTCCCAAGCCAATTCTTTCATCAGCATGATAAAGCCCATACCTTCCATGCCGATTAAATTTTCTTTGGGAATACGGACATTGTCAAAGAAAAGTTCACAGGTATCTTGACCCTTCATCCCAATTTTATTCAGTGGTTTTCCTTTGGAAAAACCAGCACGGCTCGCTTCCACAATAAACAGCGATAAATTTGCAGAACCTTTATCACTATTACCTGTTTTGCACACGACAATGACCATGTCACATAAGTAACCGTTGGTGATAAATATTTTAGAACCATTGATTACATATTCATCACCGTCAAGCACTGCTGACGTGCGTACACCCTGTAAGTCAGATCCTGTTCCTGGTTCTGTCATGGCGATAGCAGTGACGACTTCTCCTGAAGCCATTTTGGGTAACCAATATTTTTTCTGCGCTTCATTGGCAAAATTATTTAAGTAATTAGCGACAATATCGGAGTGTAAGGAAAAGCCTGTCGATGAATCCATCGCATACGCTTGCTCTTCAATTAAAATCATACTATATAGACGATCTACTCCATAACCGCCATATTCTTCAGGCATGGTGGTGCACAGTAAACCCATTTCACCTGCTTTATTCCATAGATCACGGTCAACATGTTGTTGTGATTCATATTTTTCTATATTTGGAACCACTTCTTTTTGATAGAATTTTTGCACGGTTTCACGAAAAGCATCATGTTCAGCATTGAATAATTTACGCGGTAGCATATTGGTTAAGGGGCGAATTGCAGCAGATTGCATGGTGTTCAAATCCATTGGTGTTATTAGAATGTTTTGAAAATAAGCGATCTCTCATGTTGCTTCAATGCGATGAATGCTCATTTGTAATTTGAAAATGATCTGTTTGGTCAATTGCTGTTTTTGATTTGCGTCGACCGATTTCAAACACAGCAGGCTGTGCTTCGGTTAAACTAAGTGAAATGTATGCTTTGATTAGATGAGGGGGACAACAATGTTCGATGATTTAACACTTGAAGAACGCAAAGTAATCTATCGTGCACGTCGTGGTTTAAAAGAAATAGATGTTTATTTTGATCCTTATGTAAAGCAATACTATATGCAGGCAGATGAGCATGAAAAAGCCATGTTTGCAGAATTGGTTGAGCAAGAAGACCCAGATTTATTGGATTGGTTTATGGAAGTGTCTGAGCCGCCACGCTCTGAACTACGTGATTTCATTCACAAGTTGAAAAACTACGTTCATGGTGAGTGAACGTTATGTACTGAAACACAGTCGGTTGTCGATTGTGTTTCAATTATTGCTATTGATTCTGATTGCTATTGTACTTTTTTGCGCAATCAATTTAATGTTCGCTGTATTGACTGTGGTAGGCATGTTCATCGGGTGGATCTGGTTTAGACGCACAGCACAATTGCAATATTTACAGCATTTAGACCAAACAGAATGGTCTCTAAAATTTCAAAATCAAAATGCGATTCAACGAGTACATTTGAAAAAAATGATTCAACATCATTTTTATGTGGTGATTTATTTTGAGGAGAAAAAGCATAAATCAATCATCATTTGGAAAGATCAACTGGAATTAAGCTCATGGAAGACTTTATTAACACGTTGTTATTTAAATTAAAAATTCAATTCATAATACTCTGGTAAATATTGAATATTTGCAATAAAGCCATCACTCATCAAGACTTAATTGTATATATAACTCTAAAGAAATATCAAAATCATTTAAAATAAATTTTAATTGTCAGACAATTTAATCCATTTTCAAATTTTATTCCCGTACATTAAATAGACCAACAGCGATAGAGAAATTTCAAATGAGCGAAATTCAAACGTGGTTGTTTCTAGTGATTGCTGTGGTTTTGGCAATTGTAGTAGGGAGACTAGGAACCGTGCTGAGGGAACGAATTGAACACAGAAAGAACACACCCAATAAACTCTCCTGAGAGTTTACCTTTTAATAAGTAGCATGTGCCGAACCGTCGCAATGCTACTTTTTTTTGCTTAAAATTTGGATAATTTGAGAATTGGGTCAATCTTTTATGATCCGATCAATGACAGACTCAAGACATGGAAATCTAGGGAAGTCCTCTTTTATTCAGATATCGCATCTGATATTTTAATCGAAAAGGAAGACATACAATTATTATTAGAGGACAGGAATCATGTCTAAAATCAAAAAAATGGGTCAATTCATTTTTACTGTGGCGCTTTCATCATCTGTTTTATCTGGTTGCTCTTATGTTGTAAAGTCTGGCGCCAACGTCGCCATAGGTTTTAGCGAAAAGCATTTGGTTCCCCCAATCCTTGCGATGGGTGATACTGACATGGCATGTAATCAAGGTACTGCATTAACGCCTGCTATTATGGCAACAAAAGATATGGGGGCAGATCCCACGCGTATGGCCGTTTTGCTCTATTCAGCAGCGGGAATGTGTGCTGAGAATAATGCGCTTAAAGCTGAACTTCGTTATTTAAGAGCTTCAAAAGCAGGTCAAGTCTCTGAAGCACAAGATGCACGCATTGAACAAAAACGTTGGGCCGCTATTGCATCAGAACGTCAATACGCGGGTTATCAGCTTTTTGCCGAACGCTGGCAAGCCAAGTATAAATATACAATCGGAGATTCGTGTCCGACTATGCGTAAAGACCTTGATCAAACCGTGTATATGTTGGGTATGCTTAGTGGTCTACAAGCCATGACCAATGATATCAACTCTGGTGGTCAAGTGAATGTACCTAAAGATATTGCAGCAATTGTTGAGCGTGGTATGACATGTTTAGACAATACTAAATTTTGGGGAGCACCAAATGCAACCCGTGCTGTCATTTGGACATTGTTACCTGGTGCCGATGAAGGTAAACCAGATCCATACCAAACGCTTAAACAGTCTATGCAAATTGGGGAGCAAAAAGGTGTACGCTTATCTCATGCTCTTTATGCTGTAGCTGCGCAAGCCAGTGGAGATGATGCAAAAATTAGGGATGCATTACGTTCTTATGCGGCATCTAGAGCAGAAGATAAACCGGTTAATCCTGAATTCCGTTTGATCGATGGCATGGCAGGACAAATGATCCAAGGCATTGCTGATCGTTATTGGACTGAAAATACAGGTGTTCGTGCGGCTGATGACGGAATGAGCCAATTTTGGGATGATAAAGGTGCGACAGGAGATGATGATTTGTTTGAAGATTTACCTGTACCTGAAGCACCTGTAGAAGATTCTGTAAAAAATTCAGTAGAAAATCCTGTAGCAGATGATGCCGTTATTGAGGGCGCAGACAAGTAAAATTTATCACCTTGTCTTTGATATCATTTTGTTGAATAGACATAAATATATCAATTTAAGAACGGATTGAAATGTAAAAAAGGGCTGTAATAAGCTCTTTTTTGCCAAAACAAGGAAACTTAAATGAAAGACCAGAATGTGCTGAAAAAAATACTCTTTATTGCCATTTGTATGAGTCTTTCTGCGAGCCTACAAGTTTTTCAAGAATTATTTATCTACTGGCGACCCAGTTTTTTTGCAGAAATTTGGCGTTGGTGGACTGCACATTGGGTGCATGTCGGTTGGATTCATTATTTACTCAATATGATTGCATTCGCATGTCTTCCTTTTATTTTTCCACACGTTAAAACACGATATTTAGTGGCATTACTTTTACTGCTTCCGCCTTTAGTCAGCCTCACTTTTTACTATTTTTATCCGAATATTGAAGCATATGCAGGACTATCAGGTGTTTTGCATGGACTCTATATCGGTGTATCAATTTATTTTTTAAAATTTCAAAAAGAACGAAAATTTGCTTTACTGGTGATTGCGTTGGCAGGTGCGAAAATTGCTTGGGAGAACTTATTTGGTTCACTGGAGACCAGTCAACTAATCGGAAGTCCAGTATTGGTTGAAGCACATTTATTGGGGTCAATCTGGGGAGCCGTACTCGCGTTTGGTTATATGGTATATGGTTATTTCAGACAAAAATCACTGTCCAAATTTTCAATCTGAGTTGATTTCTCTTAATTTTTAAGCTCAGAGGATTTCAGCTTAAAGATGATGTATAGGGTATGTATGCCACCCAGTGCACTTTCTAAACTGTAGGTTAGCTATTTTAAATTTAATCAATAATATAAAAATAAACTTCCAAAAAACGCAGACTTGGATTATCTTCAAAATTAATCTGACTGCGTTTGAATTGGCATAATTTTTAAAAAAAACCAAAAAACAGTCATTTCCATTTTAAAAAAAATACTGCACATTCAATTGAGTCAAACAAATAATAGAATCGAGCAAAGGGTTTTGCTGGAATTCACTATAAATGCAGCGCTATCTGATAGATCTATAGCCAAAATAAGACAATGGAATAACAATGCAAAAGCCAACACAACGACGATCTGGATTAGGTCTGCTGAGTTATATATGGACTGAGTGGATTTCAACGTTTTCTATTCTTTTACTTCTATTGCTCACATTGATTATTGGCACAGGTGAGATGATTCATGGGCAATTACTTCGTATTGGGGAAAGCTTATACGGTGATGAAAAAATTGGGATGCAGTATTCTTTCTTACGAGCGGAACCTGCAAAACCGACATGTGAACGACATCCAAATATTGATGCTTTGGTACAGCAACAAATGCAAGCCAATGCGAATGACGAATTTGTTGATATTTTTGGCACCACTCCTGAATCGGATGTACGTCAATCGGTGTTGGCAGCTCAGCAACAATGCGAAGAAAAATATAGTTATTACGACCAAGCTATTCATTATTTAGATCAGCACCCCACTATTCGTACTTATAGAAATATAGAAACAACATTCTTTGGCATTTTTAAGTTTGGTACTGAAAATCGAGTCCTCATTTTATTACTGATGGTCGTAATTTCATGTATCACTGCATCTTTAAAAATGCATCACATCAGTTTAAGACCGCCCAAAACCAAATTAGATTTCAGTGTCTATTCGCTGAGTATGATCTTGGGTAATGGTTTATTGGCATTCTCTGTATTTAGTCAATATCAGTCTGTGATCCATTCAGGCGTAGTATCAACATTTGAAACTTTGGTGGTTTATTGGCTCTGGATGATTTTATTCATAAGTCTGACACTCATCAGCCTCTATCAATTGTTTAGAATTCCAAAAAATGCACCTAGCGGGAGCAATCTCGGTTTAGCACTGATTAGTATTCCACTATATGCATTTATGGCAATTTTAACCGGGATCGCATTCATCTTCTTTATGGACTATCCAATGGGTCAGGGGATTTACCTGGGTCAATTGGTGGAGTTCTCAGGCATTTTCTTAAACCTTGCATTGTTTATCTGGGCAGGGATGTTGCTAACGCAAACACGTATGATGGACGTGTTTTTATCTATTTTACGTCCATGGAATTTGGCACCTGAAACTTTGACTTGGATCATTTTGATTGCAGCAGCAATTCCTACTGCTTATACAGGAGCATCTGGGATCTTTGTTATTGCTGCGGGTGCGATTATTTACAAAGAAGTTTGGAATTCAGGTGCTCGCCGTCAATATGCACTGGCTGTTTCTGCAATGTCTGGTTCTTTGGGTGTGGTGTTACGTCCATGCCTACTGGTGATTCTTATTTCCATGCTTGATAGTCGCCATGTGACTTCGGACGAATTATTTGATCATGGTATTTATGTTTTTTGGTTAACTGCATTTATCTTTTTAGGGGTGTCACTTTTCCTTGCTGAAGAAAAATTCCGTATTAATTCACCAAAAGTGGCGATGCCTGCAATGTTACGTGCATGTATTCCTGTGATTCCATATGTATTGATTACGGTTGTGATCGTTGCATTTTATAAATATGGTCTAGATACACAAATGGATGAATTTACAGCACCTGTAATTTTACCGTTTATGTTATTAGGGTTTATTTTATTTGATAAGTGGTTTGGTGACCGCTTACCTGTTCAAGCCAATGACGATACCCTTGCCTTAGAGCATGAAAAAAATTCGACTTATATGCGTGCTCATGGGGTAACAGCAGAACATGAACGTGGATTTAAAAGCTCAGTTTGGTTTGCAACATCGGAAAGTGTGGGACATATCGGTGCCTTGATTATTCTGATGGCTCTTTCAGCAAGTATGGGTGGATTGATCGAACGTGCTGAAGTGGTCAATATGTTGCCAACACACTTGGGTAGTATTTTGATTACGCTTGGATTCATGGCCATTTTACTTGCGATTATTGGAATGTGTACAGATCCATTTGGTGCCGTTATTTTGGTGGCAGCAACCATTGCACCTGTAGCATATGAAAATGGTATTCATCCGATTCACTTCTGGATGATTGTGCTTGTTGCATTTGAATTTGGATATGTTACACCGCCTGTGGCACTGAATCACTTACTGACAAGGCTTTCGGTAGGTGATGAAGAGGTCGCCGCCGCCGATGCTGAGGCGAAAGAGAAATATACCAATTTCTATTATCGCTATGAGCGTTGGTTATTACCGATTATGGTGTTGTTCAGTTCATTGGTCATTGTTACTTTCATACCATATGCATTTAATTTATTTGATTGGTATCCAAATAAATAAGCCATCAATCAAAATAAAAGCCAGTTCACATGAACTGGCTTTTATTTGTAACTATAATTATAAGCATTAAGGTCAGACTAAATATTAGTTGTGAGCGCTGAGTTGCTCCTCTAAAAGCTTAATCTGTTCTTCTTTGAGCGCAATGATCTGATCTGCATCTGACTGCTGAGCCTCAAGTGTTTCATGTTGGGTTTTTAGTTGATGCTGCAAGTCATCAAGTTTAGCAATTTCTTCTTGAGCAAATGTCGCATTTTGAGGGATTTCATTTCTTAAGAGGGTGTCAGAGACTAAGGCTTTCGAATCATTCACCGTATCCAATACTACAGTTTCAGAAGCAGCTTGAGGGGTGGTGCGCTGTGAAGTCACCGATACTGCCTCATGGGTCATTTCTGAGCTTTCAATACTTGCTGTATCTATAGATGGAGTGTTCGAACTCATCCATAGAAAGACAACAGCCAAAGTCACGATAATGACCAAAACTGCAACAATGATCCACATCAGTTTTGAATTGTTACTCTGATCCAACGCCATACGATTGTCCAAAATTATTTAGGCTGACGCGGTTTGAATTGAATGACCCCAACTTCATCAGGCACAGCAGGTTCTGTAGGCTCTTCGACATGGGTCGGACGGTTTTCAGAATAACTGCACTCGATACATTCAATCCATTCGGCATCGCCAGAGGTGAGCATGACTATTCGATCCATAGCTTCACATTTAGGACATTTTGCACCTGCAATGAAACGACGCTTCATCGTCATAAACTCACTCTAAATCAATTAATGGCGTTAGTTTAAGCGCTTTTATTGGCGTTCGTCCAACCTTGATGACGTAACAGTGCATCTATTTTCGGTTCGCGTCCGCGGAAATTGATAAACGCATCAAGCGCTGTCTCTTTTCCGCCAACTGCTAGAATAAATTGACGAAATTCTTTTCCAGTCTGTGCATTAAAAATACCTTCATTTTCAAAGCGATCAAATGCATCGCTGGCCAAAACTTCTGCCCATTTATAGGAATAATACCCAGCAGCATAGCCACCAGCAAAGATATGACTAAAACTGTTTTGGAAACGATTGTAAGAGGTCGTGGGAACAACGGCATATTGCTTACGGATATCATTGAGCATTTGTTGAATCTGATCTGCATTGAGCGCTGGATTTTGCTCATGGATGTTCAGATCAAACAGCGCAAACTCAATTTGTCTTAAGGTTTGCATACCGGATTGGAAGAAGCGGGCATCGAGCAATGCTTTAAGTAAATCTGCTGGAAGGGATTTTTTGGTTTCAATGTGTTCACTGATCAGCGCTAAGCTTTCATGATCCCAAGCCCAGAATTCCATAAATTGACTTGGAAGTTCCACAGCATCCCATGCCACGCCGTGTGTACCTGCAACTGAAATATTGTCCACTTCGGTGAGCATGTGGTGTAAGCCATGACCAAATTCATGGAAGAGTGTGACGACTTCATCATGAGTAAGTAATGCAGGTTGACTACCTACAGGTGGTGTGAAATTACCCACCATATAGCAAATCGGTTTCTGTAGACCATCATTGGTTTGCATACGAGAGCGGAATCCACTCATCCATGCACCGCCGCGTTTGCTACTACGTGCATATAAGTCAAAGTAGAAACCACCAATGACAATTCCTTGATCTTCTAATTCGTAATAATGTGCATCTTTA
Organism: uncultured Acinetobacter sp.; assembly: GCA_964579445.1. Taxonomy (GTDB): domain Bacteria; phylum Pseudomonadota; class Gammaproteobacteria; order Pseudomonadales; family Moraxellaceae; genus Acinetobacter. Next base: position 12,720 of record CAZOGM010000056.1, read on the forward strand.
TGCCAAAGCGGTGCTTCACGTTCAATGACTTCAATGCCATAAATACGCTTTACGATACTGAATAAACCTTGAATGACTTTAGGGGTTGGGAAATAAGGTTTTAGAGCTTCTTGAGATAAATTGAACTGTTGAACTTTTAATTTTTCAGAATAATAGGTGGTGTCCCACGGTTTAAGCTCCGTAATACCGTGTTCTGCCGCCATACTTTTGAGTTGTTCAATTTCTTTTAACGCGGGCGTACGTGCATGTTCTGCTAGCTCCACTAGGAATTGATTCACTGCAGCGACATTGGGTGCCATTTTGCTTGCCAATGAATAAGCAGAAAAATTGTCAAAACCTAAAAGTTGTGACATTTCTTGGCGCAATCTCAAAATTTCTTCCATCACAGGTGTGTTATCGAACTCAGGTTGAGCTGATTGATCTGAGGCACGTGTGGTGTAAGCTTTATAGAGTTCTTCACGTAATGCACGGTCTTCCGCGTAAGTCATGATCGCGATATAAGAGGGCATATCTAAAGTGGCAACGGCTTGTTCAAGTTCGCGTTGCTGACCATATTGTTTTAACAACTCAATGCTGCTCTCAGGTAAACCTTTAAGCTGATCTTGCTCTAAAGGTTTAAAATAAGCTTGTGTGGCATCTAACACATGGTTTGAAAAGTCAGAACCGAGCTGTGACAAACGCGCAGAAATTTCAGCATAACGTTTTTTTACCTCACCTTCTAAAGCGACACCTGAAAGTTTGAAATCACGTAGTGCCAGTTTAATTGCACTTTGCTGTGCAGGCGGGAGGCGATCAAAGAGTGAGGAATCGTGTACGTGCTGATAGGTTTGATACAGCGCAGTATGCTGACCAAGTTGTGTATAGTATTCGCTTAAACTGGGGAGGAGTGACTGATAGACTTCACGGGTTTCACTATTGTTCATCACGGCATTCAAGTGTGATAACACCCCCCAAGATTCACTCATTTGATTTTCTAAGTGATCAATTTGTTCTAGAACTTGAAGTTGTTGTGGAATGCTTTCTGGCACTTGTTGTAATTCAGCAATAAAGGCTTGACCATTTTCAATGGCTTTTTGAATATCTGATTTCAGTTGATCTAAAGTGATTTGATCGAATTGTGGAACAGGCAAAGTTGCCTTTTCTAA
>CAZOGM010000057.1:0-2968 GCA_964579445.1 uncultured Acinetobacter sp.
TATTCAAATTTCACTGCTAAAACCTAAACTCATTTGATTATTGTACTTTTTTTATTCAATGATTATTTTCATGTCTTCACAAGGTTTAAATCTCAAATTTTTAATTTAAAATTCTTATGTTGAATGTATTCAAGCACAGTAGATTTAGGCAATTTCCACTTCACCTACACAATGATAAGCACGATTAAAATAAACCAATGCTTCTTCAGCCTGACGTTGTTGGATGGCAACGACCCGACACATAAAAATACTATGTGTTCCCACCTGTTGAATTTGCTCAATCTCGCAATCAAAACTCACTAAAGCATCTTTTAAAACAGGTGCTCCTGTGTTTAACGCTGTCCAAGTCCCGTGTTTAAAGCGTTGTTCTGAACTAAGCTTACTTGATGCAAATGCATTTGAAATGTGCTCATGCTGAGCGCTCAACACATTCACACATAAGATTTTATTTTCAATAAACTGTGCATGTGATCGAGATGATTGATTCATGCAGACCAACAAGGTTGGCGGTGTATCCGTGACACTACATACCGCAGATGCCGTAAATCCGTGACATCCAGATACACCTGCTGTAGTCACTATATTGACTGCACTTGCAAGCGAAGACATCGCATTTCGAAAGTCTGCTGATTCAATCATTTCTAAAATCCTAAATTGAGCTGTCGCGTTTCTTAAAAATATTTAGAAAGATAGGGTTTAACTTTAAAATACTCACTGTTAAAGCCCTTACCAATCTAAAATCCTTAGGATCAAGCTGTTAATTCTTTGCGAACAAGGTCTGCACCCGCACTTAAAGCATTCAATTTGCCACGTGCCACCTGACGAGACAGTGGTGCCATGCCACAGTTGGTTGATGGATAAAGCTTATCGGCATCAACAAATTGTAGTGCTTTACGCAAGGTGTCCGCCACTTGCTCTGGTGTTTCAATCGTATGGGTTGCGACATCAATCGCACCGACCATGACTTTTTTCCCCCGAATCAGTTCAATCAGATCCATGGGTACATGTGAGTTTTGACATTCTAAAGACACAATATCAATTTTCGATTTTTGCAGTTTCGGGAATGCTTGTTCGTATTGACGCCACTCATGACCCAAGGTTTTTTTCCAATCTGTATTGGCTTGGATACCGTAACCGTAGCAAATATGGACGGCGGTTTCACATTTCAAACCTTCAAGTGCACGCTCTAAAGTCGCGATTCCCCAATCATTGACTTCATCAAAAAATACATTAAATGCAGGCTCGTCAAACTGAATAATATCCACACCCGCAGCTTCTAATTCTCGCGCTTCTTGATTCAAAATTTTGGCAAATTCCCAAGCCAGTTTTTCGCGGCTTTTATAGTGACCGTCATACAAAGTATCAATCATGGTCATTGGACCAGGTAGCGCCCACTTAATGGGTTGGTCTGTTTGACTACGTAAAAACTTTGCATCTTCAACAAATACAGGCTTTTGGCGGCTGACCGCACCTACTACGCTAGGTACACTCGCATCGTAACGATTACGAATTCGTACAGTCTCGCGTTTTTCAAAGTCCACGCCATCTAAATGTTCAATAAATGTGGTCACAAAATGCTGACGCGTTTGTTCACCATCACTAACAATATCAATGCCCGCATGCACTTGTTCTTGTAAAGATAAGCGTAGCGCATCTTGTTTTGCTTCTAATAAAGCATCGCCTTGTAACTTCCACGGTGACCAGAGTTTTTCAGGTTCGGCAAGCCACGACGGTTTCGGTAAACTGCCTGCGGTTGATGTGGGTAATAAAATAGCCATATTGAATCTTCTATCTCAAAATTTAAGTGTATTTTTCAGTAAATCAGGCAGCGTGCTTTTGAGCAGTATTATTTTCTAGAGTGAAATTGGCAGCCCATTGATCAAGAATTTCTTTATAAGGTTTAATGAAGTTTTCTTCAGTCCACATCCCTTGTTTTATTGCAAGCTGACCACGCTCGACACGGTCATACACGATGCGTGTCAACGAATAATCTGCATAGTCCAAACTTGGTTGATATACAACGCCTGCAGGTGCATTGGTGTTGTAAATTTCAGGACGATAAATTTTTTGAAAGCTTTCCATTGTGCTGATTGCACTGATCAATTCAAAATTGGTGTAATCACGTAACAAGTCACCTGCACAATAAAATGCAAGTGGTGCATTACCATTTTCAGGTTTGAAATAACGAACGCTTAAACCCATCTTTGCAAAATATTCATCAGTACGTGAATACTCATCATTGACGTATTCCACACCTAAAACAGTATGAACATTCGCTGTACGATAATAGGTTTTAGAGGTTGAAACGCTGAGACAAATGACTGGCTGTTTCTTAAACTCAGCTTTAAAAACCTCTGAATGAACCAAATGTTGATACAACTTGCCGTGCAGCTCACCAAAGTCCTCAGGTTTTTCATTGGTTTTAGCAGCTAATGTCGGTAGTACCACGCTAAAGTCATAATCCCGTACATAAGATGAAAAACTATTGCCAATCATCCCTTCAATACGCTCATTGGTGTGATGATCAACAATGGTACTTTTTAAGGTTTCAATAAATGGAAAAGTTTGACCCTTACCTTCAATATCGATTTCAGCAGAGATGATGTCGATTTCAAGTGAATAGCGATCACCTTTTGGGTTGTCCACTGTCGCTAGGCTGTTAAAGCGGTTATTGATCATCGCTAAAGTACGTCTAAGATTTTCTTGACGGCTCTCACCACGCGCCAAATTGGCAAAATTTGTAGTTAAACGTGTATTGCTTGCTGGCTCGTAGTTCTCGTCAAAACGTATCCGTTTAATTGAACATTGAAATGCTGTACTCATCGCGATATGCCACCCTAATTTTTTATAAAAAGCTAAATTTCTGTATGGCTTTATTTAAGCGTGAATCCAAACATGAGTAAAACGATATAAATTCAATTAAAGGTGAGATAAATTCATCTTGTCGAAAATGATCAATCATTTGATC
>CAZOGM010000057.1:3068-13727 GCA_964579445.1 uncultured Acinetobacter sp.
CAAAGTTATGTTAAACTTCAAACAATTCTGAACACCTACGCTATGTCGTGGGTGTATTTATTTGAACTCTCCCTTTTTTGAAATTGAATTGTTTAACTGCCCAGCATGATCTCCCCATCGGTGCTGCGCATGACTCTTACTGTTCTGTTTGCAAAATTTTTTAAATCTCCTGCTGGTCAGGGGCTAGGCTTCTTTGTTTTAAAAATTGCCTAGCGCCTATCGCTTGTAAAACTTACGTTGAAAAGAATGTCTTCCCCACAAATTTCTAAACTCACCCTTGCCACTTTATTATTTCCTTTGGCATTGGTTTTATTTGAGTTCGCTGTCTACTTAGGTAACGATTTAATTCAACCCGCAATGCTTGGTGTCACCCGTGATTTTGGCGTGAGCAGCGCATGGTCTCCAGCAGCAATGTCATTTTATTTGCTCGGTGGTGGCTGTATCGCTTGGCTGATGGGCCCTCTATCTGACCGTATAGGGCGTAAAAAAGTACTCCTTTCAGGTGCACTGTTTTTTGCCGTGACCTGTTTACTCATTTTACTCACATCAAATATTCAAAGCTTCTTAGGTTTGCGTTTCCTTCAAGGTATGGGCTTAACAGTCATCAGTGCGGTCGGTTATGCCGCTATTCAAGAAAATTTTGAAGAGCGTAGCGCAATCAAAGTCATGGCAATCATGGGCAACATGACGTTGTTTGCTCCGTTATTGGGGCCAATTATTGGCGCGTTTATGATTGACTACGTGTCTTGGCACTGGGGCTTTGTTGGTATTGCTGTATTGGCAATATTGGGCGGGTTGGGTTTAAAAATAGCGATGCCCGCAGATCAAGAAGCCAATTTGGTCAAAAGACCCATGAGCAATATCTGGACTGACTTCAAGACGGTTTATAAAAATAAGCAGTTCTTGATTATGACCAGTGCGCTGCCTTTGGCCTGCTTACCCATTATGTTGTGGATTGCATTGTCCCCAATCATGTTGGTGGAAAAGTTTGAATTTAGCAGTATGCAATACGGTATGGCACAAGTACCAGTATTAGGAGCACTGATTTCGGGCAGTGTTATCTTAGTCAAAATGATTGACAAATATCCTCTAGGTCAAACGGTACTGTTTGGTTTACCAACCATGTTAATTGGTGCTTTGATCATCCTGATTGGATTATTTGTTCCAGAATATTTTGTATGGACCTTGATCATGGGTATGACCATTATGAGCTTCGGGGAAGGCATCTGTTTTTCAGTGCTGTATCGCATGGCAATGATGTCATCCAATGTCTCTAAAGGCACTGTTGCGTCAGCGATGTCTATGATGATGATGTTTAGTTATTTCATCGTACTAGAAGTCTCACGTGCTTTGTATGAAGCGTATGATATTGCCGCATTTAGTCTCTGTTGTTTGGTGCTCATTCTCGCTTGGTTTACACTACCTCGCTCAATGTTGAAAAAAGTCATGAAAGAACGTGCCGAGAAAGGTCAATTCTAAGGGCTAAATTGATTTTTCAGAAAATAAAAGGCAGCGTGATGTATGTATTCTGCCTTTTGGATTTAATCAAAATCCAAGAAAGCACCTCGCTTAATGATTTTCTTCGCAGCGCATGTAGCCACAAAATATAAGTGCTGAAAAAATCGAAATATTGCTAAACCTAAGAATCAGACATAAAAAAGGAAATATGGCTATTTCCTTTTTTATTTTGAAATTTAATACTGAGTCAAAGTCACTTATTGACCCATCAATTTGTTGTGCTGGGCGTTTTCTTGAAAACGCATGTTCTCGTACTGTACTGGATCATAAGCACATGCACAAAGACTTGAAACCAAAACCGCTGCTACTATTAATTTATTCATTACACTACATTCCTCATGGATATGCAGATTTGGATTAATGCACAACTGCAACATAGACTCCAAATATGCGTAAAATAGATCTGCTTAAACTGTGTAATAAATATACTTAAAAACCAATAATTGGTAAAACTGATAAATTTAATAAAACCAATCTAAATATTAGATTTAGATTAAAGTTTGACATATTCCCACGATCAATAAATTGATCTATGTAATGGAATTAATTGGTCGGACTCTCATCGTCTCTACACATATCGCATAGTATGAACAAATTTCACGCTGACTTTATTAGTTAATTCAAATGCATGTGTGAGATATTTTCTAGATTATTTCACACATTTTAGAAAGCGCGGATCAATCCGTACATCAATGACGATGATAGCTTCAAACTGAACTTTTTATTTTCAAATCTACCTATAACACACTGATACTATTTAAATTAAAGCTAAAATAGTCCTTCAATGATTCACCCAAAAAAAAGCAGCTTATAGCTGCTTTTTTGTTAAATCATGCTGAGATAAAAACTGAGACTTTCTTTCGTATAGACATACAGGCAAATGGTGATCCAACAGCGGCCTTTACGCGCTTAGGACTTACTTAAGCGTAGTGCATTAAGCACCACCGAAAGTGAGCTGAGTGACATCGCGATTGCGGCGATCATTGGGGTGAGTAACAGCCCCGTCAAAGGATAAAAAATACCCGCCGCGACAGGCACACCTAAACCATTATATAAAAATGAAAAACCTAAATTTTGTTTCATATTTTGCACGCCCAGTTTCGCCATAGAAATCGCATCAGCAATGCCACGTACGTCTCCTTTGACCAACGTCACTTGCGCTGTTTGCTTAGCAATGTCTGTACCGTTGCCCATGGCAATGCCAATATTTGCTTGCGCCAAGGCAGGTGCGTCATTAATTCCATCTCCTGCCATAGCGACGACTTTACCCATAGCTTGATATTTTTTCACAATCTCTAATTTTTCTTGTGGCGTACAATTGGCATAAACTTGTTTAATTCCAATTTCATCTGCCACGAGCTGCGCATTATCAGCATGATCACCTGTTGCCATAACCAAGGTTATGCCTTGAGCAACGAGTCTATCCACCACTTGATGCGCATTATATTTAATTGCGTCATGAATCGAAATATAAGCCAGTAGTTCTTGTTGATTGCTTAGAAAACTAATCACATTGCCCGCTTTTCGCTCTGCATCAAGTTGTTGCGTCAGCGCTGCATCAATAGAAATATCCAATTGTTCTATCAGCTTTTGACTGCCAATATATAACCACTGCTCACCTAATTGTGCTTTCACACCAAAACCAGAGACATCTTCAAAGTTTTGCATGGGCTGATATTGATCCGAAGACACCAGTTTGGCCAAACGCTTTGCAATCGGGTGGCTCGAATACTGCTCAATGGATGCTATCCAAATTTCCACTTGCTGCTGACTCAAATCATTTGACAGCACTTTAATTTCTTTAACACTCGGTTGACCTTCAGTGAGCGTTCCTGTTTTATCAATAATCAAAGTATCAACTTTACTCAACGCTTCAATTGCTTCTGCATCTTTAAACAAAATGCCTTTTTGCGCAGCGCGTCCCGTGGTCGCCATCACCGACATAGGCGTTGCAAGCCCCAATGCACACGGACATGCAATAATCAAAACAGCCACGGCGCACATCAGTGCCAAATCTATGTTCGCATTGCCAATGGTCATCCACGCAATGAAGGTCAAAAGACTGATCGCCAAGACCATGACCACAAAATATTTGGCCACCACATCTGCCATGCGCTGTAAAGGTGCTTTGGAGCGCTGCGCATCTGCTACGGTTTGAATCATTTTTGCCAAAGTCGTACTTTGTACTGTCGCTGTGGTTCGAATACGAATACTGCCCTGCTGATTGACCGTACCCCCAATGACTGGATCATTCACTTGCTTTTTAACAGGCAATGGCTCTCCCGTCATCATGGCTTCATCGACATAGGTTTTGCCTTCGACCACCACACCATCCAAAGGAATTTGCTCGCCAGATGAAATCTGCAGGATATCCCCTTGCAGGATATTGCTCATCTCAACTTCAACAATTTGACCCTGCTCTATACGTTTTGCTGTCGTCGGTTGTAGTCGAAGTAGCGCCTTTAAAGAGTCAGCAGTCTTTGCGCGCGCTTTAAGCTCCATCATTTGACCGAGCAGGCTCAAAGACACAATCATACATGCCGCTTCATAATACACTGCAGCACCATGCCCTGTTTTAGCTTGCATGGGAATGAGCGATGGAAAAAGAGTGGCAAATACACTATAAATAAATGCCGCCAATATGCCAACGCCAATCAAACTCCACATATTGAGATTGCGTGTTCGGTATGAAGTGATACAGCGCTCAAGCAAGGGCCTTCCTGCCCATAACACCACAGGAAGAGTCAATAGCAACTCAATCCACGGCTGAATGTGCTGCGGAATAAACGCGTGAATATGTGAGCCCATGGCCAACACAAAGACCAATAAAGTGAGCGGTAATGTCATCCAAAAACGATGACTAAAATCGATCAATTCAGGATTCGGCGCATCATCTAAACTCGGTTGCATAGGTTCTAAAGCCATACCACAAATCGGACAAGTTCCTGGTCCTTTTTGTACAATTTCAGGATCCATTGGACAGGTATAATCCAGATCTGCCGCACCTTCAGGCGCAGGACGCTGATCGGCTGGAATTAAATAAAATTCAGCATCGGCTTCAAATTTGCTCAAACAAGACGGATTGCAGAAATAATAGGTTTTATCTTTATAATCTGTTTTTAATGGTGTTTGTATATCTACCGACATACCACAAACCGGATCAATCTCTGTATGTGTATGCTCACTTTTGCTCGGTGTTGAACTTCCACAGCATGATTTTGCAGATTGAACGCTCACTTTTGGCGTGCAGCAGCTCGATTTCTGTGTGGGTTCCCTATGTTCCGATTCTTCTAGTTTGAGATACTGTTCTGGTGTCGCAGAGAATTTAGTTAGACAATCCTGACAGCAAAAATAATAATGATGATCTTGATACAGCGTATGTGGTTTGCTCGCGTCTGTCACGGTCATGCCACAGACAGGATCAATATAAGTTGGGTCTAATTTTTTTTCTGGGTTCGAACAGCATGAAGACTGTTTTAGATCTGACATGAGCGCACCGTGATGGATTGAATATGTATGTTAGAATAAAGGCTGTACTTAGGTACAGAGTCAAGCACTTATTTGAGTAAATAGACCATGTTAACCATTGGAAAATTGGCAAAGGCAACCCATTCAAGTGTGGAAACCATTCGTTATTATCAGCGGATTGGGCTCATGCGTATTCCGGTGCCACAAGGTCATTATCGCTATTATAATGAACATGATATTGAAACCTTGAATTTCATCTCTAGAGGCAAAGAAGCTGGTTTACAACTGAGTGAAATTCAAGAGTTACTCAGTTTAAAGCTGAGTGATCGTGAACAAGTCCGCCAAGTGATTGAACAGCGCTTACATAAAATTGATCTGCGCATTCAAGAACTTGAGCAATTAAAGCAACGCCTTTCGAGCTGGATTGATAATTGTAAGACCACAGCAGAGAACAATTGTCCAATTTTACAAGATTTAAAGAATCCAAATGCTTGAATTTTGTCTTAATAAAATGCTGTTTAAAATGATCAAAGTATCTAAATTTTTAGACAATTGATCAATACTCAATACAATTTTAAAGCTTCAATTTCGGAATATGTTGACATGCAGATAGATCTCAACGCGCTCAGAAAATCACTTCGACAACAGCGTAGAGCCGTGTCTAAATCTCAACATCGAAAGTCGGAGCATGGCGTATTAAACCAGTTAAGCCAAGAGCCTCATTTTAAAAACTCACGAAAAGTTGGGGTGTATTTACATGCTTTCGGTGAGATTCAAACGCGATTAATCATTGCAAAGTGCTTCGCATTGGGCAAACACGTGTTTTTACCCATGATTTGCAATATGAATCAGCGTCTCGTGTGGGTTCATGTTAGTCAACGCCAGTATCATAATGCTCGATTTTCACATCATCCTTTGGGTATGCAAGAACCGATGGCAAGTCGTGGTATGCATGTCTCTACACTTGATGTTTTGCTGATGCCCTTATTGGCATGCGATCAATATGGGACACGCATGGGAATGGGCGGTGGTTTCTATGATCGAACGCTCGCCTCTGCTCCCCACAAGCCTTATCGAATTGGCTTAGCGCATGATTTCCAATATTTATCTCATGAACTGATTCGGCAGCCTTGGGATCAACCGATTCATTTACTGATCACCCCTCAAGCAAAATATCGCTTTGGCAATTAAAATCCATAAATGCTTCATTATTCATCTGTTTTTGTGGTTTTAAGGTGCTTTTGTTGAATTTTATCGTGTAAAGCCCTTGTTTTTTTTAAAATACACATCACTATTAAAAAATATGGCAACACCGTTGTCACTCATTAGGAGTGCTCATGACTGAAATTATTATGAATGAAGAAAATGTTGATCTTCAGATCCCAAGCGTATTACCGCTTTTAGCATTACGTGATGTTGTGGTTTATCCGCACATGCAAATTGCGCTATTTGTTGGTCGCGAAAAATCGATCAAAGCAGTTGATGTAGCTCGTAACAGTGACAATTTAGTATTTGTGGTAGCACAACAAGATTCACTTACAGAAGAAATTGATCACGACAATTTATATCAATACGGTACGGTCGCGAAGATTGTGCAAGTGGTTAACCACGAAAATGATGAAAACTGTATTAAGGTATTGATTGAAGGTATTCACCGTTCAAAATTGGTCAATATCATCGACAACGATGACTATTTATCTGCTGAACATGCCTTAAGCCCTATGACGATCGAAATTGACGAAAATACGCAATCGAATCGTTTAGAAGAACTTCGTGCTTTATTTGCTCAATATGCTGAAGCAAAACTGCGCAATGCACGTGAATTAATCACGGCTGCCAATAAAATTGAAGATTTATTACAGCTTTTGTTCTTCGTTGCAACGCGCGTACCTTTGAATATTGATGTGAAACAAAAATTCTTGGAACATGATGAATTTGAAGCACATTTAGCGGAACTTATGACTTATCTTTTGCAACAGTCTGAAGAACAACAGATTGAGCAAGGTTTGCATGACAATGTAAAACGCCAAATGGAAAAGAATCAACGTGAATACTTTCTAAATGAAAAAATGAAAGTGATTCAGCGTGAGCTTTCTGATATGAACGGCGGTGCTGAAGATGACGTGGCAGAGATTGAACGTCGCTTGGCGGAAGCTGATTTACCTGAACATGTGCGTAAAAAAGCAGAATCCGAATTCCGTAAGTTAAAAGCGATGCAACCTGCTTCAAGTGAAGCCGCAGTCGTGCGTAATTATATCGAGGCGATTTTAGATACGCCGTGGAATAAAGCCAGTAAAGTCAGCATTAACCTGAACAAAGCTCAGGATATTCTAGATACAGATCATTATGGTCTAGATGATGTCAAAGACCGTATTGTTGAATATCTGGCTGTACAGTCACGCGTGAAAAAACTCAAAGGGCCTATTCTTTGCTTAGTGGGTCCTCCGGGTGTGGGTAAAACCTCACTCGGTGAGTCAGTTGCTAAAGCCACAGGCCGTGAGTTTATTCGCATGGCTCTAGGTGGGGTACGTGATGAAGCGGAAATCCGTGGTCACCGCCGTACCTATATTGGTGCGATGCCGGGTAAAATTGTGCAGTCTTTGACAAAAGTCGGTGTCAAGAATCCACTGTTCTTGCTCGATGAAATTGACAAAATGGCGCAAGATTACCGCGGTGATCCAGCTTCAGCGCTACTTGAAGTTCTCGATCCATCTCAAAATAGTAAGTTTAACGACCACTATCTTGATCTTGATCTTGATCTTTCTGAAGTGATGTTTATCTGTACTGCAAACAGTATGAATATTCCAGAAGCACTGCTTGACCGTATGGAAGTGATTCGTCTGCCAGGTTATACCGAAGATGAAAAAGTGAATATTGCGGACCGTTACCTTGTTCCTAAAGCAATTAAGAACAACGGTTTACGTGCCAATGAATTGACAGTTCATGAAGAAGCGATCCGTGACATCGTGCAACGTTATACCCGTGAAGCTGGTGTGCGTAGTCTTGAACGTGAAGTATCTAAAATTGCACGTAAAGTGGTTAAAGAAGCGGTCAGCAAAAAGGCGAAAAACCTTCAAGTAACTGTAGATTCAAGCAATCTTCCAGAATACTTGGGTCCACATAAATTCGACTTCGGTATTGCGGAAGAAGAAGCTGAAGTGGGTCGCGTGAATGGTCTGGCTTGGACCTCGGTGGGCGGTGAATTACTCACCATCGAAGTTGCAGCAATGAAAGGTAAAGGCAAGTTTGTGACTACTGGTTCGCTCGGTGATGTGATGAAAGAGTCGATTACCGCTGCCATGACGGTTGTTCGCACACGTGCTGAAGAACTGGGTATTGAGTCGTCTCGTTTCGAAGAAACTGATGTACACGTGCATTTACCTGAAGGTGCAACACCTAAAGATGGTCCATCTGCGGGTCTTGCTTTAACCACCGCATTGGTATCTGCATTCACGGGTATTTCAATTCGTCCTGATATTGCCATGACAGGTGAAACCAGTTTAGGTGGTCGTGCAATGCGCATTGGTGGCTTAAAAGAGAAGCTACTCGCTGCGCATCGTGGTGGTATTAAACTGGTGTTCATTCCACAGGATAACGTCCGTGATTTGGCTGAAATTCCAGAAAATGTCAAAGAAGGCTTAGAGATCAAGGCGGTGAAATCGATTGATGAGATTTTGCCTTTGGCTTTAACCGCAATGCCAAAGCCACTCCCTAAATCACCGATTGTAAAACCTGTCGAAGAAGGTAAAGCTGCGCGTCATTAATTATCTATCTATAATAAAAAGAGAGCTTCGGCTCTCTTTTTATTTCATGATTTAAATCCTAACAATTCTCTGTATGAAAAGATTGAAATAAAGCTATAGATCCCCCATATTTTAAATAAGAGTGATTTTTAGTTTATAACACGTCTTCTGTGTCTCCAGACGGGAGCGTGTTTATTCGCAGTCATACGCTATGAATGACTGCGTTTTTTTATGCGTAGGATGGATTCACGTTTTACTTAAATTGATTTAAAAATGCTGTCAAAAATAATTTAGATCAAACTTTGAATGCTGATGAATCCGTAAATTTTAATTTAATACGCATTTAAACTCAAAATAGTCATGGCAACACCATCTACGACATCTTTCATTTTATTTAGATTCAGTGTTTCGACGGTGTCTTTTTGAGTGTGATAATTTTTATTTCTAAAAAATGCAGTATCGGTAATCATAACGGCGGGAATATCATGATTCCAATAATTTAAATGATCTGAAAAGTCTACGCCTGTGACAAAAGACGGCGCAATTAACTTTTCACACTCTAGACGTTGAATTGATTGCATCGCTTGGCAATAGGCATCGCCCAATTGTTTTGAATTTAGATTACTCACCGCAGCAATAAAATTACCATGTGTAGGATAAAACCATTTTAAGCCTGTAGGATATTCCTGAATATGCTTGGGGCTAAAATATCCAATCATCTCTAAAATAAACACCCCAGATATTTTATTTTTCTGATTCAGTACGGACTTGGCATGTACTGCACTGCCCATCTGTTCTGTCCTAAAATACGGCGGCTCTTCCAAGGTATAAAATACAAATTCAACATTTTGGTTCAGATTACCTTTTTTAGCGGACAAAATCCGCGCTGTTTCAAGCACTCCTGCCACACCTGATGCATTGTCATCTGCACCATCTGTATTTGCATGAACATCATAGTGTGCACCGACAATTGCCACATTCGATGCCCCGACATTAAGTTTACAGACCACATTACGATAATTTTTTGCGTTAACCACAAAGTTTTGATAATCACATGGAATACCAAATTTTTGCATTTGATTCTTCAGCCATGCAGAGACTCGGTTTAACTCATCAATATTTTGATGATGACGATAGTGCTTAGGGCGAATAATTTGACTCAAATACACGGCCAAATTGTTTGAATCTGCCTGCTGTGAGGTGGATGAATGATTGTGTGCATCGCTTTGTGCATGACTTGGTACCGTGGCAAATAATGAAAAATAACTTAAAGCGATGATGATGATTTTTTTATACATTCGATGTTAACCACTGATCCATGATGTTTAATTTAGAGACGAATAATTATTAAATGATGTCTAGCTCAGATTCTTAACATCAAAGCGGCCACGAACCTAGCAAATCAACGTTATAATAGTGTTAAGTAACCAGATGATACGATCATGAAAATTCGAATTTTGACCATTGGACAAAAAATGCCAGCTTGGGTACTGACAGGGTTTGAAGACTATTTCAAACGTATTCAACCTTTTGTTCAAACTCAAATCATAGAGTTACCCATGGCCAAACGCGGAAAAAATGATTCAGAGGCTGATATTTTAAAATATCGCCAAATTGAAGGTGACAGCATTTTAAATGCCATGAAAGGTAATGAAGTTTTGATTGCACTTGAAGTGGGTGGTAAAGAATTCAGCACCGAAAAACTGGCTGAAACCATGAAAGATTGGATGCTTGAGGGCAATGACGTGGTTCTTGCTATTGGAGGGCCAGACGGACATTCAGAGGCAGTACGTAAAGCAGCTGCGTGGCATTGGTCACTGTCAAAACTGACTTTACCACACCCTATGGTGCGTGTAATGCTGATTGAACAGTTATATCGCGCGATGAGTATTAACCACAATCATCCTTATCACCGTGCAGGTTAAATGCC
>CAZOGM010000058.1:0-13686 GCA_964579445.1 uncultured Acinetobacter sp.
TTAGTTCTTTTCTTTATCTACGATTTTGTTTGCTTGAATCCAAGGCATCATACCGCGTAACTTGTTACCTGTTACTTCAATACCGTGCTCTGCATTTTGACGACGACGCGCAGTCATAGATGGGTAATTCAACGCACCTTCTTGAATGAACATCTTCGCGTATTCACCAGATTGAATACGTTTAAGCGCATTACGCATAGCTTCACGAGACTGTTCGTTAATTACTTCAGTACCCGTTACATATTCGCCGTATTCAGCGTTGTTCGATACTGAGTAGTTCATGTCCGCAATACCGCCTTCGAACATTAAGTCAACGATCAATTTAAGCTCGTGTAGACATTCGAAATACGCCATTTCTGGTGCATAACCCGCTTCAACCAAGGTTTCGAAGCCCATTTTTACAAGTTCAACCGCACCACCACAAAGAACTGCTTGCTCACCAAAAAGGTCAGTTTCAGTTTCTTCACGGAAAGAGGTTTCAATAATACCCGTACGACCACCACCTACGCCTGAAGCATAAGAAAGTGCTACGTTACGTGCATTACCAGAGGCATCTTGATGGATCGCGATTAAGTCAGGAACACCTGAACCACGTTGGTATTCTGAACGAACGGTATGACCTGGTGCTTTAGGTGCAATCATGATCACGTCAAGATCTTTACGTGGAACAACTTGGTTATAAAGAATTGAGAAACCGTGAGCAAATGCTAAAGTCGCACCTTGTTTAATGTTTGGCTCAATCTCGTCACGGTAAAGTTGTGATTGGAATTCATCTGGCGTCAAAATCATTACGACATCAGCTTGCGCTACAGCAGCAGCAACTTCAGCAACTTTAAGACCTGAATTTTCAGCTTTTTTCCAAGAAGTAGAACCAGCACGTAAACCTACAGTTACGTCAACGCCAGAATCTTTAAGGTTAAGCGCATGCGCGTGCCCTTGTGAACCGTAACCAATGATCGCTACTTTCTTAGATTGGATGATAGATAAGTCAGTGTCTTTATCGTAAAAAATTTGCATTGCTGTCTCCGCTAAAATGCTTTTGTTTCCTTTATATTTAACCCAGTGATTTTTTGTTATTCACTTTGCTAAACCCCCTCCCAAAAAGAGAGGTAGAATCTGTTAATAGAATTTTGAATCTTTTTTAATCTCAAAATTTGAGCTTAAAGGGTTAAAACTTTTTCACCACGTGCGATACCAGATACACCAGAACGTACAACTTCTAAAATGGTGTTCTCTGCCAAAGCATCAATAAAACCATCAATTTTTTCAGTCGTCCCTGCCACCTGAATGGTATAGGTCGTTGGTGTTACATCCACCACTTGTCCACGGAAAATATCCGCTGTACGCTTAATTTCATCACGTGCAGAACCCAGTGCTTTGACTTTAATCAACATCAGTTCACGCTCAATATGCGCGCCTTCTGATAAATCGACCACTTTCACCACTTCAACCAATTTGTTCAGCTGTTTGGTAATTTGTTCAATTTTATGATCATCACCATAAGTGGTTAAGGTCAAACGCGACATGGTTGGGTCTTCAGTCGGCGCAACATTCAATGTCTCAATGTTATAGCCACGTTGAGAAAATAAACCGACAAAACGTGACAGCGCACCTGCTTCGTTCTCCATGAGAACTGAGATAATGTGTCTCATGACGTGCGCTCCCCTTTTGCTAACCACATATCTTGTAAAGATTGACCCGCAATCAGCATTGGATACACATGCTCAGCGCGATCTACCATCACGTTAATAAATACACACTTGTCATTAATCGCCATCGCTTCTGCAAGCTTGCTTTCTAGCTCATCGGCATGGTCAATTTGAATACCGACATGACCATAGGCTTCCATCAACTTGGCAAAGTCAGGCAAGGATTCAACATACGAGCTCGAATGACGCCCCTCATAGTTCATGTCTTGCCACTGCTTCACCATCCCTAAGGCACGGTTATTCAAGCATAAAATTTTGACATTTAAACCATATTGCTTACAGGTCGAAAGCTCTTGGATACACATCTGAATCGATGCTTCACCAGTAATACAGACGACTTGTTGATCTGGGAAAGCAAGCTTTGCCGCCATCGCGTATGGCAAACCGACTCCCATAGTACCCAGACCACCTGAGTTGATCCATTGACGTGGACGCGTGTAAGTATAATAAAGCGCGCCAAACATCTGATGTTGACCAACGTCAGAGGTAATGATGGCTTGGCTATTGGTAATTTTATCCAGCGCTTGAACCACTTGTTGAGGCTTCATGATGCCATCAACGCCTGCTTCATAGCGTAAACCGTGGACTTTGCGCCACTCGTTAATCTGCGCCCACCAATCACTGATCACATCAGGATTTGGCTTCGACACATTGAGCTGTTTTAACTGCGCCAGCATTTCTTGGAGTACAGGTTCAACCGCGCCCACAATTGGAATATGCGCCATGATGGTTTTTGAAATCGTCGCGGGGTCGATATCAATATGAATCACTTTTGCATTTGGACAGAATTTTGCAGGGTTGTTGGTGACACGGTCATCGAAGCGCGCGCCGACACACAAAATCACATCTGCGTTATGCATCGTCATGTTGGCTTCGTACGTACCATGCATACCCAGCATACCGACAAATTGCTCATCATTCCCAGGGAATGCACCTAGACCCATTAAGGTATTGGTCACTGGATAATTGAGTAAATGTGCAAGTTCAGTCAGTAAAGCAGATGCATTACCTTGAACCACACCACCACCCGAATAAATAATCGGACGTTTGGCATTGATCAGCTCATCAATGGCTTTGCGAATTTGCCCCGTATGACCACGATGCGGTGGTTGATACGAACGCATTTTTATTTTTTCTGGATATTCGTAAGCAAACTTATCAATTGGATTAGTCACATCTTTAGGAATGTCGACCACGACAGGGCCGGGACGACCTGAAGATGCAATATAAAATGCTTTTTTAATAATCGTTGGAATTTCGCTTGCATGACGCACTTGGAAACTGTGTTTTACGATTGGACGAGAAACACCCACCATATCGGTTTCTTGGAATGCATCTTCACCGATTAAATGCGATGCAACTTGGCCAGACAAAATCACCATCGGGATTGAGTCCATATAAGCCGTTGCAATTGGCGTTACGGTGTTGGTTGCGCCTGGACCTGATGTCACGAGTACAACGCCCGTTTTACCTGTTACGCGTGAGTATGCATCTGCCATATGACCAGCAGCTTGCTCATGACGTACGAGGTAATGATTAATTCTTTCTTGTTGAAAAAGCGCATCATAAATGTGTAAAACTGCGCCGCCTGGATACCCAAAAACATGTTCAACGCCTTCGTCCGCTAATGCACGAACCAGCATTTCACCACCAGATAAAAGTTCCAACGTATTCACCCTTAATCTTATTCCACGATGTTTATGGGAGACATAAACCGTGATTCATTAATCATTTGTATGCACTGTTATAGCACACATATTTCCTAGTATTTTGCTGTAATAAAAAAATTTTCTGGTTCACAACCGTTTGAGTTGCGACTGCATAATCAATATGTTGGGATGAACATATGTCTGCGATTTCATCTGCTCGGCTTAGAACAGATGTTATTACAAGCTATGGACTTTATTCGAAGGGTGATCGAATAAAATATATAAAACTAGAGCAGCATTTTTAGTTATTTTCACGATCAAAGTCAAGGTTTCAATCGTGCTTTTTATTGTTTATTTACCAAGCGGCTGATTTACAACCTATAACTTTTTATTGGATGATTTATAAAAATTAATTCAATGACTTATAAGATTATAAATTTAAAAAAGAATTACGAACCATGCCACTTAATCGGTTAAAATAAAATCAGAATTCCCAGATAAAACAAAGCATCTTATAATGGTCGTTTAGATTTGTTGCTCATCCCTGCCGTTTTGGCATTTTTAAGGTCATATCAGATGAAAATAAACCACTGGATAAAAATAATGAGCATAAGTACCAGCTTCACTGCGCTGGCTTTTTTCAGCATTATGAGCAGTTCAGCCAAAGAATATTACAAGTGGGTCGACAGCAAGGGATCAACGCATTACACCAGCACGCCACCACCTAAAACTGCCAAAAAGAAAGGTAAAGTGGATACTTATGGCTGGCGCACTGGCACAACAACCACACAAAGCCCTGTTCCACAAAATCAAGAAACAACTGCGCCAAACAACAATCAAGCGCCCGCTATGGATCAGCAGCAACGTGAAGCCAATGAAGCACTCAGACGAGTCGAACCCGTTGCAGAATCTAGATCGACTGAGGCGCCGCGCTAAAAAGATGAGCCTTGAATGGGTGCTACTGGTTCGTTTAATTGATTTTTTAAAGATAATCCGCACTGCAAAATTCACTTTTAGCTGTATTTTGCGCTATGCTGTGCAACAAACTTTTCACCGTAATTCACTAATACGTTTATGACTAATCACATTGACCCTGAATATTTAGCGAGTGCGATAGAGCCTCAAGTCCAACAAGATTGGGAATCTCGCAAAGCCTTTAAAGTTGCCGACCAAGTCGAAGGTCCGCGTCGCTATATCCTCTCTATGTTCCCTTACCCAAGTGGCAAGCTGCATATGGGTCATGTGCGTAACTATACGATTGGTGACGTGATCAGCCGTTTCCACCGCTTAAAAGGCGAAACCGTCCTACAACCGATGGGTTGGGATGCGTTTGGCTTACCTGCGGAGAATGCAGCCATAGCACATCAGGTTGCGCCTGCAAAATGGACCTTTGAAAATATTGATTACATGCGTAATCAGTTGAAAAAATTAGGTCTTGCAGTGGATTGGGATCGCGAGTTTGCAACCTGCACACCAGAATACTATCGCTGGGAACAATGGTTATTTGTTCAGCTTTATAAAAAAGGTCTCATTTACCGTAAACTTTCAACTGTAAACTGGGATCCAGTCGATCAAACTGTACTTGCAAATGAGCAAGTTGAAAATGGTCGTGGCTGGCGTTCAGGTGCATTGGTTGAAAAACGTGATATTCCAATGTATTACTTCCGCATTACGGATTATGCGCAAGAATTACTTGACGATTTAGACACATTAAAAGACGGTTGGCCACAACAAGTTTTAACCATGCAGCGCAACTGGATTGGTCGCTCGCAAGGGATGGACATTACCTTCCCGTCAGCAAATCCTGACGTGTATGCAGATGGTTTAACTGTATTTACCACACGCGCTGATACCTTAATGGGTGTGACATATGTTGCTATTGCAGCAGAACACCCAATGGCGCTTAAAGCTGCTGAAACAAACCCAACATTAGCTGCATTTATTGAAGAATGCCGTATGGGTTCAGTGGCAGAAGCTGACCTTGCCACTGCCGAGAAAAAAGGCATGGCAACAGGTCTTTCTGTAAAACATCCTTTAACCGGTGAAGAAGTTCCTGTTTGGATCGCAAACTACGTACTCATGTCTTACGGTTCAGGTGCGGTAATGGCTGTACCTGCACATGATGAGCGTGACTTCGAATTTGCCAACAAATATCGCTTAACTATTAAGCAAGTGATTGATGCTAAAGGCGCAGACGATGCCGACTTTGATGCAACCACTTGGCAAGAATGGTATGGCTCAAAAGATGGCAAACTGGTGAATTCAGGCGAATTTGATGGTCTAGATTTACAAGCTGCATATGATGCATTCCTTGCGAAACTAGAACCAACTCAGCTTGCGAACTCAAAAGTTCAATTCCGTTTACGTGACTGGGGTGTTTCTCGTCAGCGTTATTGGGGTTGTCCAATTCCAATGATTAACTGTCCATCATGTGGTCAAGTACCAGTGCCTGAAGAGCAACTTCCTGTGGTTCTTCCGACTGATGTTGTTCCAGATGGTTCAGGTAATCCACTCAACAAAATGCCTGAATTTTATGAAACATCATGCCCAAGCTGTGGCGGTGATGCTCGTCGTGAAACGGATACATTAGATACCTTTGTAGAGTCATCTTGGTACTACGCGCGTTATGCATCTCCAGCGTTTACAGGCGGTATGGTTGATCCTGCTGCGGGTCAAACGTGGTTGCCTGTGAACCAGTACATCGGTGGTGTTGAACATGCGATTCTGCACTTACTTTATGCACGTTTCTTCCACAAATTGATGCGTGATGAAGGCGTAGTACAAGGCAATGAGCCATTCACTAACTTGTTAACGCAAGGTATGGTTTTGGCTGATACCTATTACCGTGAAGCAGATTCAGGTAAGAAAACGTGGTTTAACCCAGCTGACATTGATCTTGAAAAAGATGACAAAGGTCGTATCACTTCTGCAAAATACAAAGAAGATGGTCAGGACGTTGTCGTTGGCGGTCAAGAAAAAATGTCGAAGTCGAAAAACAACGGTATCGACCCACAATCTATTATTGATCAATACGGCGCAGATACGGCTCGTGTGTTTATGATGTTTGCGGCGCCTCCTGATCAATCTTTAGAATGGTCTGATGCAGGTGTTGAGGGTGCAAACCGTTTCTTAAAACGTGTATGGCGTTTGGCAACTGGTTTCCTTGAAAAAGGCAATGCTGCGACTAACATTGATAAAGCAAACTTGTCTAAAGATGCGCAAGACCTACGCCGTAAAACCCACGAAACCATCCAAAAAGTGGGTGATGACATTGAACGTCGTCATGCATTTAACACTGCGATTGCAGCGATGATGGAATTACTTAACGCGAACAATAAATTTGAAGCGAAAGATGACAATGACGTTGCGGTTGCTCGTGAATCCATTACGACGCTTCTCACTTTACTTGCACCATTTGCACCGCATTTAAGCCAAACTTTATTGGCTGAATTTGGTATTGAATTGGAAAAAGTATTGTTCCCTACTGTCGATGCATCTGCATTAACACGTAATACGCAAACGATTGTGGTTCAAGTCAACGGTAAGCTTCGTGGCAAGTTAGAAGTGGCAGTCGATATCTCGAAAGATGAGATTTTAGCGCTTGCAAAAGCCTTACCTGAAGTTCAACAATTCTTGACGGGTCCAACCAAGAAAGAAATTGTGGTTCCGAATAAACTTGTAAACTTGGTGGTTTAATTAAATCCCTCCCGACCTCCCTTTGAAAAAGGGAGGAGAATCCATTTTTATAAGATGGTTCGGAAAGTCCCCCTTTCAAAAAGGGGGATTTAGGGGGATTAAAAACAATTCCCAAACAAAGCCCGTTGCCAGCCAACGGGCTTTGCACATACAATCAGAACATTCATTTATCTTCCTTTTAAAAATTAGGAAAATACACCGAGGATCAAACATGCATTTGGGCAAACGTTTAGCAGCTGTTGTTTTAACTTTGGGCTTAAGTGCGGGCTTTGTAGGCTGTGGCTTCCATTTAAAAGGAACAAATCCAACGGCAACGCCTTTGGTCTATACCAAATTACAACTTATTTTACCGGCCAACACCTCAGAACTTGAAAAGAAACTCAGCGTGTATTTGACCGCAACTGGTGTTCAACTCAGTAATGCCAATGATGCCTACGTACTCCGTGTTTTAGACTATAAGCCTGTACGTCACGAGTTAAATGGTAGTCTGATTGAAGTGTTGTTACGTTTGTCTGTCACCTTTCAAATTGAGGACCGTCAAGGTAATCCAATTACCGAGCCACGCACGTTAACAGCTTCACGTAGTTACCAATACGATGTTGCAACGGTCAACACCGATGATCAGCAAAATAAATATTTAAGTCAGATTTTGATTGATGATATTGCGCAGCAAATGACGCGTCAAATTGCAGCGAACCGCTTGCCTAAAGCGCAGGTCAATGTGCAACTCCCGATACAGCAAAACGTTCAACCTGCTCAATCTGAAAACCCATAAGTTCGATTCAGCATGAAAATAGACTACCTCCAAGCACTTAAACGCTTAGATCAAGCCCGCGGCGCATGGATTTTACATGGTCAAGAGCCGCTGCTTGAACAAAATTTGCTGGATGCTTTTCGTAAAAATTGGGCGACACATCAAATTGAACGCGAACGCTATGACATCAACAGTGTCAGTGACTGGAAAAATGTATTTAATGCACTAAATAGCCTTTCGCTATTTTCTCAAAATCTAGCGATTGAGGTGCACGGCAATATCAAACCTGATGCGGCCACACTCAAATTACTTAAGCATTATATTCAGCATAATGAGCACAATTTGCTGTTGATTGTGATGCCGAAGCAAGACAGCAGTAGCTTAAAGTCGGCTTTTTTTCAGGTGGTCGAAGCCAATGGCGTGGTGGTGGCACTCACGGCAAACTATGCCCAAGACCGTCAACGCATATTGGCAGTAGAAGCTGAAAAACTGGGCATTCAACTGGGACAAGATGCATGGCAATGGCTTGAAGCCCATCATGAGCATAATCTACTGGCGGCAAAAAATAGCCTCATGCGCGTGGCAGACACCTTCCCTGAACTGTCTCAGATTCAGATTGAACAGTTACACGAATGTCTGCAAGATCAATCTCGCTACACCACGTTTGATTTAAGTGATGCCATGATCGCAGGTAACCTTGCACAGTCGATTAAAACCTTTCAATATTTAATTGAATCTGGCGAACCTTATAGCTTGATTTTGTGGACACTCAGTAAAGAAATGCGTTTATTGATGCAGCTTTTTGAGCAGCCACAAAATGCATTGCAGCTTGGGATTTGGAAAACCAAAGTCAGTAACTATCAGCAAGCATTAAGACGTTTAAATCCTCAGCAATTTTTAAGTTGGCCCGCGCTTTTACTCAGAATTGATGCTGCGATTAAAGGCAAAAGCCAAGAAAACCCAGCACATTTGATTCAACAGTGCATTGCCGAACTCTGCGGAAAAACCTTATTCCCTACTTAAAACACCAATAAGATCGACAAAGTCATTCATCACCATTCTCATTTTCAAATTTTTTAAAAAATTCACGTTTAATCCTCATTTCAACCTTATAATTTGAACAATTTTTTAATGTTTTCAATATTGCCATGCAAAAAATAAAACCAATGAAATTGATTATTGCAGCTGTCATCGTCATTGCTGTGGCTTTCGCGGCTTGGTATTTCTTCAAACCTAAAGATGAAAAACCGCAATACATCACTGCAGAGGTCAGTCGTGGGGATATTGAAAATTCTGTATTGGCAACGGGTATTCTTGAAGCCACCAAAATGGTAAGCGTTGGTGCGCAGGTATCGGGTCAGGTTAAAAAGATGTATGTGAAATTGGGTGACCAAGTCAAACAAGGTCAATTGATTGCACAGATTGATTCGGTTCGCCAAGAAAACGATTTGAAAACCGCAGAAGCCAGTATTAAAAACCAACAAGCACAGTTAACGGTCAAACAAGCCAACTTGGCGAAAGTGGAAGCTGAATACAAACGTCAGCAAGCAATGTATGCACAAGATGCAACCTCTCGTGCTGAGTTAGAGTCTGCTCTAGCCAGTTATAAAACTGCGCAAGCGGATATTGTGGCGATTAACGCACAGATTGAGCAATCACGTTTGAGCTTAGCGACCACCAAAGAAGACTTGGGTTACACCCAAATTGTCGCACCGATGGACGGTACAATCGTTGCGATTGTGACTGAAGAAGGTCAAACCGTAAACGCCAATCAGAGCGCACCGACGATTGTAAAATTGGCCAAACTTGACACCATGACAGTCAAAGCTGAAATCTCTGAAGCAGATGTGATGCGTGTTGAAGAGGGTCAAACGGTTTACTTTACGACACTGGGTAACAATGACAAGAAACATTATGCCACTTTGCGTCAAGTTGAACCGGCACCGAATTCTATCAATACCGAAACCAACAACAGCTCAACCTCATCAAGCACTGCCGTGTATTACAATGCTTTGTTTGATGTACCGAATGAAGATGGCAAGTTACGCATTGATATGACTGCACAAGTTTATATCGTGTTGGCAGAAGCTAAAAATGCCTTGACCATTCCATCTGCTGCGGTGCAAACATCAAATCGCCCACAACGTGGTCGTGGTCAAAATGCATCTGAAGGTGCAAATGCAGAACGTGGTGAACGACCTGCACGTGCTGAACGTAATGGTGAACAAAGTGGTGAACGTGCTGCCGGCGAACGTCCAAAACGCTTAGAACTGAATGATCAAGAAAAGCAGTTAGTGGCTCAAGGTAAAGCTTCGGTTGCCATGGTTCGTGTTTTACAAGCGGATGGTTCAGCTAAACCTACCCCTGTTCTGATTGGTTTAAACAACCGCGCAACAGCTCAAGTCATTCGTGGTTTGAAACAAGGGGACCAAGTGGTGATTGCCGATGGTTCTGACACCTCAAATGATGCCGCGAAACGAGGTGCTCGCGGTGGCGCTGGCCCAATGAGAATGTAATCA
This sequence comes from uncultured Acinetobacter sp., assembly GCA_964579445.1. Lineage (GTDB taxonomy): Bacteria > Pseudomonadota > Gammaproteobacteria > Pseudomonadales > Moraxellaceae > Acinetobacter. Next base: position 10,328 of record CAZOGM010000058.1, read on the forward strand.
TGACTCAACATCAGCAGCCTCTGCTTGAGGTCAAGAATCTGGTTCGTGAATTCCCTGCGGGCGAATCTACGGTTCAGATTCTAAAAGGCGTAAATTTAGAGATCTATCCCGGAGAGTTGGTGGCCATTGTAGGTCAATCAGGCTCTGGTAAATCCACGCTCATGAATATCTTGGGTTGTCTCGATAAGCCAACCCATGGCAGTTATAAAGTTAAAGGTCGTGAAACACGCGAACTCGAACCCGATGAACTGGCAAAGTTACGCCGTGAGTATTTTGGTTTTATTTTCCAGCGTTATCATTTGCTGGGGGATTTAAATGCGGCAGGCAACGTTGAAGTGCCCTCTATTTACGCAGGCGCAGATGCATCTGAACGGCAACAGCGTGCCAAAGATATTCTGACTGATTTAGGTTTGGGCGATAAAACCCAAAACCGTCCCAGTCAGCTATCGGGTGGTCAGCAGCAACGTGTTTCTATAGCACGTGCGCTGATGAATGGTGGTGATGTGATTCTCGCCGATGAACCGACAGGTGCATTGGATAAGAACAGCGGTATTGAAGTCATGCGTATTTTGCGTGAACTCAATGCTAAAGGTCATACTATTATTTTGGTGACACATGATCATAACGTTGCTAAAAATGCCACGCGAATTATTGAAATTTCTGACGGCAATATCATTTCAGATGAACCGAATGTTCCAGAAACCGATGATGCTCCACTTGAAAAACAAGCACTGGTGCGGGCCGATCAAAAGAAGATTTCCTCTTGGCGCTCGGCTTTTGATCGTTTAGGTGAAGCTTTCCGCATGGCACTACTGGCCATGAATGCGCATCGCATGCGCACTTTCTTGACTATGCTCGGCATTATTATTGGTATTGCCTCTGTCGTATCTGTGGTTGCACTGGGCAATGGTTCGCAAAAACAAATTTTAGAAAATATCAGTAGTCTTGGAACGAATACCATTACCGTTTATCAAGGTCGTGGTTTTGGTGATAACTCTAGATCCTCTCAAAGCAAGACTCTGATTCCTGCCGATGCAGAAGCATTGTCTGAACAGCCTTATGTGGATGGTGTCAGTCCTTCGGTGAACAGCAGTGTCACGGGGCGTTTTAAAGACATTGAGGCCTCGACCACTGTAAATGGTGTCAGTGAAGACTTCTTTTATGTCAAAGGTCTCACTTTTCAATCAGGTCAACCCTTTGACAAACATAGTGTGACTCAACAAGCACAAGATGTGGTGATTGACGACAACACCAAGAACACCTTTTTTGCAGATGGCAGTAATCCAGTCGGTCAAGTGATTCTATTGGGAAGCGTACCCAGTCGTATTATTGGGGTGATTGATGCACAAAAGAGCATGATGGGTAATTCGGACAGTTTAAACGTGTATTTGCCCTACTCGACTGTAATGAGCCGTATGCTCGGTCAATCGAATGTACGCAGCATCATTGTGCGTGTTAAAGATGAATACCCAAGTGCAGCCGCTGAAAATGCCATTTTAAATTTATTGGTTCAACGTCACGGTGCTCAAGATGTATTTACGCAAAATGCGGACAGCATTCGTGAGACCATTCAGCAGACGACAGCAACCATGACGCTACTCATTTCAGCGATTGCCGTGATTTCGCTGGTAGTGGGTGGTATTGGGGTCATGAACATTATGCTGGTGTCTGTAACAGAACGTACTCAAGAAATTGGGGTACGTATGGCGGTGGGTGCTCGTCAAAGTGACATTTTACAGCAGTTCCTGATTGAAGCAGTTTTGGTGTGTATTTTGGGCGGTATTTTAGGCGTGCTGTTATCCTTAGGAATTGGTCAGCTGATTACCCACTTTGCCGGCGGTACTTTCCAAATGGCATATTCAACTACCTCCATTGTCGCAGCCTTTATCTGCTCAAGCCTCATTGGGATTGTGTTCGGATTTATTCCTGCACGTAATGCTGCTCGTCTTAACCCAGTCGATGCCCTGTCTAGAGAATAAGGAAAATATGATGCAATTGAATTTAACTAAACTTGCAACCGCCTTAATCCTCACAAGTTCGCTGGTGGGCTGTGCGGCCATGGTCAAGACACCTTATGAACAACCGACTGTCAGTATCCCCCAAGGCTTTGAAAATAGTCAAACGACCGCGAAACAAGTGCATGCAGATGCCTATGCGGATCAGTGGTGGACACTATTTAATGATGTTCAGCTCAATAGCCTCGTGAATCAAGTCTTGAGTGTAAATTCAGATTTGGCTGTGGCTGGAATCAATTTACAACAAGCACGGATTCAAGCCAAACAAAGCCAAAGTCAGCAAGGGGTTCGGATTGGATCTGCAGGCGCATCTGTGGGTCATCGTTTGAGTTTAGATGGCGATGGAAATTCATCCAATGGTATTTCGCTGAACTATCCGGGCTTAAGTTATGAATTAGATTTGTTTGGCAAACTTGCCAATCAAACAGAAGCCTCTCGTTGGGAAGCTTTAGCCACTGAACAAGACTTACAAGCCACGGCACAAAGTTTAATAGCCACCACAGCCAATTTATACTGGCAATTGGGCTATTTAAATGAGCGCTATGCCGTTGCACAGCAGAATTTAGCCAGCACCCAAAAAACCTATGAGTTGGTTCAGATTCAGTATCGTGCAGGTGCCGTCTCTGGACTCGATTTAACTTCAGCTGAGCAAGCAGTACAAAGTCAACGCGCAACCTTAAGTCAGATTGAACAGCAGAAAGTTGAAACACGCACTGCACTTGCCGTGTTATTACAACAACCTGTGCAACAGCTGAATATTGCTGAACCTCAGCGCTTACCACGCAATGCATTGCCACAAATTTCCTCGGGTTTACCTGCGGAGTTGTTGTCACGCAGACCTGACTTAAAAGCCTCTGAACTACGTTTGCGTAAAGCGCTTGTCAATAAAGATGCGAATCAAGCCAGTTATTACCCTTCTGTAAGCTTGACAGGAAGCTTAACAACAGGTGGTTCAAGTACTTCATTAAGCAATGTTTTGTCCAACCCTGCTGCGATATTAGGTGCGGGATTGTCTCTTCCATTTTTACAGTGGAATGATATGAAACGTGACTTAAAAGTGAATGAACTCGAATATGAAAAATCGATTATTCAATATCGTCAAACGCTGTATCAAGCCTTTGGAGATGTCGAAAATGCGCTGTCGGCACGTAATGAACTGGATAAGCAAGTGGCTTTACAAGAGCGTAATGTGCAATTGGCTGAAAAAACAGAACGTTTAACCGAAGTCCGTTATCGTAATGGTGCAATTGCATTGAAGAATTTACTTGATGCACAAGCCACCACGCGTAATGCACGTTTGTCTTTAGTTCAAACCAAGCAAAGTCAGTACAATGCTTATGTGAC
>CAZOGM010000059.1:0-6308 GCA_964579445.1 uncultured Acinetobacter sp.
GGTGTAGGCGCTATTGCCATGGACAAAGTCTTTGGTGATGCAGCGAATACAAAATACGTCAATGGTTATGTTCGTTACGATGCTATGGGCCGTTATACAGTCAACAAAAATGTAGATTTACAACTGAATGTAAACAACCTTTCAGACAAGCGCTATTTCACTAAAGCTTATGCATCTCACTATGCAACAGAAGCTGAAGGACGTAGTGCAGTATTGTCTGCAAACTTTAAATTCTAAAATTTAGAATTTAATTTTAAAGCTTAAAGTAAAACCATAATTCATTTATGGTTTTACTTGTCTAGCCTCACATTTGGGGCTATTTTTATTCTCTAAAATGAAAATACCATTCAAAAGGCTATAGATCGTGATTCATCATATTCCCAATGTCTTGAGCAAAGAGCAAATCAAGTATTTCCGTGCAGAAATGGATCAAGTTGAATGGGTGAATGGAAAAGTTACGGCAGGCACCTTGTCTGCAACAGTCAAACAAAATCAACAGCTTTCAGAAGATCATCCTCTCACACATCATTTAAGTACCATTATTTTAGAATCGTTGGGTCAGCATTCCCTGTTTTTATCGGCTGCAATTCCACTGGATATTATTCCGCCCTTATTCAATCGCTATGAAAATAATGAAGCCTTTGGTTTTCATGTCGACAATTCAATTCGCCGTATTCGCGGTTCAAATGATCGATTAAGAACGGATTTATCTTGCACAGTTTTTTTAAGTGAACCTGAAGAGTATGAAGGTGGAGAACTCGTTGTAGAAGATACCTATGGTTATCACGAAGTGAAACTGCCTGCGGGAGATATGATTCTTTATCCATCAACCAGTGTGCATGAAGTGACTGCTGTGACCTCAGGCTGCCGTATTGCTTCATTCTTTTGGGTACAAAGTATGATCCGTGATGATGCTGACCGTTTTATGTTGTTCAACCTGGATCAAAGCATACAAAAGTTACGTGTTGAATTGGGTGATCATCATGCTGAAGTAATCAAGCTCACCAGTATGTATCACAACCTCATGCGCAAATGGGCTGAGCTTTAATACCCAAGCAATCTATAAATGCAAAAAAACCAACCTGATTTGCCCATTTTTGAAAAAAAAGCAAACTCTAACAATTTATTTTGAAAAATTTTATCAACAATTCATTTGTATCAGAAATACTTTATTAAGATACGACTAAAATCTATAAAAATAGGAAAAAATTTTCGGTTTAGCTGGATTAAACTTTAAGCTATAAATTTACAAGAATAGTCTCGGTTGAACTCAGTCATATGAATTTAAAGATTTATCTTGAATCCACACCGACCCAAACAATGCTTGTAAATGGCTAAAATAGACACAATCTATCTTTGTAGCGCGCTGCCTTTACCCAAGATTCGAGCAGTGCATACGACGCAAGGAGTTACCTCATGATGTTGGCAGATCCAAGTAAAAAATATCGTCGCATGTATCAACGTGTAGACTTGCCAGACCGCCAATGGCCAAACAATGAAATCAATAAAGCGCCTATTTGGATGAGTACCGACCTGCGTGATGGTAACCAAGCAATTTTCGAACCGATGGACATTGAACAAAAGTTTAAAATGTTCCAAATGTTGGTGAAAATTGGCTTTAAACATATTGAAATTGGCTTTCCTTCAGCATCGCAAATCGACTTTGATTTCACTCGTAAATTGATCGAAAAAAATCACATTCCAGATGACGTTTATATCGAAGTATTGGTTCAAGCCCGCGATCATTTGATTCAACGTACTTTCGAATCTTTAGAAGGTGCTAAGCGCGCGATTGTGCATATTTACAACTCAAACTCTCCGACTTTCCGTGAAAAAGTCTTGAATGTTGATGTTGCAGGTGCGAAAAAACTTGCGATCAATGCGGCTGAAAAAGTCAAAGAATACGCAGCACAATATCCAAATACAGATTGGGTGTTCCAGTACAGTCCAGAATGTTTTACCGCAACTGAACTTGAGGTCGCTAAAGACGTTTGTGATGCGGTGACTGAAATTTGGGAAGCATCGCCGACCAATAAGGTGATTTTAAATTTACCTGCAACCGTTGAAGTGTCAGGTCCGCATGTCTATGCCGACCAAATTGAATGGATGCACCGCAACCTTCAACGTCGTGATGGCGTCATCATTTCAGTGCACTGTCACAATGACCGTGGCTGTGGCATCGCGGCATCAGAACTTGCCATTATGGCAGGTGCAGATCGTGTTGAAGGCTGTGTGTTTGGTAATGGTGAACGTACGGGTAACGTCGACGTTGCTGCGATTGCATTGAACATGTACACCCAAGGTGTTGCTCCTGAACTTGATTTCTCGAATATCAATGAAATCATTGCAACCATTGAAGAATGTACAGGTTTGCCAGTTCATCCACGTCATCCTTATGCAGGTGATTTGGTCTTCACCGCGTTCTCAGGTTCACATCAAGATGCGATTAAGAAAGGTTTTGAGTTCCAAAAGAACCAAGACATGTGGGATATGCCTTATTTACCCATCGACCCGAAAGATTTAGGTCGTGACTATGATGCCGTGATTCGCGTCAATTCACAGTCAGGTAAAGGTGGAATTTCATATTTATTAGAATCAAATTACAATGTGGTTTTACCACGTCGTTTACAAATTGAGTTTTCTCAATCTGTGCAACAAGTCACGGATGAACAGGCCAAAGAAGTCACTGCACAAGATATTTGGGCATTGTTTAAAGAACAATACGTCAATACTAAACACGGTTTTTATACCGTTCAAAACTACCGCTTGTCTGATGAAAATGGCAACCAAGTGATTAGTTTAGATGTAGAAATTGATGGTGAAGCACAGCAATTACGCGGTTCAGGCAATGGACCAATTTCGGCAGTGTTAAATGCCCTTCAACTACCAATTGATGTTTTAAACTATGAAGAGCGCAGTATCAGTTCGGGTGCAAATGCTAAAGCCTTAGCTTTAATTGAACTTCAAGTCAAAGGTACAGGTAAGTCTGCATTTGGTGCAGGGGTGCACGATAATATTGTCACTTCATCTATTGAAGCGATTATTGCTAGCGCTAACCGCTTGATTGCACAAGGTGTACTCAGCCCTGCACAGGTTGTAGGCGCAGCGGTATAAGCAATTGCGATATGCAATAACATTAAAATGACTTTAGAAGGATATCCTCAAGTGGTATCCTTTTATTTATTCATACTAAAGATTTAAGGCGAATCAATCCTGTGTCTTTTCCAGCTGACTCCGTAGGCTTAGTAACGCCACAAAAGTTCCAATTTGAAGAACCACTCGCATTAGAATGTGGTCGAATTCTCCCTCGTTTTGACATGATGGTCGAAACTTACGGTACGCTTAATGCGGATAAATCCAATGCAATTCTGATCTGTCATGCTTTATCTGGACATCATCATGCGGCAGGCTACCATCATGAAGATGATAAAAAAGTCGGTTGGTGGGATGCATGTATCGGACCCGGTAAAGCTATTGATACATCCAAGTTTTTTGTGGTCGCGCTGAACAATATTGGCGGTTGTAATGGCTCAACTGGCCCAACCTCACCTAATCCTGAAAATGAAAACGGTCCATATGGTCCAGATTTTCCACTGGTAACCGTGCGTGACTGGGTTAAAACTCAAGCGATGCTGTCAGATCGTTTAGAGATTGAAACGTGGTATGCCGTGATTGGTGGTTCTTTGGGGGGTATGCAAGCACTTCAATGGTCAGTAGATTATCCTGATCGTTTAAAAAACTGTGTGATCATTGCATCTGCGCCAAAACTTTCTGCACAAAATATTGCCTTTAACGAAGTGGCGCGTCAGTCGATTTTGTCAGATCCAGATTTTCATCATGGACGTTATTTGGAGCAAGATAGCTATCCGAAGCGTGGTCTAATTTTGGCACGCATGGTCGGTCATATTACCTATTTATCTGAAGAAGCCATGAAGCAAAAGTTTGGTCGTGACTTAAAGTCTGGCAAATTTATGTATGGCTTTGACGTCGAATTTCAGGTGGAAAGCTATTTACGTTATCAAGGTGAGCAGTTCAGTCGTAACTTTGATGCCAATACTTATTTGATTATGACCAAGGCACTCGATTATTTTGATCCTGCACGTGAATATGAGCTTTCCCTGACCAAAGCCATGGCAAATACAAAGTGTCGTTTCTTAGTAGTGTCATTTACCACAGATTGGCGCTTTACCCCGCAGCGTTCACAAGAAATTGTCGATGCACTGATTACTTGTCAAAAGCCCGTGAGTTATATCGATGTTGATGCTGAGCAAGGTCATGACTCGTTCTTATTTCCTATTCCGCTATACGTAAAAACCTTAAGAGCCTTTTTGGGTGGACCTGAACATTTGCAAATGACAGCTCAGGAGGCCGTTTAATGCGTATTGATCAACAGTTAGCAGATAAATGGATTCGTCCGGGTTCGAGCGTGCTTGATTTGGGCTGTGGTGATGGCGAATTGTTATCACAAATGGGCAAAAAACATCAAATTCGCGCCTATGGACTCGAAATTGATCAGGAAAAGATTGCAATTGCGGTCAGTCGCGGGTTAAATATCATCCAACAAGACTTGAACCTCGGTTTGGGACGCTTTGCCGACCAGTCCTTTGACTATGTGGTTATGGCACAAGCTTTGCAAGCTGTAGATGCGCCTGATGTTCTTTTACGAGACATGGTGCGTGTCGGGAAGCAAGCGATTATAACTTTTCCTAACTTTGCCCACTGGAAGACACGTTCTTTCTTGGCCATTAAAGGAAAGATGCCTGTTTCAGAAGCATTACCGTATATGTGGTATAACACACCAAATATCCACCTATGCACTTTTCGCGATTTTGAAGCACTTTGTGCTGAAAATCAGATCAAAATTATTGACCGACTTGCCGTGAATGGAAATCAACAAGGTAGCTTACTCAGTAAGCACCTTCCGAATTTATTTGGTGAAGTCGCTATTTATCGAGTGAGCGCTCTATGAAAAAACTAATATTAGGCAGTACATTATTTTTGGGGTTATTGAGCCTTCAAGTACATGCGGACTATGTACCTAAGCAACAGCAATCAATTTCAGCTCAAGCGGCACAGTACTCACATATGCCTGTGGCTGATTTGCAAAAAGCAGCCAAAGCCGGTCAACCTGCTGCACAATTTTATCTTGCCAATCATTATCAGCAAGGTAAAGAAATTAACAAAGATTTGAAACAAGCATTTACGTGGTTTAAAGCAGCTGCAGACCAAGGTATTTCCTCTGCACAGCTCAATGTCGGTCGTATGTATGCAGACGGCGTAGGGGTCTCTAAAAATGAAACGCTTGCCCGATCTTACTTTGAAAAAGCAGCCAGCCATGGCGACAACCGTGCAAGCTTTAACTTGGCGGTGATGGAAGAGCAAAAGAAAAATTACATGGGTGCATACCAGTGGTACGAACTTTCGACCCGTGATGGCATGTTAGACAACAAAGTCATTAACCTGTCTGAAACCAAAAAGACCGCATTGGCTGCAAACTTGAGTCCTGAACAAATCCGTACCGCGCGTGATCGTGCTGACAAATGGATTCAAGCGCAGTAATTGAATATCTCTGTAAAATACCAATTTAAAAATGCACCTTCGGGTGCTTTTTTATTGCCTCGAAGCTTCAGCAACTTTGCTACACTAAGCGAAATTTATGATTATGATGATGAAATTTTATGGCATCTACAGATTGGTTAGCTCAAGGGACATTGGTTCTTGCCAGCAACAATAAAGGCAAAATTGCAGAGTTTGAAAAGCTGTTTGAACAGCTTAATCTTCCTGTTGACGTAATTGCACAAGGCAAGCTCAATATTGAAGATGCCATTGAAGACGGTTTAAGTTTTGTTGAAAATGCCATTATTAAAGCGCGTCATGCCGCTAAAATTTCAGGAAAACCTGCCATTGCGGATGATTCAGGCATTTGCGTTCCTGCACTCGGCGGCGCGCCAGGTATTTATTCTGCACGTTATGCGGGCGAGCATGGCGATGATGCCGCGAACAATGCCAAACTCTTAAGCGACTTAAAACCACTGCGTAAAGAAGGTGAGGTGATTGAAGCATGGTTTGTCTGTGTGTTGGCCTTGGTTCAACATGCTGAAGATCCTTTACCGCAAATTTTCCAAGGCATTTGGAAAGGTGAAGTGCTCGAACATGCACGCGGTGAACATGGATTTGGCTATGATCCGTTATTTTGGTTGCCTGAACTGGGCATTTCGAGCGCCGAAATGAGCAAACAAGACAAGAACAAAATCAGTCATCGTGGTCAAGCTATGCAGCTGTTTAAAGCAAGCTTAACGCAGTAATTC
>CAZOGM010000059.1:6408-8560 GCA_964579445.1 uncultured Acinetobacter sp.
CAGTCATCGTGGTCAAGCTATGCAGCTGTTTAAAGCAAGCTTAACGCAGTAATTCTACCGCTCATTTTGTAATGAGAAGAAATATTGCAGCATAAAAAAGAGATCTCTACCTGAGACCTCTTTTTTATCAGTGCCTATACTTTTATCTATGTAATTGAAATAATTGATCAAATGCTAAATTTAGGTTTAAGAATTAAAGCAAAGCATGTAACACTAGCCCATATATTCCAATGAAGACAATGCTTACCAGCGTACCAGAAGCGATATATTTAGCCGAGTGACCTGTTCCCTGATAATGCGTCTCTAACGCCACAATATTGGCCGCAGGAGGTAACAAAAAAAACATCAACATGACTGCAAAAATGACAACATCATGGGGTATCGGCAATACGCTATAGGCGGTTAAACAAAACACGACACCTATAACGAATTTTTGTAGCGCGAAGCTCAGACTTTCAATCAGATCTTGTTTTTGTATTTTGACTTGGCTTAACCACATGCCCAAGATACACATTCCCGTAAAGGTCATCAGCCATTTATCGAGTTGATAAATAAGCGCTACCCAAGCATGATCTTGGTATGCTGAAAAATCCCAAAAAGACAATAACCCAGAAATCATAAGCGCCATTACTGGCGGTGAAAGACTGACTTTCTGAGCCACTTTAAGCGCAGATTGTCGCTCGGTACTAACCGCCATAATGGCGCAAATATTGCCAAAGATTGAACCCCCAATATACAGTGCCACCATAGGGCTACTGGCTTCTGCACCAAATAATGCTAAAGCAAAGGGAAATCCTAGCCATGCCATATTCAGGTAACTCAAACAGAGTGCTTTTAAGTGATCTTTATAAGCAAAGTAAAAAAATATATACATCAACAGCGAGGCAAAAAAGCTAAATAACATCAGCCAAACGCTGCCCTGCTGATAAAAAACCATATTGTAGATAATGATGATTGGAATCAGAACTTTCGCCAAAATCATAGCAAAAAAAGGGCGAAAACGCGTTAAGTGCTGAACTGCACAATAACCAATCAGGAATGAAATAAAAGGAAGAATCAGTGCCATTGCAGCTGTAGTCAAGAATAAAGCTCGCTGTATGCTATCACAGCATACGAGTATTCATCGAAAGGCTCAGTCTTTATAAAGAAGCTTATGCGATAAATATTTCAACAGGGCTTTCCTCTGTCTTATATACAAAATTATTCTGATGATTCTCACCTTGCCCTCTCTTTTCTAGTTCCATATTTTTGATTGGGTTTTTACATTGTCGTCAAACTGCAATATTAACGTCAACGCAGTGTCATATTTAACTGTTCAAATCAGTGATTATAAATTTGATAAGGTGAGTTTCATGGCGGGTCTGTCTATTTGGCACGTGCTGATTTTTGCAATTGTAGTGCTTTTACTTTTTGGAACATCAAAGCTGAAAAATTTGGGTAAGGATGTTGGTGGTGCAGTCAAAGATTTTAAAAAATCGATCAAAGATGAAGATGAACTCAATGCCTCGATAAACGAGCCTCGTGTTATTGAACATCAAAATAAACATGACTTAAACACCACCGCAAAACACTAAAAGGTGAATCTGCAATGCTGAATATAGGCATGACGGAACTGTTGGTGTTTGGCATCATTGCACTATTGGTTCTCGGGCCAGACAAACTGCCTGAAGCGGCTCGATTTTCTGGAAAATGGTATGGAAAATTGAAGCGTCTGGTCAGTAATGTGCAAAATGATATTGATCGAGAACTACGTATGTCAGAGCTCAAGGAACAATTGCACAATGAAATGAAGCGTATTCAGGATCTCGAACATAAAATGCAGGCTCAAATGCAAGCGCTAAAACAACAAAAACCTGAGTGCCAAAACGATAACCCAAAAACAGCCCTTTCAGACCATAAAAATTTTTCGCCCATTTATATCTATGTGGAGCATACCAAAAGTAAAAAATATGCTTTGAAGCAAGCGGGTGTATTCAGGACCTCACAGCCTAAATATGCAAATATGTCTAAGCACCAAGTGTTCTCGTCACCTATGGAAGTGTCCTCGTCACCCATGATGATGTTGCAGGAGGCGGTATGAACCCATCCAGCTTGCCTCGCACAGTTGAGCAAACCCAAGTTCCTGCACCACTTGAAGAAATGCCTATTACCA
>CAZOGM010000059.1:8660-9747 GCA_964579445.1 uncultured Acinetobacter sp.
CGCACAGTTGAGCAAACCCAAGTTCCTGCACCACTTGAAGAAATGCCTATTACCAAACATTTGGTGATTTTAAGGCAGCATTTATTTAAAAGTGTCGGACTGATTGTGGTGCTGTTTTTTTGTTTACTGCCCTTTGCCAATACCAGTTATCAATGGATGTCTGAACCGTTGAGGGCGCAGTTACCCATAAATTCATCGATGATTGCAACCGATGTTACTGCCACCTTTATGGCACCATTTAAACTAAATTTTTTTGTGGCACTGATGCTGGCAATGCCCTTTATTTTGTACCAAATATGGTCTTTCGTTAGACCCGCCTTGTACGAAAAAGAAAAATCTTTGGCACTGCCCTTACTCATTGGTAGCATCACGCTTTTTTATGCAGGCATTGCCTTTGCTTACTGGGTCGCTTTGCCGTCTGTTCTGCATTTTTTTATCAGTGTTGCACCTGACAGCGTTGCCCCAATGACCGACATCAACAGCTATTTAAGTTTTTGTTTGAAGCTGTTTTTGGTGTTCGGACTCACTTTTGAAATCCCGATTGCTACACTGCTCTTGATTTTAATTGGGATGGTATCAACCCAGCAATTGGTGGCAAAAAGACGTTTTATTATTGTGGGATGCTTCTTTGTCTCCATGTTTGTAACCCCACCCGATGCACTCTCTATGATCATGCTTGCGATCCCCATGTGGCTGTTGTTTGAACTGGGTATCGTGCTTGGACGATTCGTTGAAAAAAGGCGGGCTTGATCGATTGTATTCATTTTCAAACAGACTTCGGTCTGTTTTTTTATACCTGACTATGTCATCAAAGTGTCACCATACCGTCAAAGCCTCGTCATAAATATTGCTTAAGTTAGGAGCAACTTTAAACACTATCTAAAACCTGTGGACAATAAAAAATGACTGACTTTACGCCATTCGATGATAACTACGATAGCAATACTTCAGGCAATCCAGAATTTACGGATTTACTTCAAAAAACCATGACACGACGTGATCTGATTACCAAAACTGCAGGTGGTGCAGTTGCCATTACCCTTGCCAGTACGTTGACAGGTTGTGGGGATGACGATGATTTTAATAA
>CAZOGM010000059.1:9847-11802 GCA_964579445.1 uncultured Acinetobacter sp.
AATAGCCGTTTTGATGCCAAGCAATCTGCAACAGGCTTATTGGTGATGAACCATGAGTACGTGGATGACAAAACGGTACTGCACCCTGCTATAAATACCATCAAAGCCCCAATACGCTCTGAAGATGAAGCGCTTCGTGAAATTAACTGTCACGGCGTGTCTATTATTGAAGTCCATAAAAACAATATGACTCAGCTGTTAAGCCTGAATAAAAGCTCTGTTTTCAACCGTCGCATTACGGCGGCATCGCGGATTAATTTTGCAGGACCTGTCAAAGGCAACACCTTGCTACACACCAAAATCAGTCCAAATGGCGACTTTACTCTAGGCACGATCAATAACTGCGGTAATGGCTATACCCCATGGGGGACTTACCTCACCACTGAAGAAAACTTTAACCAGTATTTTTCTCGTGATGATACAAACCGCGATAGCAATACGCTTGAATCTTTAGCACGTTATAAGATTCCATCTTCAAGTTCTTACAACTGGCATACCGTTCAAGCGACTGAGGACTCACGCACACCCGATATTCAAGGGATTCAAATTCAGGATATTTATGAGCGCTGGTTAACCAAAGTTTCAGGTGCAAATGCTGCCACAGATTTTAGAAACTCAAGTAATACCTTTGGTTGGATCGTGGAAATTGATCCGTTTGATAACCGTGAATACCCAGTTAAACGTACAGGTCTAGGACGTTTTGCGCATGAAGACTGCCGTATAAGTCGTGCCATAGAAGGTCAGCCTTTGGCATTTTATATGGGCGATGATTCACAGGGCGAATACATTTATAAATTTATTTCAGATGCGAAATGGGATCCGAAAGACATTAATGCTGGCTACAAAGCTGGCGATAAATACATGAACTCTGGCAAGCTATATGTGGCGAAGTTTAATTTTAATGATGCCACTCAAAAAAGCTCAGGTGAATGGATTGAACTGAATATCAATAATCCACTGATTTCAGGCTATGCAAAGTATAAATTTGCAGACCAAGCCGATGTATTGGTCAATGCGCGTTTAGCAGGTGATGCTGTCGGTGCAACCAAGATGGACCGTCCAGAATGGGTTGCAGTGAACCCAAAAAATGGCGAAGTCTATGTCACCTTAACCAACAATTCACAGCGTGGAACCAATCACACGATTGATGCAGCGAATCCCCGTCATTATGCAGACAACGATAAAGGTGGCATTGAAAAAGGTAATATTAACGGTCACATCATTCGCTTCCGTGAAACAGGTGATACTGTTTCAGCACTGAGCTTTGTTTGGGACATCTTCTTGTTTGGTGCAGAGGCAGATTCACTACCCAATGTGAACTTGTCTGGTTTAAGCAATGCCAATGACTTTTCAAGCCCAGATGGCATGTGGTTCGATCCACGCGGTGTACTTTGGATTCAAACCGATGACGGCGCTTATACCGACGAAACCAATTGCATGATGCTCGCAGCACTGCCTGGCGCAATTGGTGATGGCAAAGTAAATAGTGCTAAAGCAGGCGCTACAACCCAGTTGACACCTACAGGTGCGGTTCTTGATGACAGCAAACTGCGTCGCTTCTTAACAGGCCCTGCGGGCTGTGAAATTACCGGTGTAACCATGACACCAGATTACAAAGCAATCTTTGTCAATGTTCAGCATCCCGGTGGTGTATGGCCGTCAAATCACCCTAGTGCATTGAACTTAAGTAAAGGCATAAGTCCAAGCCGTCCACGCTCTGCGACAGTCGTCATTACCCGTGTCGACGGCGGAACCATTGCGGGTGAAGCGCTTGAAACGCCTAAGCAAGAAGCGCCAAAGAAAACCGCATAATCAATTTTAAGACCTCAAATATCTATCTTAGATTGGGTTCTTAGATTGTGTTCTTAGATTGTGTTCTTAGATTGTGTTCTTAGATTGTGTTCTTAGATTGTGATTTTAGATTAGTATTGAAAATACCGACCCTTATGTCGGTA
>CAZOGM010000059.1:11902-13635 GCA_964579445.1 uncultured Acinetobacter sp.
GTTCTTAGATTGTGATTTTAGATTAGTATTGAAAATACCGACCCTTATGTCGGTATTTTTTTATTCTAATTTTATGTTCATTTTTATGATCTGACCTTGATGCTCACCCTGTTGGGTTTTCTCCAACCATTCAAAGTGTTGATGCTTTAAACTGAGGAAATTCGAACAGCGTGTACCATACACAGGACTTTGAATAAAGGTCGAAGAGAGCAATTCCTCCATTTCAATGGCAATGCCCGTTTCAGGTAGTAGCGTCGGGATAATTTTTCGCTCATCTTCTAAGATGTCCCAAACTGCATATTCAATATCCGCTTGCGGTGTATCGTCATGTTGTAGCATGGGCAGAAATTCTTGGGTAAAGCGTTTACGCAAATGTCGGGTTTTCTCCCAATCATCGCTCATTAAACCATTAGAGACGACATACACCCCTTTGGGTAAAACTTGCGGTGCTTCACCACGGTTGCTCATATATACCGCTTGTGTTTGATCGCCCAAAAATAAATTAAAGCCTGCATAGTCACATTGCACCTTTTCAATTTCTTTGGCAAAACGGATGGGGGTTTTATCCGACGCTAGAAAAGCTTGAATCAAGTGTCCACGTGAGGTTGGATACACCGCTTTATTTTGACCTTCTCTGAAGTTGGTGACCACTGCCCATCGACCTGATGGTGTGACCCCCATCCAAGTACCATTTGACTGCAAATCTTGCCCCGCAATAATCGGGCTATTTGGCCATGCACGGATGGTCGATGCAGGACGATGATAAAATTCATCCCGATTGGAAATCATACACAGCGGTCTATTATTCAATACTTGCCATGCAATTGCGACAATGCACATTATTCTGCCCTTTTAACTTTACACACTGAATGTACAACATTTTTTAAATGTTTCAGCTAAAATCTGTGCAAAACAAAATATCAAGGAACAGGAATGCTGACCTACCCATCCATTGACCCCGTCGCGATATCACTGGGTCCATTACAAGTCCATTGGTATGGGCTGATGTATTTGCTTGCCTTTTTATTTGCTTGGGGGCTGGCAACCTATCGGGCGAAACAGCGCGGCTGGACACCCGATATGGTCTCTGACCTGATCTTTTATGGCGCGTTGGGTGTTGTACTGGGTGGTCGTGTCGGCTATGTATTCTTTTATGGCTTCGAGCAGTTTTTGGCAAATCCACTGTGGTTGTTCCAAGTCTGGACAGGCGGTATGAGTTTCCATGGCGGATTCTTGGGCGTTATGGTGGCGATGCTATTGTGGTGCAAAAAATATAAAATGACGTGGTTCCAGACCCTCGACTTTATTGCGCCCTGTGTACCAACAGGTTTAATGTTTGGTCGTGTCGGTAACTTTATTGGTGGTGAGCTGTATGGTCGTCAAGTTTCAGATCCAAACTTTGCTTTGGGAATGGTCTTCCCAACCGATCCGTTACAATTGGTTCGTCATCCATCTCAGCTTTATCAAGCACTGTGTGAAGGTTTAATTTTATTTATTATCCTGTGGTGGTTCAGCTCAAAACCTCGCCCACGTATGGCGGTGTCTGCATTATTCCTCATTGGTTATGGTATTGCGCGTTTCGTAGTTGAATTCTTCCGTGAACCAGACAATGGTCAATTGTTCATTGCATGGATGAGTAAAGGTCAATTCCTGAGTCTGCCTATGATTTTGATTGGTCTATGGATGATGTGGTATGCCTATCAAAAGAAAATCTATGATTGGGGTCCACAGAA
>CAZOGM010000060.1:0-13432 GCA_964579445.1 uncultured Acinetobacter sp.
GTTGTCGTTGTCGTTGTCGTTGTCGTTGTCGTTGTCGTTGTCGTTGTCGTTGTCGTTGTCAGAATTTTGTTTCAAAACCGATTCATTTTCATTGTTTTCACGATCATTACGTGAATCACAGGCCGTCATAAATACGGCAAAAATGCACATTAAAACCATCACTAACTTCATATTCACTCCTCTTAATAAATTAATTAAATGTCATACTATTTTTATCTTATTCACCTTAAAGTCTTTATTCTGTAAATTTATTTTAATCAAAATCAGATCTTTACCCATAAAAAAACGCATCAAGGGATGCGTTTTAAATGTGCTGAGTGCAAATTACCAGCCTAAAGCGTCTTGCTGTTTTTTCACCAATTCCGCAATACCCTTTTCCGCCATATCTAACATGGCATTCGACTGTGCACGAGTAAATGGTTTTTCTTCGGCAGTACCCTGAATTTCAATAAATTCACCTGCTTGTGTCATCACGACGTTTAAGTCGGTTTGACAGTTTGAATCTTCTTCGTAGCAAAGATCAAGCAGGACTTCATCTTGGAAGATACCGACAGATACGGCTGCAACTAAACCTTTTAATGGATCTTGTTTAATTTTCTTTTTCTCAAGCAATACATTCATGGCATCAATTAAAGCCACTGCTGCACCGGTAATGGCTGCGGTACGTGTTCCGCCATCGGCTTGGATCACATCACAGTCAATAGTAATCGTATTTTCACCGAGCTTTTTCAAATCAACCATCGCACGCAAACTACGACCAATAAGACGTTGAATTTCTTGAGTACGACCACTTTGTTTGCCACGTGCCGCTTCACGGTCACTACGGGTATGCGTTGAACGTGGCAACATGCCGTATTCAGCAGTTACCCAGCCCTGACCTTTACCTTTTAGAAACCGTGGTACTGAGTTATCAATACTTGCAGTACAAAGCACTTTTGTATGACCAAATTCAACCAAAACCGAACCTTCTGCATAACGCGTGTAGTTGCGGGTAATTTTAATATCACGTAATTGGTCTAATGCTCGTTGGTCTATACGCATAGTGAGTCCTGAAAATGGTGTAAAAATGGATTGCACATATTATAACAGATGCCTTGCCGAAGTTCAGGTTCTTGATCCGCTCTCTCTAGATTGCACAGTACAGTTCATCTGCGTTGTATAGATCCATAGCAAAGCGAGATGATTCATTGATTCATCTCGCTTTTTACTGAATTGATTCGCAAAGTAATTCTGTAACTTATTCCTCTATCCATTTCAGACCTTATGCTTTCAATCCAAACCATTTACTTTTTAACGAATGCACCCTACTTGATAAGCTGTTCAGTGTTGAATTTGGCAAGGAACACTTCGCCAAACGTACCCAGACACTGCCAAACTGTTGCATAAAATTGGCTTCGTTATAGTTCACACCATATTCCGCACACAGCGCACGAATTTGAGGTGCAGCTTCAGCGTAACGGTTGGCTGGCATGTCAGGAAATAAATGATGTTCAATCTGGTGACTCAAATTTCCACTTAAAATGTGTAACCACTCAGTTCCAGTAAAATTACTTGAACCTCGAATTTGACGCAAATACCATTCAGCACGGGTTTCATTCTCGGTATTATCTGCTTCAAAGGTTTCAGCATCTTCAGTGAAGTGACCATTAAAAATGACCGCAG
This sequence comes from uncultured Acinetobacter sp., assembly GCA_964579445.1. Classification (GTDB taxonomy): domain Bacteria; phylum Pseudomonadota; class Gammaproteobacteria; order Pseudomonadales; family Moraxellaceae; genus Acinetobacter. The sequence continues at coordinate 1,663 of CAZOGM010000060.1, forward strand.
ATGACCATAAACTTCGAATGACATTGGCCACCGCATTTCCCATAAAAACAGGTAATGCATTGGGGCCTGCAATGACGGGGAAAAATACATAATCTTTTAATACCTGACGGCGTACTTTTTTGCGAAATTTGCTCGCATCTGCCCAGACCTGTTTCCATGTTTTGGTTTTATAAATTAGTGCATCTTCTAGATGTAAATTTTGAACACCCACATACCATTCAAAAAACACCATCAGCTGAATCGCAAGTGGAATATTGAGTAAGAAACGCGGCTCCCACGCCTGCGACTGACTGACGCGAAGTAACCCATAACCGACGTCATGATCCTTACCCACAATATTGGTATAGGTATGGTGAATATAGTTATGTGTGTATTTCCAGTCATCCCCAGTAGACATGGTATCCCAATCATAATTAGCACCATTTAAAGAGGGATCATTCAGCCAATCAAACTGACCATGCATGACGTTATGACCCAGCTCCATATTTTCCACAATTTTAGACAGTCCCAAAAGCGCAGTGCCCAACAGCCACACAGGCGGAATCCAGCCGCCAAACATCAATAATGCGCGTGATGAAATTTCGCTATAGCGAACAAAATTACGGATTTTGTAAATATATTTTGCATCTTTCTCGCCAATGTCCGCCATGATCGCCTGACGAATTTCATCAACACGGCGACCGAATTCAGCGACTTGCTCTGGCTCTAAATGCTTTGATTTACTTGAACTTGGAAATGTGACTGACATATTCATCATTGTTCTCACTTTCACATGGGCTATGGATTAAGCCTGTTTAAAGAATTTATATTTATAGGTTAATGACCACAGGACTCACCGCTTGGCTAATACACAATTTAATTTGAGTATTGCTGCCGTGATCAATTTCACCGGTTAAGACGTTTTTGGTCGAACCACTGATTTTGGTACAGGTACAGGTATTACAAATGCCCATTCGGCAGCCATGCGTGGGTTTTAGTCCAGCTTGCTCAGCACTGACCAATAAATTGGTATCTGCTGTGAACTCCACTTGCGAGCGTTGAAAGCGAATAGGTTGATTCGGCAGACTCTCGTCTACATTCAACTGGAAATATTCTTGTTTGAGCTGTGCAGTTATATTCTGCTGCTGATAAATCTGATTGAGACTTTGCATCATGGCAGCTGCACCGCATGCATAGGTCTTGGCATTTTTATAATCGGGACATCGCTGATTCAATAGATCTAAATCTAAATGCTGTTTCTGAGCCAATGTATTAATGTGATGATAATGAAACTGAGAATATTGCTGTGCAAGTGCCATCAACTCCACGTGGAACGCATCATCACGGGTGAAATAGATCAGATCAATAGTATTTAGGTTTGAAGCAAGTGCTTGTTTGAGGAGCGCATAAATCGCAGTGATACCACTGCCCGATGCAATCAGCACTATCGATCTATCATTTGCATCTAAAACGAAATTACCTTGAGGTGTGGAAATTTCTACCACAGCACCTTGCTCTAATTGATGAATGGCATTCGAGACTTGACCTTGCGCTTTTATCCCAAGAATAAGATCGCCATTGTCCAATATCTCAACAATCGAATAACTGCGCTGCTGACGAATACCTGCAATCACCACAGTCAGCAAAATACTCTGCCCTGCTTTGACAGCTCGATGCGGAAAATTTCGGTTTGGACGAAGTTGAATTTTAATAAAATCTGGGCTGAGACAATCGGTCTTAACAACCGTGGCTTTAATTCTTTTCCAAGCCCAAAGAGGGTTGATCTTTTCAGCAATAAAGTCGACAAAATCCTCACGGATCCATTCAGGCTGGTAGGAGATATAGCTGCTCATGGCGTTCCTCTTTATCTTTCAATTTAATTGAGTGAACATACGTTCCCATAGTGAACACATGTACACTAAACTTTTTTATAAATTGAGTCAACACCCGTTCACTGACATTGGTCGTTTAATTTGTGACATTTTTTGATAGACTCATCTCGATCACATATTTTAGGTATAACGATGTCTATTCGGGATGAACGAAAACAGCAAAGTCGTCAGGCTTTATTAGATGCTGCGCTCAGTTTAAGCACATCGGGTCGTTCATTTAGTAGCATTAGCTTGCGTGAAGTCGCGCGTGAAGTTGGTTTGGTTCCTACGGCGTTCTATCGGCATTTCCAAGATATGGATGAGCTGGGTCAGGAATTGGTTGATCAAGTCGCACTGTACTTAAAAACCGTTTTACACCAACTCGGACAAGGTTTAGCTCAGCCTGAAGCCAAAGCAGAAACCAGTATGGCTTTGTTTTTTGAGGCAATTGATCAGAATGCGATGCCATGGATTTTTATGATTGCAGAGCGATGGGGCGGTTCGGAAATGGTGCGCCGTGCAATTGCCCGTGAAATTGAATGTTTAAACATCGATTTGGCACAAGACTTAGAAAAATTTGAAGTTGTGCAACATTTTCACCATGTCGATGATTTAAAAGTTCTCTCCAATATTTTGATCAATCTATGTTTCACGTGGGCTATGTCGTGGATTACCCTAGGTAGACAGTATTCAGGTATGGAACTTGAACTACAAAAACTGGTGCTTAAAAAACAATCCATCACGCAAGTTCGGCTTATTTTTAAAGGGATTTTAAATTGGCAACCGACGACGCAAGCAGAGACACAGGCAAATTAAATGGATTGCTTAATCTCTGTATCCGTAGTTTTATTTTTTCCAATAAAAAGCCCCACATGATGCAGGGCTTTTTTAATACTAATTTAAGTGCTTAAGTTATTTGGCTTTACGTTCTTTATTCAATAGGTATTCAACCACTTTCACCACTTTACCGTCATCGCCTTGCACCACATATTTACCATTTACAACCACTGCAGGTACGCCAGTCAATTGGTATTGCTGTGCGAGCTTATTGGCTTGAGAGACTTTTGCAGTAATTGCAAATGAGTTGTAGAGACTGTTAAATTTCGCCTCTGGAATACCATATTTAGTGAAAAATTTAGCTTGAGACTTTTGATCAAAAATCTGCTGACCGTTGTCATGAATGGCATGAAACAAAGGTAGATGGGTACGTTTACGCACACCAAGTGCTTCAGACACATAATAACCACGTGCATTTTGTTCCCAAACTTTATTCATTGCCGCAGGCGTACGCAAAAAATTGACATCTTTAGGAATTTTTTTCAGCCATGCTTGCATATGCGGTTCTAAACTAAAACAGTGTCCACAGCCATACCAAAAGAACTCACGAACTTCCAGTTTACCTGCAACCTCCACTTTGCCTGGATTTTGTAGCACAGTGTAATCTTTGCCTTCAACGAAGTTTGCCATTGCAGCACTTGAAAGTGCCATCAATACAGCCGCTGTCACACCACCTAAAATCAATTTTTTCATTGCGTTTTTTATCCTCTAAATCATTTTGTTTAGCTTATGGTCTCACTATAAATCAAATATGGGAAAATCGTTTTCCTTCTGTGAACTTTTTTATATGATTTATCGCTTTTTTTGGAATTAACGCTACACTAACCCGTATAGACTTAATTTTTTCATTTTATAAAATATAACTCTGCTGAGGTGGCTCCAATGACGCAACTTAATGTTGATCCACAAGAAATTGCTAAATTTGAAGCGCTTGCATCGATCTGGTGGGATCAGCATTCAGAGTTTCGCCCGCTTCATCAAATTAATCCGCTGCGCTTAAATTGGATTGATGAACATGCAGGTGGTTTAAGCGGTAAAAAGATATTAGATGTGGGCTGTGGTGGCGGTATTTTGGCTGAAAGCATGGCGCGCCGTGGTGCTGATGTACTCGGGATCGACATGGGTTTAGCACCCCTTAACGTTGCACGGCTGCATGCAGAACAAGAAAATGTCAGCAATATTGAATACCGCCAAATTCCGGTTGAGCAGCTAGCAGAAGAACAAGCGGGTCAATACGATATTGTGACCTGCATGGAAATGCTTGAGCATGTACCAAATCCAGCCTCGATTATTCAAGCCTGCCAAAAATTGGTAAAACCCAATGGTCATGTGTTCTTCTCGACTATTAATCGTAATCCAAAATCCTATTTGTTTGCAATTATTGGCGCAGAATACGTGCTTCGTCTACTCAAAAAAGGCACGCACGATTATCATAAATTTATTAAGCCGTCAGAACTTGCGCATGACATTCGTGGTGCACATTTAAAACTCAAAGATATGACCGGTTTACACTACAACCCGCTCACCAAAAACTATTGGCTAGCACCCAATGTCGATGTGAATTACATGGTTTATACCGTGAATGAGGTTGCAAAATGAAAGCGGTTCTGTTTGATTTAGATGGAACTTTAATAGATACAGCAGCAGATTTTATCCGCATTATTCAAGAGATGTGCCGTGCAGAACAACGTGATGTGGTCGATGCAGCACTCATTCGTACTCAAGTGTCTGAGGGCGCACGTGCAATGGTGAAATTGGTTTATCCAGAAATGGATGTAACAGATCCCGTTTTCCTTGCACATCGTCAACGTTTTTTAGATCTTTATGGTGCAGATATTGCGGTAGATACAGATCTATTTGAAGGCATGTATCCACTTTTAGAATCATTAGAAGCCAATAAGATTCCTTGGGGCATTGTCACCAATAAACCACGTTGGCTCAGTGAAGCTCTACTGAAAGCTTTAAATTTGACTGAGCGCTGTGCTGTGTTGGTCTGCCCTGAAGATGTGAAACACACTAAGCCTGATCCTGAGCCGATGTATTTGGCGGCTCAGCAGATTCAAATTGAGGCGAAAAATTGTATTTATGTCGGCGATCACCCTCGTGACATTGACGCAGGTCGTAATGCAGGTATGTATACCATTTTGGCAGCTTACGGTTATTTACCTTTAGAACACAAAGATGACTTAACAGCATGGGATGCAGATTGTATAGTGGAGAATGTGTCACAATTACATCAAGTCATCTTTGAACTTATTGATGTCAACCAAAAAACGGCTTAACACTGCTTAATAAATTGAGAAAAACCAATAATAAGGAGGTCGTCTATGAATTATTCAGAATATCAACCTCGCCCAGACTTATTGAAAGATAAGATCATTTTGATTACCGGTGCGGGTGATGGTATTGGTCGTGCTGCGGCCCTAAGCTATGCCTTACACGGTGCGACAGTGGTACTTCATGGAAGAACGCTGAATAAGCTTGAGGTCATCTATGACGAAATTGAAAGCTTAGGTGCGCCCCAACCTGCCATTTTGCCTTTGCAGCTCTCGACTGCCAACTCGCATGATTATGAACTGCTGTATGACACACTGGCGCAGCAGTTTGGTCGTCTAGACGGTATTTTGCATAATGCGGGTATCTTGGGCGAGCGCGTTGAATTGGCACATTATCCGATTGAAGACTGGGACGATGTGATGGCAGTGAACCTACGTGCACCTTTTGTCATGACGCAAGAACTGATGCCTTTACTACAACAATCAGACAATGCATCAGTGGTTTTTGCAAGCTCGGGGGTTGGCCGTGAGGCTCGCCCGAAATGGGGTGCGTACTCTGTGTCAAAAATTGCCATAGAAGCGGTCAGTCAGATTTTCGCTAAAGAAAATGTGTATCCGAATATTCGTTTTAACTGCATAAACCCAGGTGCAACCCGTACAGCGATGCGAGCGAAAGCCTATCCCGATGAAGATCCAAAAACTTTGGCTACACCTGAAATGATCATGCCTGCTTACCTTTATTTAATGGGTGATGACAGCTTAGACATGAATGGTCAAAGCATTGATGCTCAAAGCTAATCATTGAATAGAGAAAACAAAAGAGGATCGATATGATCCTCTTTTGTTACTCGCATTATTTTTAAAAAGTATAAGTTCAATAAATCTGCCGAATTGGTTGAGTGTTGATTTTAAAAAAAATGATAGGACAATATTTTTATTGGTTTCAAAAATTAAGGACATTATCCCAATAAGGAGGGTCTCCTATTTCCTTCATGATAAAATCTAGAACCGTTCTCACCTTTTTTGAACGGATTCTGTTTTCAGGAGAGACCAGATGAATGCCCACAGAATAAGGTTCAACTGTGCAAAGCCATTGAGGAAACAATTTAACCAAGCGCTTATGTTTAAAGTAATCTTCCTTAAAAATCCATGTAGGAAATAATACAATCCCTCGACCTTCCAATGCGGCTGAAACCAATACTTCGGCATTGTTACTCTTTAAAGGACCTTGGGGCTCTATTTCAATAGGCTGATCTAGCAGATTCTGGCGAAAATACCATCTTTGACTGCCTGAAACGCCTTTATAAACTAGGCATTGATGTTTTTGAATATCTTGAGGTGTTTTAGGTGTTCCATAGCGCTTCAAGTATTCAGGGCTTGCACACAATATATAGACCTGATCACAGACTTTTCTTGCAATTAGTGCGGAATCTTGCAGTGATCCAATCCGAATCGCAATATCGACACCGTCATGTACAGGATCAATAAATGTATCTGTCAGGATGAGTTCCACTGAAAGTTCGGGATACATATCATGCAGTTGATTTACAATACGAGATATATGTATTCGCCCTAACGCAACTGCGGTATTAATACGAACCAATCCTCTCACATTTGAATTTTTCCCTGTGGCCTCCTCATTAGCAATGTCCAATGTATCGAGTACCTCCTTGATTTGGATATAGTACTTTTCACCTATTTCAGTCAGCCGAACTGATCGTGTATTTCGATAAAAAAGCTGTTGTCCAATCTCTTGTTCAAGCTTTGAAATAAACCGAGACACAGAAGAAGACGGAACTTGAAAATATTGAGCTGTCGCAGAAAAGCTGTTTGTATTGGCGACCATCACAAAATAACGTAATGCTTTTAATTGCATTTTACTATTCCTAGAAGGCAATTTAAAAATTCAATTATTGTGATTATAGCAATTATATTTTGAAAAAATGATTGATTGTCGCTTTTGAGCAACCCCATATAATTCCCCCCTCCTCTTCTTTAGTAAATAATATATGAAACAGTTATGGATTTTACTCCTGGTCTTTTTTGCGGGTATGGGGCTGTCTATTGAAGCAGGTTTACTAGGACCACTGGGTGAAGAAATTGGGCATATTTGGGCCACCTTAGGCATTTTCGCATTAGGTTCTCTTCTTTTAACCTTGGGACTTATTTTTGGTCGTCCACAACTCGCGCTTATGTTTAAACAACCGCGCTGGCTTCTTGCAGGTGGCGTATTGGGTCCAATCTATGTGGTTTCCTTAACCATAGCGACACCTCTCATTGGTGTAGGCTTGACCATGGTTGGTATTTTATTGGGTCAAGTCGCAACCAGCCTCATTATTGATCACTGGGGTTTTTTGGGCAGCCATAAACGAGCGGTCGATAAATATCGTATCGGGGCACTCATTGCTATTTTAGCTGCGCTCTGGCTCATTCAATAAGGAGGTTTTCCCATGATTTATATCATGTTATTGGTTGTTATTTTTGCTGGAGCGGTGTTATGTGCTCAGTCATCTATTAATGGGCGTCTCGGTTCAGAAGTGGGTGTATTAGAGAGTTCTTGGCTCACATTTGTGATGGGTACACTGATAAGCTTCCTGATTGCATTCTTCTTTGAACCGCATTATTCATTGAATTTATTTACCACACCAAGATGGCAATTGACAGGCGCATTTTTTGGTGTGGCTTATATGCTCATCGTTGTGTTCGCCATGCCTAGGCTAGGTGCGGCTGCCACCACTGTTGCTGTCATCAGTGGACAATTGGTCATGAGTTTATGCATTGATCACTTTGGCTGGTTTGGTAATGCGGTGATTGCTATGGATGGATCGAGATTTGCGGCGCTTTTACTCTTGGCGATTGCACTCTTTTGTATTTATAAGAGCAATGCCGCTGCTCAAGTGGAGTCGAATGTAACTTAAACCAAGAGGTGCATTTTGTTTTTAAATATTTTTATATTTCTACATGTGCATCACATTACTACCATAATGCTTAAATACTGTACTGAACTTTTGAATATCTGCGCTTGTGACCATCTGGTGAACAAACATTCAAAAGCTGAATTTTTAAATATTCGAGGTGAGCAAACAGCGGATATTCCGCAACGTTCAATTTGAACTCTTGAGAATCAAAGATATTAAAAAGCACCCTTAAAATTAGACCATAAACGTCTAAATTGAAGGGTGCTTTTTAAATGTTACGCTCTTTAAATTTGTTTTATTTAGTCAAACAAACGATCCAAGAATGATTTTTTCTTCGGTGAAGATTTACTGTCTTCACCATCCATTGACTCTTGTAATTCTTTTAACAACTCACGCTGACGTGAGGTTAAATGGACTGGCGTTTCAACCACAACACGGCAAAGCAAATCACCTTGCATACTGGTACGTACAGGTTTGACACCCTTACCACGTAAACGGAACATTTTGCCAGTTTGAGTGCCCTCAGGCACTTTCAAGTTGACACGACCATCCAGTGTTGGAATTTCAATTTCTTTACCTAGCGCTGCGTCTGCAATGCTAATCGGTACGTCCATATATAAATCTGCGCCATCACGTTGGAAAATTTCATGCTCACGCACATTAACTTCCACGTATAAATCACCTGACTGACCATCACGAATTGCTTCACCTTTGCCGGTTAAACGTACGCGATCGCCATTGTCGACGCCTGCAGGAATCGTGACTTCAAGGGTTTGTTGACGGTCTTTTACACCCGAACCATGACATGTATTACATGGGTTCTTGATGATTTTACCTTGACCACGACAGCTGCTACAGGTTTGCTGAACAGAGAAGAAACCCTGTTGCATACGCACTTGACCAGCACCATGACAGGTTTTACAGGTTTCAACATCTTGCGGGTTTTTAGAGCCTTTGCCATCACAGGTTTCACATGGCGCAGGTGCAGTAAAAGTAATGGTTTTTTTAACACCTTTCACTGCTTCTTCTAAGCTAAGTTCTAAAACATAACGTAAGTCAGAACCGCGCTTTTGACGTTGTTGACCTCCACGGCCGCCTCCACCAAAAGCACCACCGAAGATATCACCAAACTGACTGAAAATGTCTTCTGCGCTGAAACCACCACCGCCACCGAAGCCACCTCCGCCCATACCGCCTTCAAACGCATTATGTCCCATACGGTCATACATACTGCGTTTTTCGCCGTCGGATAAAATTTCGTAAGCTTCTGCAGCCTCTTTAAATTTATCTTCAGCCTCAGCATTATCTGGGTTACGGTCTGGATGATACTTCATCGCCAACTTACGGTAGGCTTTTTTAATTTCATCATCACTAGCGGTTTTAGATACCCCTAAAACCTCATAATAATCACGTTTAGCCATGTCTGGCGATGCTCCACAAAAATTTGAGATTACTTCACTGCGAAGTATGTTGGGGTCATAGCTTCATATTACAAGTCAATGCGATATATTTTTTAGAAAACAGCTTTTTGCTGCATGTATCTGCTAAAGCCTTTGAGCCATGCATTGAGTAAGTAAAGCCACGCAATGCCAGTAAAAATTACGCCCAACACGGTACAACTCTTGACCCAAAGTAGACTGTCCCAATAAATAAAAAGCGACGGGATAAACCATAAAGATGCAAAGACAGCCAAAATCAAAAACATCACTGCGCTACGCATAACCCATAGCGCCTGCGCCTGCATCCAAACTTCAGCTGTATCTGAATGTGCCACTTTTCGAGACAAAAAATAGGCGACTACAGCGGTAAACACTGTAAATAATGCAACAAACATAAATACATAAGACAACGCCATCATCCGACGATGTCTTTCTAGATTGTCTCGCCCCATGGATACTTTTCGACCTCAACCCCCTGCATACTCAATTGTTTTTATGCAGCGGATTCATTATGTTATTTTGTGTTAAAAACTAGGGACTACTATATTGAATTTTTCAATCATTCGCACCTAGTATTCAAGCATTCTATACTCTTTTTGTGTCTTTTTTTACCTTAAACCACATTGCATAAAGTGCAGGTAAGAAAAATAATGTCAATAAAGTCGCAATAATCAGTCCGCCCATAATCGCAACCGCCATTGGGCCAAAGAAAATACTGCGAGAAAGCGGAATCATCGCGAGTACTGCTGCCAGTGCCGTTAAGATAATCGGGCGAGAACGGCGCACGGTTGCATCTAAAATGGCATCCCACTCTGAATGTCCAGCGCGAATATCTTGTTCAATCTGATCAATGAGAATCAGTGAATTTCGCATGATCATGCCCGACAGTGCGATCGTACCGAGCATTGCCACAAAACCGAACGGTTTATTGAAAATCAGCAGGAATAACACGACACCTATCAGACCCAATGGCGCAGTTAAAAACACAATCAGGGAGCGCGAAATACTTTTCAGTTGAATCATCAGTAAAGTAAACACCACCGCCAAAAACAGTGGCATGCCTGCATTGACGGAACTTTGTCCACGGGCTGACTCTTCGACTGTACCACCGACTTCCACCAAATAACCAGTGGGCAAATCTGCACGAATTTTTTCAATACTGTCTTTTAACTCACCCACAACGGTTGCGGGTTGTAATTGGGTTCGAATATCCGCGCGTACTGTAATGGTGGGCAATCGATTACGATGCCAAATCAATCCATCTTCAAATTTGTATTGAATATTGGCAATTTGCGCCAAAGGCACGCTGCCGCCACTTGCAGTGGGTACTGCTAAACTTTCTAAAGCACCGACATCGAGACGCTCCGCTTGATCTCCTCTTAAGCGAATATCAATGAGTTCACGTTTTTCACGGTACTGATTAATCACAGCACCACTGATTGAACTGTTCAAAAAGTTTGCTAAGTCTAAACTGCTGACACCCATTTGACGTGCACGGTCTTGATCAATATCTAAAGTAATGACTTTACTCGGCTCCCCCCAATCCAAATGCACATTGGCCACATTTGGATTTTCACTCACCGCCTGAGACACCAACTGCGCACGTTGACGCACTGTGTTTAAATCTTCACCTGACACTCGAAACTGAATTGGGTAGCCGACGGGTGGACCATTTTCAAGCAGCGAAACCCGCGTTCGAACTTCTGGCAATAATTTGCTGATTTCCTGACTTAAGTTTTTACGAATGTGATCGCGTTCATCCAGTGAAGATGCGAGTACCACAAATTGCGCAAAGCTAGCTTGAGGCAATTGTTGGTCGAGCGGTAAGTAAAACCGCGGCGAACCTGTTCCAACATACGCCACATAGTTATCAATGCCTTTTTGTGTGGCTAAGAATTTCTCCACTTTTTTGACGGCCTGCTCTGTTGCGGTGAGTGATGCACCTTCTTCAAGCTTCAAATCTACCAAAATTTCAGCACGATTTGATGGCGGAAAAAACTGCTGTGGCACCAGTTTAAACATCAAAATCGACAGCACAAATATCCCGACAGTCGCCGCTATCACGGTTTTTCGATAGGTAATACACGTATTCACTACAGATCTAAAGCGCTGATAGGTTTTGGTTTGATAGGGATCATGTTGCACACCATGTGCATGCACCACGGGTCGTGGTTCAGGCTGCTGACGTAACCTTGCCCACACACGCTGATACCACGGCGCTTTTTGCGGTAAGTTGGTAAAATCTGGCAGCAGTTTATCGCCCAAATACGGAACAAAAAGCACCGCTGCAAACCATGACACCACCAAAGCAATGGTCACCACTTGGAATATAGAGCGGGTATATTCGCCCGTACTTGAGGCAGCCGTGGCTATGGGTAAAAAGCCCGCCGCTGTGATCAATGTTCCTGTCAGCATCGGAAAAGCAGTCGATGTCCATGCAAAACCTGCCG
>CAZOGM010000061.1:0-13292 GCA_964579445.1 uncultured Acinetobacter sp.
ATTTTAATATTTTAAATTATTTTGATTCGTTATTTTGTTTTTCCAAATAAGCCAAGATCATATTGCTCAATTCAAGTTTAAGCTGTTGTTCTGAAATAAGAAAATCATTATTGCCTACATAGCGCATCATGGTGAATAAGGTACTGTTAATAATCACAAACGATTTATGTTTGAGCGTTTCAAAGCTCCAATGCGGATAAAATCGATTAAATACATATAATCCCACTTCTAAAAAGTGCTTTTCCAAGATCTGAGCAGCTTCTGAATTGTTATAGCCATACCAATGTTTAAGGATTTCTATAAAGAAACCATTGTCTTCACGCATGACATCAAAACCAAACTGCAAACTGGTATCGACCAACATTTTCAATTCAATCTGATTATGTGACATTGAAAGTTGTTTGAGTGCTAAACCTAAATTTTCACTCTTACGGCGCAAAAGCTCCAAAATGATCTGATCTTTATTTTCAAAGTATTGATAAATGGAACCGACACTTACGCCAGACTTCTCTGCAATTTTGGGTGTAGTGACTTGCATCAAGCCGTATTCAGCTACGCACCACTGGGTCGCCTGCAAAATACTGTCGACCACTATTTTTGCTCGTTGTTGTTGGGGTCTTTTTCTCATTCTTGGCTCGACGGTTAGCGCTACTATAAGCTCAATTTGAAATGCGAATTGAATACGAATAAATATTCATATTAGTCTATGGTTAAAACATAATCAGGTTGACTGTCTCATGTCAAATCTAAAAATACCGAAACGCTTGTCCTCATATGAGAAAATGCAAAAGAGCGATCTACTCTCTAAAATTTTAAATAAAGTCACCGACCAAAATTTCATTCCAAGTTATGACGATTATTTGGCGTTGAATGAAAGTATGTTTACTGGAGATGTTCCCATGGATAAGGTCATGGAATGGGTGATGACCAACCCGAGACAACACCGAAAGTATTTTGAAACAGCGCTTTATCAGGGTTTGGATCAATTGCCCCATGATATTCCAGAACTGTCTACATTTTTTAAGTTGGTCGAAACACCCCCTGCATGGTTTGACGCTTCAAAAATAGGCACGTCTATTCAATTTACGCATCGTCTGGGTACCAATAGCACCTTTATTCTTCGAGATTTAGCCTTGATGACGGGATATCAGTATCCTGGTTTTAATCAACCGCTGATATTGACGGGAGCGCTGAGTCAATATGCAGGTAAGCGAATGGCAGAAACCCATAGATGGTGGCTGGATGTCAATCAAAAGAATAGCTTTGATCGGTTTAATGCTGGGTTTACCTCAACCATTTATGTACGTTTCATTCATGCTTTGGTTCGTTTTCAATTGGCTAAGTCTAAAGATTGGGATAATGAGACTTGGGGCATTCCGATTAATCAGTTCGATCAAGCGCTGACGAATGTAGCTTTTAGCGGGGTTTTACTGTTAGGTATTCGCGGACTGGGTATTTTTCCAAATAAAGACGAAGTCGATGCGATCATGCATTTTTGGAAATATACGGGTTGGCTGATGGGAGTCAGTGAAACATGGTTAATTGATAAAGAATCTGAAGGCTGGAAGCTACTGCAATGGATGAACTATGCGCACCCTAAAGTGGACGAAAGTAGCCGAAAGTTAGCGATGAGTTTGTCTAAAGAACCTTTTGAACGCGATTATCCGCATTTCAATACTTTTTTTCAAAAGAAGGCCTATCGCAATCATCTGGATGTGACGCAGATGTTTCTAGGTCGCAAAAAAATGAAAAACTTAGGCTTAAAACCACGTGCATTGGCTTGGTATCCACTTTATCTCATGGCTAAAAATACCGTCATCTATAACAGTGCCAAACACATTCCAAAACTTGATGCCTATTTACAGAAGCATGGTCGCAAACAACAAGAAGATGCGCTCAAGCTCTATCAGCATGCTGGCAAGCAATTGGCGAGTATGCATTGAGGGTTTAAAAACGCTCATAGATGACCCTAAAAAACCGAGTCATAAGACTCGGCTTTTATCTTGACCTACAAAAATCGAGTATTTAAAACTTCATACTGATCCGAGCCCAGTAATTACGACCAATGTTATTAAATTGTTGATCTATAGCCAAGCCAGTACCTGAGGCGCCCAATTTATTGAGGTGTTCGGTATAGGTTTTATCCAAGACGTTATCGACACCTACGGAGAGATCAACACCTTCTTGAATGTGATAAGTCCCATTTAAAGACAATGTAGCAAAGCCCGCACTTGGTTTTAAGTCATACCCCACTATATTACCTTGGTCTTCAGCAATTCGATTTTGACCATCGACCAAACGCCAATAGGCACCTAATGTATAGTTGTCTTGGATATAGCGGAGATTTATACGTGCCTCTAAAGGTGAAATTTGCGGTAAAGGTGTGCCATCTGTGGTATTTCGCCCCCATGCATACATGGCGCTAATATCCGCTTGAATTGCATCGCTAAACTGATAGCCAATGCCAGCTTCTGCACCTGCAATCGTTGCATCGACATTTTTTGCGCCCGCAGTTTTTTCACTCGGATCTGAGTGATCGTGTGATCCACCCGACATCGAACCACTTGAATGTACGTGATAACGCATCAAGATAAAGTCGTTAATCAAGCCTGCATATCCAGATGCCCATGAACTGAACGCACCATGCTGATGTTGATAGCCAAAATCAAGCTGCAAGGTCTTTTCAGTATCTACACCATTAAACGTATTGGTGGAGCCTGCATTGCCATGCTTTGGGCTAAAAAGCTCCCAATAATCAGGCATACGCTCAACAAAGCCCAAACCAATATAGGTTTTACCATCATCATGCTCTGGATGAGCATTTTCAAAACGAATAAAACCGCTGGCTAGCGTTTTGTCTAACTCACGATTAAAACCGTCATTCATTGAATTGGCACGCAAATCTTCTACTTTGACCTGATCTAAGCGCACACCAGAAACAAGCTTATTATTTTCACTCAATTGATAGCTCAACTCACCAAAACCACCATACGAGTTGAAGTGCATATCCTCTGTGGTTGGCATATTCATACTACGTGAAACCATGCCTCCTGCATGCTTATTGTTTTGCGTGTCTATCCCTGTAATCAGTTGCGTTTTATCCCATTCTTGAGTCACAGCCATACGCGCGTTTAGAGTACGGCGGGTCACTTGCATTAATGATTTATCTAAATACATCGTATGGTTAGTATGATCATGCTTCATTGGCGGCGCACGTAAACTAAAGTTGTCCATCACATGATCATTGAAGTTGTAATTGACTTGCGCTTCAATTTTTTTAATCACATCCGTGACATTTTTCTTCTCAAAACGTAGCCCTAAACTTTCTCGCGCGAATTGTGATCCATCCATCTTGCGTCCCGCATACATGGCTTCACCGTCAGATTGACCTGCGGTGAGTTCCATCCATGTATTTTCATCAGGTGTCCAACCCAAAGCTAAGTCCGCACTCCAACGCTCCCAATTTGAAGGAACCGTATTTCCATTGCCATCTTGATAGCTATCTGACACCGAACGGTTGGTGTTCAGACGGACATACTTTTCTACATCACCTACTGCCGCTTCAATATTTTGATCTAAACGACCATACGAGCCGACAACAACACTTGCTTGTCCACGATAATTTTTTTGATCATCAAATTGCTCAGGACGGCGTTCAAAAATCACGGTTGCTGCTGAACCTGTGTTGGCATATTGAACTGTTTGTGGCCCTTTGATCACTGAAATTCGATCATAGCTTTCTGGTGAAATATACGATGTGGGTGAATCCATACGGCTTGGACATGCACCTAAATTTTCTGTGCCATCGGTTAAGATTTTGATTCGTGACCCAAACATGCCACGGAAAGTCACATCGCCATTGGTTCCCGCGCCACTATTAACCGCACTAAAACCCACAATACTTTGTAAATAGTCTGCGCCATCGCTGGCTGGAATAGGTTGAATAGGCTGCTTCGGATCGGCTCGGACGATTAAGCCGTTAGCATCATTGCCTTGATGAGCTGTTGCCACAATCGGCGCCAAGCTCACATTATTTGAAATTGCATTTTTTGATGTTAAAGATGGATTTTGTTTTTGATCAGTTTCTGCGTGACTTAAACCCGAATAAAAGACAACACAAATCGCAGCCGCAATTGGCTGTAAAAAGAATTTTGGCTGAGCCATTTCTAAATCTCACTAAAATACATAAAACTGTGCTGGAGTCCGTCAAGACCCAGAATGAAATTGGTTTTATGCAAAGAGTGGTGGCGCACGACCTTGAGGGAGAAGATATAAGCGTTGCAGCTGAAAATAGACATGCTTAAATGCTTTTTCAAATGCGATCAGTCGAACTTGAATGCGAACAAGCACTTCTTTGACCTGCAACTCAGGCGGCAAAACCAAATTGCCAAATACAGTACAGTATTGGCATTGATGATTTACATCATGATGATTGTGATCTGGTTGCGTAGATGTTGCCTGAAGCGCTAGTTGGTGTTGCTCATGTGAATGGTGCCGATGAGCATCATTGGTTTGATTGTTATGAGACTGATGTGAAACAGAGGCTTTAGATAAATGTGAGTGTTGGGGTTCAAATAAAGCACGGGTGATGGTTTCACAGACCGGAGCAATTTGATATTGCTGAGGCAATAGAGGCTGTAAGAAAACAGCAATCTGTAAAAACACTGCGGCAAAGCCAAGCAGTAACCCAATCCTTAACAAGGCGTGATCTAACCCAATACATTCATGTGCTCAAGTATAACAAAGCCCAATCAGAATTGGGCTTTGTATATGACTTTTGCGTAGCTTCAATGGGGAGAATATTGAAGGTGAAAATCAACGTTTTACAGGAACTTGCTCCTTTTGACGTTGACGTACAATTTTTTCAACTTTTTCACGCGCGCGCTGACGTTTTAACGGCGATAAATAATCAACAAATAACTTTCCATCTAAGTGGTCCATCTCATGTTGAATACAGACAGCCAACAATCCATCTGCTTCCATTTCAAATGCTTGACCATCTAAACCCAATGCATTGATTTTGACGCGTGACGGACGGTCAACTTTATCGTATATTTGAGGAACAGATAAACAGCCCTCTTCATACGGTTGAGTCTCTGCCGTTAATGGCGTGACTTTGGGGTTAATAAAAACCATAGGCTGACTTTTATCTTCAGATAAGTCCATGACAATAAGCTGAATATGTTGATCAACTTGCGTTGCCGCTAGACCAATACCTGGGGCTTCATACATGGTTTCAAACATGTCTGCTGCAAGTTGTCGGATTTCATCCGTCACTTCACTGACAGGTTTTGCAATGGTGCGCAAACGGGGATCAGGAAAACTTAAAATAGGTAATAAGGCCATGCTGCTCCTCACTGGCTATGCCATTGATCTTAAAAACTAAATGAAGTTTATGCTTCATTAAATAATACGTGTAATATGCTTATTATAGCGCAAATAGATACATAATTTTAGGAATTATGATAATGAAAAAGGTTTTCAATAGCATGGCTCTTTTACATGCTACGGGGTTAAAAAAACAATGTCTTGCCCTTGCCATTTGTTTGAGCGCAGGTCTAATGACAATTCAACTGACCCATGCCAGTCCCAACTTAAACCCACCCGCGCTCAAAGCCAATGCCCCTCATGTTTATGTGGTTAAAAAAGGCGATACCTTATGGGATATTTCAGGTAAATTTTTAAGCTCACCTTGGCGCTGGAAAGAAATTTGGGCCAGCAACCGTCATGTAAAAAATCCGCATTGGATTTATCCAGGTGATCGTTTGTTATTGTGTACTTTAGACGGTCGTCCACTCATTGGTCGTGATGAAGGTGATGGTTGTGAAGGCGTTATTCGTCGCCATAAAGGTGGAACCTCTCTACAACCTCAAATTCGTGTTGAATCACTCAATAACTCGATTCCGATTATTCCATTGGCACATATTAAGCAATGGCTTGATCATGGTCTGATTATTTCTCCAGATTCACTCAAATTTACACCTTATATTGTGGGTACAGCAGATAGCCGAGTGATTGCGGGTAAAGGTCAAACCGTTTATGCGCGTGGCAATGGTTTAGTCACAGGACAAAACTACGGTGTATTCCGTGAAAGTGAACCTTATGTCGCGGTCGATGCCAAAGGCAAAAAATACACGACTGCAATCGAGCTCTTAGAAGTGGCTTCAGGAACGGCTGTTGCCAATGAAAATGATGTGACGACCTTAGAGCTGACTGAAAGCTATAATGCAGAAGTACGTCGTGGTGATTACGTTTTACCTAAATATGATGCGAACTTGCCAAGCTTATTCTATCCAACAGCAACATCGGACATTGTTGCAGATGGCAGTATTGTGCGTGTGATGGGTTCAATCGGCACAGCCGCACAGCGAAGTGTAGTCACCATTAACCGCGGAATGGCACATGGGGCTAAAACGGGACATGTACTGAGCATTTACCAACAAGGTGAGGTTGTGCGTGACCCAAAAACCAAAGAAACCATTAAATTGCCTAATGAACGTATTGGTAATCTCATGATCTTTAAAACCTTCGATCAGCTGAGCTATGCCTACATATTGGACAGCTCACTGCCTGTGAAAGTCGGTGCACATTTGCAAGCACCTTCTATTACTGATCAATAAAGGCAAGTTTAGTTATGTTGAACGAGATATCTGATCTACATCTACACCACATCAAACTTTGGTATCTTGTTCAACACTCGCTTTCTTCCTATCAAAAGGCATTGCAGTTTTTTGGCTCTGCTGAACAAGCAACCAACACATCAAATCTGCTTCGTTGGTCAGAACTCAATATTCATCAAAATCATGTACAACGTGCGCAAGATTTTTTAAGCATTGATGGGCAACATAAGTTCAAAAAATGTTTAGATCAAGTCGTTCAGCACAGTGACTTTATTTTGCTCGACAGTGACGATGATTATCCCAAACAACTGCTACCTTATTCAGATCGCCCACCGATATTATTTGGTCAAGGCTCATATCAAAATTTAAGCCAAGCGCAGGTTGCGATTGTGGGCAGTCGCAAACCTAGCCCGCATGGCAAACAAGTTGCTTATGATTTCGCTTACTATTTAAGTGAAAAAGGTTTTTTTATTACCAGTGGTTTAGCTCAAGGGATTGATGAAGCCGCGCATTTAGGCGCACTCAAGAATCATCGAACCATTGCTGTAATTGGCACAGGTTTAGACCAGATTTATCCAAGCCAGAATAAAGCCCTGCAACAGAATATTTTAGAAAATTCGGGCACGATTCTTTCTGAATTTTTACCTGAAACTAAACCCTTACAACATAACTTTCCAAGGCGTAACCGTATTGTCAGTGGTTTAAGTTTAGGCGTATTGGTCGCGGAGGCAACGCTTGGTAGTGGCTCGCTGATTACTGCACAAGCCGCAGCACATCAGGGTAAAATCACTTTTGCTATACCTGGCCATATTTACAGTGAGTTCCATCAAGGGTGTCATCAGCTAATTCGTGAAGGTGCCATTTTAGTGGATCATCCTGAGCAAATTATTGAAGATTTAGCCTTACCGACTCAGTGGCAATATCAACAACAAGCTGCATCTCAAGCAGTAAATACTCATGAAGATTCACAGAAACATTCGACCCATCTTAAAGGGTCTGATCTTAATGTTTCAGCTCAAGCGACTGATAAAGACGACCAGACTGAAAATATCACGCATGAAATTTCAAATTCGACTCATTCAACTTCTGAAAACTCGCCTCGCATTGATGTATTGGCTGAAATTCCTACCCATTTATATAAACTTTATCAACAGCTAGATTGGGTGGGTCAAGATTTAGATCATTTGGCTCAAGCCATGCACTTGGAAGCTGCCGAATTGACAGGTGCATTAATGGAATTAGAGCTTATGGGTCTATGTATTCAACAATCAGGCCTGTACATGCGTTGCCGTCCGAGTCATTAAGGTTCACAATATCTTTTTTAAAGTCAATTATAGGTGAATCTTTATGCTTACAACCTCAGTTGCTGAGGCTGCCCAATGTTTAGCGCAAGGCAAAGTTTTGGCCTACCCCACAGAAGCAGTATGGGGCTTAGGTTGCGACCCGTTGAATGAAAGGGCTTTTTTGGAAATTTTACGTTTAAAGCGGCGCCCGATTGAAAAAGGCGTGATTTTACTTGCAGGACAGCTCAGTCAAGTTGAGCATTTATTGAAAAACCTCGATGCCGAAATTCGTCAGCAAGTCATCGACAGTTGGAGTAATTTATCCAACCAAGACCGTGCCACCACCTGGTTATTGCCCGCAGATGACAGTATTCCACACTGGATTAAAGGCAACCACACTCAAGTGGCAGTAAGGGTCACCAATCATCCGCTGTGTATTGCGCTGTGTAATGCATTTAATGGTTTTATCGTTTCGACCAGTGCCAATCCTGCAGGTTTAAGCCCTGCCCGCTCGATCCAAGACGTTAATCAATACTTCGGGTCAGAACTCAATTACTTAAATGGTGATTTAGGTCTCAGCCAAGAACCGAGCAAGATTATTGACGCAACTACTGGTGCAGTGATTCGTGCCTAGCCTAATCTCGGTTTTAAATATTTTTAAAATCTGCTGATCCAAGAAAAATCTTGAGCGTTAAAAACGATTAATTTAGACAAAAAAAAGCTCAGTCGAAAAGTTAGACTGAGCATATAAATGGATGTGTAATCACATCCAGAGGGTTCGAAAATTTCGAAGAAAACCATTTTGAGCAACATTTCAGCTCAAGGTTCACTATGCGAAGAATTATGCAACATATTCATTTAATGTACAAATATTGAATATTTACTCTATTTCTTGTATTTCTTAACATTGAAAATTGATATTTGAATTTTTGATATAATTAAGTGATTATTTTTATTTATTAATTTAAAAAATAAAATATATTAATAAGACTAAATAACGATAAAAGAATTAATATCGCTTAAATTTAATCCTAAAAATAAAATTTCAAATGTCTTAAATTTAAGCAACATATAGATTTAGCCATTTCGGATAAAGCCCATCACTTGGATTGCACTTTACGCTGGGCTAAAGTAATCCCCAACAAGATAATGATTCCACCCGCCGTGTGATACATACTCCAAGCTTCATTGAGCCAAACATAAGCAATGATCGCCGTAAAGATAGGCATCAAATTCATAAAAATACTGGTTCGGTTGGGTCCCAGATGCTGTATTGCCATCATCCAAAGTAATGGCGCTAAAATAGAGGGGAAAATACTCGCATACAGCACACTGCCTGCATTGCTTATTGTAACTGGGTCAAGTCCAAGTACCACCACAAACGGCAAGTGATACAGAATGGCAAAACCAATTTGTACATACAGACTGATCATTAAAGGCAGTTGAAGTTGCCACTTTTTTAAAAACACCCCATAAAAAGCGTAGAAAAAAACTGCCATAATCATCAGGACATCGCCCCAATGCCCTCCCAGATTGAAAAGACTTGACCAATTGCCCTGACTAATGACGTACAGTAGTCCTGCAAATGACAAAATACTGCCAATTACGGCATAGCGTGTAGGAATTTCACGCAGCAAGAGCATTGCCACAAAAATCGTAAAAATCGGAATAAAGGCATTGATCATACCCATATTGGTTGCCGTCGTGTAATGCGCTGCCGTATAGGCCAAGCCTTGATATAGCACCATGCCACAGGCACTTAAGACAGCAAGCTTGATCAGATAAGGTCGAACCAAAGACTTCTGTTGCCAGACTTTGGGTAAAATAAAAGGTGTTAAGATAAAAAAGGCGATCAACCAGCGATAAAAACTGATACTGACAGGAGAAATGTAATCTGCAACATAGCGAGTAATCGTAATATTAAATGACCAAATCAGCACCGCCATAATCGGAAAAAAAATGGCCCAACCTAGGTGTTTTGATTGTAACTGCATAATCTGAGATATCCGTATCCATTTTTAATGGTCTTTATATTATATCGCGAGCTTAAACTTTAGATTAAAACTCTGAAATTTATGACTTTTAATGAACCACTTTTCACTATATGACCTGAAATTAAATGCCATAAAAGTTGTCTAAAATTTTGTTCTATTTTAATTCAATAGTGCAATGAAGTTAACTTGAGAACAGTACTATTTAACGCCATTTAATTTAATCATATTTGAAAATATAAAACTTACTTTTCTATTTTTATGATGAGTTTATCTACAAAAACACTATAGACCATCATGCTGAGCTGTGCGAACGTGTATGTCCATATTCAATATTTAGAGCAATAAATTCGGGGGAATTTTTCCCTTATTTGAATTGCTCTTTCACTATTTATAATTGAAAAATAAGAGGATAGATATGAAAAAACTTTTAATCGCATCTTTATGTATGACGGCTTTCACTTTAACTGCATGTGATAAGAAAACCAATGATAGCACCACAGTGCAACCAGAAGCACAAGCGCCAGCGACAATGACGGCTTTAAGCAATAATGTGGTCGCAGATATCAAAAGTGATTTAGAACAAATTGAAACCCTTTCCAATACCAAAGCGCAAGAAGCATTGAGCTTTCAAACTGAAGTCACTCAAGCTGCACAAAATAGTGATAAAAAAGCACTGGAAGCAGTCGTCGACAAGATGGAAAAATATGTTGACAGCTTTAATCATGATTTAGAGGCATTGAAACTCAAAAGTAATGAAGCTGATGCTCTTCGTGACAAAATGAAAGATTCAAATGATCTGGGTTTAGAATTGGCTGAAGCGGGTGTTGAAACGAAACCTGATATGAACAAAGTCACTGAATTACAGAAGAAAGCAGTGGAGTTACAGCAGTCTATTTTAACGGACATGCAAGCACTTCAAGCTAAGGTTAAAACGGGTGCGTAAGCTGTTTTACATCCAAAAATTTTGCCAAGGTTAAAAACCAATGGCGAAGCTTTGATTAAGAACAGGCTAAACGCCTGTTTTTTTATGTTTAGAATTAAACAATCTATTCCGATATAAATCTCTGCTTGTGAGATTTAATCATTCACGTTAAAACATTGATCAGGATTTTTTATTTTTGAGGACATACAATCATGGCATCGGTATATAACATTCCAGTGAACACTATTCACGGTGAAGCAATTGATTTGAGTCAATATTCAGGCAAAGTTTTGCTCATTGTCAATGTGGCATCCAAATGTGGTTTAACTCCGCAATATGAAGGTTTACAAAAACTCTATACGGACAAAAAAGCCGAAGGCTTAGAAATTTTAGGCTTTCCAGCAAATAATTTCCTTGCACAAGAACCGGGTAGCAATGAAGATATTCAAGAATTTTGCTCACTGAACTACAATGTAGACTTTCCATTGTTTGCTAAAATTTCAGTTGCAGGCGAAGACAAACATCCACTCTATGACACTTTAATTCAAGCTGTACCTGAGCGTATAGGTGAAGGTCCTTGGTGGAAAGATTTGGTTGATTATGGTCTAACGCCAAATCCAAAACCGGAAGTACTTTGGAATTTTGAAAAGTTTTTAGTCAATAAGCAAGGTGAAGTCGTTGCCCGTTTTGCACCTGATATCACCGCAGATGATGCGCGCATCGTCGATGCGATTAATGCTGAACTCCGCAAATAATATTGTTTAGAATTTTCTAAATGCATATTTAATAAAGAAATCTGAATGAGGGAGCCGAACTGCTCCCTTTTTTCGATAAAGATTTGTTATGTCTTTGCAACAATCTGTTTTAACTCCACATTTAAGCCTTATATATACAAGAATATTTTCAATTTTTCGATTTAATGATGAAAAAAATTATTCAAAGTGCCGTTTTACCTTTTACTCTTTTTTCTTCGGTTATTCTGATGCTAGGCTGTGATGTCACACCACAAAATAAAGCTGAAAATTCACAGGTCGATACCGAAGTAACGACACCTTCTACGCCTACCCCAGATGCAGAGTCGAGCACAGCGAGCAGCAATGTTGAACTTAAAAGTGGTAATTACTTTTATATTGCACGTGATGTGGCAGATATGCAGCTTAAAGCGGGTGAGTATTTAGGTAAAATTCAAGATACTCAAAGCAACCTGCAACAAGCCATTGATGCTAAAGACCATCAGCAATTGCAAGCAGCGGCTACTGCTCTTCAGCAAGAACTCAAAGGCTTAGACAGCGCCTTGACGGGTCTAGATTTGAAAAGCCAAGAGATTGACCAAGTTCGTCAAAATATCTTAAATGTCAGTCAGCAAGCCTTGGCTTCTCCTTTCCTGAACGGTCAAATGGATTTTAGTAAAGTTGATTTCCAAAAGATTGAACAACAAATGGGTTCTATTCAATCTGAAATGTTAAAACTTGCGACGATGCTGATTCCTAATTCTGATTCTGCTGAAAAATCAAATTCTGACTCGTCTTCGAGCTAATTTTTTTTGACGCTTTAATGTCTTAAACAGCGCGATTATCGCTTGGGATTGCACTGTTCATCTGTGCCTAAAGCTCTTTTAATATCTTGTTTAAATCGCATCTGTGCAAATTTATAGTTGTGTGGCACATATAGGGTCAATCGGGTTGTATTTGGGCTCATGCCCTCCACTGTGGTTTTATAGAGAAACACGCCCCCTTCACTTCGACCAAACAGCGTGGCCATTTCGAAATCTGGCTCAAAACGGTTGTCTGTATATACAAAATCCGTCTCACTTGTAAATGCAATGCAACGCCCATACGCGCTTCTTAAATTTTTATAGGCCTCTTCATACGGTATATTTAAGGTCGTACTTAATCCATTCTGGTAAGCATTTGCCACTAAAGCTGCTTCTGTTGGCTGAGTTGGCCCCACCTTAAAGTGTTGCTGGCATGCGCTGGTACTCAGAAGTAGTGCCGTTATCGAAATTGTTTTAAATAGAGAAGACATGCTTTACCTTTTATTATCATCGTAAGCCTTAGAATTTTGCATCATACAACCATTTTGAATCATTGATTGAGTGGTACTCTCACGCATGCTTTAATGATGCATTCATTTGAGATCGATCACCACGTATGCAATTGATTATTTTTACAGGGGTTCAAGCTTCGGGTAAATCGAGTTTTTATCTTTTGAACCTGCATCAAAGTCATCTACGAATCAATTTAGATATGCTGAAAACTCGACATCGTGAAAATATCATTTTTGAAGCGTGTTTGGCATCTAAAACTAAAATGGTGATTGATAATACCAACCCGACCAAAGCAGACCGAGCGCGTTATATTCAGCGTGCAATCGATGCTGGCTTTGAAGTGATTTCTTATTACTTTGAAACCGACTTAAACAGTACTTTAGAACGTAATAGTCATAGAGTTGGTAAAGCCAATATTCCTGAAGT
>CAZOGM010000062.1:0-13284 GCA_964579445.1 uncultured Acinetobacter sp.
TAAAAAAAGCCCACTTCATAATGAGTGGGCTTTTTAGAATCTTGGCTCTTCCACCTGGGCTCGAACCAGGGACCTGCGGATTAACAGTCCGTCGCTCTACCAACTGAGCTATGGAAGAATAGATGGCTCTCCAACCTGGGCTCGAACCAGGGACCTGCGGATTAACAGTCCGTCGCTCTACCGACTGAGCTATTGGAGAATCTGAAGCGGATTTTAGAGATGAAAATCAAAGCAGTCAATAAGTTAATGTAAAGAAATGATGTAAGTGTTTTTTTATTGCACAGAATTGAATTTTTTGTTTATTTCTTGATTGTATTTAAAGTTTGCAATCTCTTTTTGGCTGATGAAATCATTCCAAATTATGGGAGATTGATTGAGTTTATGGATGATTTTTACTCTTTGTTTAGCTTTAGTTCGACATAAAATCGTAATTACAAGAGCAGCATCTAATATTTGTTCTTCCGTGAAGAAAAGTGAGGAGCAAATTGAAAAGTAAATACACTGTTCTGATTGGTATGGGTAAATTCGCGTGACTAAAATTGCCTGATTCAGATTTAAAGTCATTTCTCTTGAAGGTGCAAATGCATTTATTCGATAGTTGGTCTCTATTCGTTTTAATTTAATTTCTTTGATGTGGTTGAGAGGCAGTTCTGTGTTTTTGAGAAATAATTGAACATTCACAACCTCTTGATCAAATCTAATTTCAGGTAAGCCATTTTTAACAATAAGGAAAATGCTGAATAAAGATCAGATCAATAAAACAGTCAAAACGAGTGCAGCAATACAAAAAGGAACAGTGATGTAGTCTGAGTACTCAATAAATTTAAAACAGCCTAGCTGAATACAGAACACCCAAAGATAAAGTACAAAAATACTTCGTTTTTTGGGTTTAATTGAATAATGGATTGAATTCATTGTCATTCTAATTTTTATAATGATAGTCATAATAAAAAAATCGCTCTTTATGAGAGCGATTTTTTTATCAAATAAGTAGAGAAATACTTATTTTTCTACGCCCGCTTCTTGACCCGCATATTTCGCGTTCGCGTAATCCCAGTTTACAAGGCTTTCTAGGAAAGTTTTGATGTAAACAGGACGAGCATTACGGAAGTCGATGTAGTAAGCATGTTCCCATACGTCAATAGTTAACACTGCAACTTTGCCATGTGCAAGTGGCGTGTCAGCATTTGCAGTTTTAAGAATTGATAAGTTACCGTTTACTTCGTCAGCAACCAACCAAGCCCAACCTGAACCGAACTGAGTTGTTGCTGCAGCAGCAAACTCTTCAGCAAATTTTTCGTAAGAACCAAAAGCTTCATCAATTTTAGCAGCCAACACGCCAGTCGCTTTACCGCCACCGTTTTTAGCCATACAGTTCCAGTAGAACGTGTGGTTCCAAACTTGCGCTGCATTATTGAAGATACCCGCTTTAGATGCATCACCTGCAGACGCTGTGATGATTTCTTCTAAAGTTTTACCTTCAAGATCAGTTCCTTTAATTAGGTTGTTTAAGTTAACAACATAAGTATTGTGGTGCTTGTCATGATGGAATTCTAAAGTTTCTTTGCTGATATGTGGAGCAAGATCTTCGTAACCGTATGGTAGAGCCGGTAAAGTAATCGTTGTCATTTTTTCAATTCCTTGCATTTTGCTGGGTTTTGACATTAAGTGGCTTTATTGTAATAGATTCTGAGGCAAAATTGCGCATCGCATATAAATAACAATACAGAATAAAGCTCGAATTTATACGTATATAGAAATACTTCGTCTAAATCTTATGCGTTTTAAATTGGGTTGTTAAGTTCGTGATAGATATACTCAACATCAAATTGCTCAGAAATAGCTTTGGCTAAACGTTGAACCCCATATTTTTCAGTGGCATGGTGACCACAGGCATAATAATGCACATCTAATTCTTGTGCTTCGTAAAAAGTACGTTCACTCACTTCGCCTGAAATATAGGCATCACAATCTTGATTAGCGGCTTTGGAGATGTAATCTTGTGCGCCCCCTGTACAAAATCCTATTTTGTAAATAGATGTTTTATTTGCTGGTAAATGGATTGCATCGAAGCCCAAGCGTTCCGAAACATAGGTTTTAAAGGCTTCAGGTGACATTGCTTGCTTTAAATAGCCGATGTTTCCAATGGGGTGTCGTTCTGTCGGATCAAGGGGTTCAAGATTGACCAATTCGAGTAAATCAGCAATGGCTGCATTGTTACCTAAAGTAGGGTGACTATCTAAAGGTAAGTGATAACCGACCAATGATATCTCATTTTGAATGAGCGCTTTGATACGCTTTCCGCGCATACCTGTAATGGGGTAGGCTTCTCCCTTCCAAAAATAACCATGATGAACCAAAAGCAGATCAGCACCATACGTAATCGCAGCATCGATTGCGGTTTGGGAGGCGGTAACTGCACAGAGAATTTTTTTTACTTCAACTTTGCCTTCAATTTGTAGTCCATTGGGTGCATAGTCTTTAAATTCAGGGGATTTTAGCGTTTGGTCACACCATTGAATAATGTCATTTAAAGTTGCCATAATTGTCCAAAAATCGAAAAGATTGATTAAATCAAAACATATTTTTTATTGTAACTAAAGCTGAACAAAAGTCTTTTGCGAAATTTATGTATAACGGCTAATTTTGATTACAATAAGCGAATAGAAAATTCTTTGGCATCAATACATTAAATAATTCTTAGAGGTAGATCAAGTGCGCCGGTCCTTTACATGGTTACCATGGGTGTTACTCATTATTGTGATTATCAGTTTTGTTACTTGGCAGAAGCTACATCAGCCGAAAGCACCAATTGCAGCTGATGGGGTAAAAATGCCAGCTGAAAAAGTTGAGCCTTTGGTGGATACTTCGCGTTCGGGTGGGGTGGTGTCGTATAGTGCGGCGGTCAAAGTTGCAGCACCTGCGGTGGTCAATATTTTCACGACACAAAAAGTTAAACAAATTGATCATCCACTGCTGAGTGATCCTGCTTTTCGTGAATTCTTTGGCAATCAATTGCCTGACCAATTTAGCCAAGGTCCCAATGAAAATAGCTTGGGTTCTGGCGTGATTGTTCGTCCAGATGGTTATATTCTAACCAACAATCACGTGATTGCTCAGGCAGATCAGATTGTGGTTGCGCTGCATGATGGTCGTCGTGCAGTTGCCAAAGTCATTGGTACAGATCCAGACACAGATCTTGCTGTGATTAAAATTGAATTGGATCAACTGCCTGTGTTGCCTTTTAAGCTTAGTGGCAATGAAGTAGGCGATGTTGTACTCGCTATTGGGAATCCGTTTGGTGTAGGGCAAACCGTCACTCAAGGCATTATTTCTGCGACAGGTCGTTCGGATTTAGGAATTAATACCTATGAAGATTTTATTCAGACCGATGCTGCAATCAATCCTGGTAACTCAGGTGGAGCACTCATTGACGTCTCAGGAAATCTCATTGGTGTGAATACTGCAATCTTCTCGCAATCGGGTGGTTCACTGGGGATTGGTTTTTCGATTCCGGCAAAAATCTGTCAGCAAATCATGAATGCAATCTTGAAAGATGGACGCGTGATCCGTGGCTGGTTAGGAATCAGCTTGGTTCAGCCGATGCAAGAAGATATCTTAAAGCCACGTGAAACTGGGGTTTTAGTCAAAGATGTGCTTAAAGCGGGTCCAGCGGCTTTGGCTGGTTTAAAAGTTGGCGATAAAATCGTAAAAGTGAATGATGTGGATATTAACTCGGCATCCCATTTGATCAATTATATTGCGTTGCAAGCGCCGAACAGCACGGTGAACATTTCGGTGATTCGCGATGATAAACTGGTGAGTGTGGCTGTAGTGGTCGGAGAGCGTAAAGTTCAAAACAACGCAGACTCACAGTATATTCCACTGCCACAGTAAACATGATTAATATACCTTCAAACAAACTGAAAGTCCTCTATTGAGGACTTTTGTTTGGATCAACGTTGATTGGGATGAAAAAGATTTTGTTGTTTTTAAGTTTGAAATGAATGAATAAATGATTGAGTTAAAGTAGTTTTTAAATACAACTTCGAGTATTTCATTGTGACTAAAAAAATGAAAAGAATTTGTTTGATTGAGGGTATGAGATGGGAGTCCAGTGATTTATATGATCAAGGCTTAAATAGAGGTATTCAAAACCACTTAGGCGGATTTTATTCAGCACAAATTGTACTTTATAGTGTTGATTTTCATACAATAGAAACCTTTCAGCGTCATCATCATTGGACGGAAGCGGGTACGTATTTAACTGGAATCGCCAAAAAATTAGAAAATGCAGGGGCGGATGTAATTGCGTTGTGTACGAACCTCATCCTCAACATCCTGCGCAAAGTTGCAGACCACATTGAGCATAAGCTAAGCGTTTCTTTCTTGTATATTGCAGATGCAACTATCGCTCAGATTCTGAAAATAGGATTAAATAAAATCGTATTGTTGGGGGCTGCTTTTACGATGCAACACGATTTTTATCGTTCCAGATTTAAGTAGCATGGTATTGAGCTTATTGTTCCCGTCAAGTCATTCATTAGATTATCGATGATGAGCTATGCAAAGGCGTGGTATTACATCACTCTAAACAACGATATTTGAATATTATTGCTCAAGCAGTCAAAACAGGCGCGCAAGGTGTGATTTCGGGATGTACCGAAATTGGATTACTGATTGTGCAGCAAGATTTAAGTATCCCCGTTTTTGATACTGCGATTCTTCACATTGGCGCATTACTTGAATTTGTTTTAAGTGATGAAAATTAAAAGTGGCGCGTGGCTATATGCTAAAGAACCCAATTAAAATAAAAAACCAGTGACGAATCACTGGTTTTTTTGAATCCTCAGCATTAGCTTTCTTGCTGAATACCTGCCACCAACCAATCTTGCGTAGAACCAGCAGGCTTAACAAAGTGCCAGATTTCTGCAAAAGGTTGTGGAAGACTGTTTAAATCTTCGCTAACTGTACCTGTGAAACGAACGCTGACCACGTACTGACCATTCTCAGTTGCTGAATCAACCACCATTGCATTTAAGTTTGAGAACTCTGCAACATCTTGATCTTGGTTAGACATAATGTCGCTGTGCATAGACTGATACAAATCAGGTGTTAAGTAGCGTTGAATCTCGGCAATATTGCTTACCGTATTCATGGATTGAATATGGTTAAAGCGCTGACGAGCCACACGTAAAAATACAGCAGGTTCAGTACCATCTGGCAGTTGATTACCGCTATGCGTTGATGCACTACCAAATGGTGCTTGAGTTGCTGCTGCGCCGCCTGCAACAGACTGACCAAAAATATTAGTATTGTCGTTTGCAACCGGGGCACGTGGAGCTGTTGTTTGACCGAATGGAGCAGTTTGTGTTGAACCTGTATTGTTCGGTGCAAACGGATTACTATTATTAGCTACTTTTTTTTTTGCGCCGAATTTACGGAAGATGAAGAACGCAGCTGCTGCAATTAAAAGAAGCCAAATCCAGCTTGGGATTCCACCTTCCTTTTCTTGTTGCTGTGCTGCTTGCGCTTCACTAGCTGCTACTGCATCATCATCAGCCATAGCATTCATTGCAACAGCACCAATAGCAGCACCAGCAACACCCGCAGCGACCATACCCCCAACACCTGGACCAGATTTTTGAGTTGCAGGAGCAGCAGGTCGTTGAGCAGGAGTAGCTTGACGCGGTTGTTGAGATTGGCTTGGTGCAGCCGAACGGCTCATGCCATGGCTTTTACCTCCACCGGCGCGTTTTGCTTCAGCAAAAGGAGCGACCATTAATGTCGCCATTAAAATACCTGCCACCAAACTACGCTGTCGAACTTCCATCGAATATTCCTAAATAAAAAAATTGAATTTTAACATTCTATTTATGTAGGCTTTCATGTCAAATTTCAATCTAAATAGTCAGTTTTTTGGGGGAATTTTGTATTTGTGTGAATTTTAGTCAAAAAGATGCTCATAGAATGAAATTAGCCATGTTCATCAGCCAAAGCCATGGCTTCACTCAGCGCCTCATGTAAGCGGGCAACCGATATAATCGTCACACCAGAGACTGGCTTTTGGGGGGCATTACCACGGGGAACAATGATGTATTTAAACCCATGTTTAATGGCTTCTTTTAGGCGCTCTTGTCCATTTGGAACTGGACGGATTTCCCCGGAAAGTCCCACTTCTCCAAACACTGCCAATTGCTGAGGTAGTGCTTTGGAACGTAGGCTTGAAGCACATGCCAGTAGCACAGCCAAATCTGAACCTGTTTCTGTAATTTTAAGACCACCCACCACATTGACATAGACATCTTGCCCTGAGGTTTGTACACCACCATGACGATGCATCACCGCAAGTAACATGTTAAGTCGGTTTTGATCTAGTCCCAGTGCAACACGGCGCGGTTGCCCATGCGCATCATCAACTAAAGCTTGTACTTCAACCAAAAGTGGTCGTGTACCTTCACGGCTAATCATGACCACAGAGCCGGGAATGGCTTCATCATAACGACTGAGGAAAATCGCAGAAGGGTTAGAGACTTCTTTGAGTCCCTTATCAGTCATGCCAAATACGCCCAATTCATTCACCGCACCAAAGCGATTTTTCACTGCGCGGATCATACGATAGCGTGAATCTGACTGACCTTCAAAATACAAAACGCAATCGACCATATGCTCTAAAACGCGCGGACCTGCCAAAGCCCCTTCTTTGGTCACATGACCGACTAAGAACAATGCAGTACCACTATTTTTGGCAAACCGAGTCAGTAACGCTGCCGATTCACGAATTTGAGAAACACCGCCGGGTGCTGACTGTAAGGTTTCTGTATATAAAGTTTGAATAGAATCCAAAACAGCAACCGCAGGACGTTCGTGTGCCAAGACTTCACAAATCCGTTCTACACAGGTTTCAGCCATCACTTTAAGTTGATCTGTAGGCAAGTCTAAACGACGAGCACGTAAGGCCACCTGAGATAAGGACTCTTCACCTGTGACATATAATGCGTGACTTTTGGCAGATGCCATATGACAGGCTGTTTGCAATAAAATGGTCGATTTACCAATGCCGGGGTCACCGCCAATCAGCACAACTGAACCCGTGACTAAGCCACCACCCAGTACACGGTCGAACTCACCAATGCCCGTATGTAAACGTGTTTCATGGGAAACGGATACTTGATTGAGTGTGGTAATGGTTGCTGCCTGACCTGCATAACCGCCGCCCATTTTCGGTTGAGCACGGTGTGTTACAGCAGGTGCGAGGCTGACTTCGGTTAAGCTATTCCATTCACCACAGTCCGTACATTGACCGCCCCATTTTGGATGGTCTGCGCCACATTGTTCACAACGATAAACGGTTTTAACTTTAGCCATATTTCAAACAAAGAGTAAGTTATTGGAAAATAGCATAGCGATGAATATGAGCGAATACCATGACTTTAGATGTGAAAGCTCCATATTGATAACAAGAATAGGCTTTTATTTTGAGACAAGTGTGTGGAAACAGCATCTGCCCTTTATAATAAAGAGAAGTTGATATTGAAATGGAAAATAACATGCCACAGTTGCTACAACATATTGATGCGATCGCACGTGAAAAAAATCGTGACGTGCTGTTTATACATTTCGAAAATTTTGAAGCAGATGATCAGGGCGATGATCCGATTCGATCAATTGTACTGGCATGGCTTGAAGACCATGAAATTGGCTATGAACCGTGTATGGGGCTTGAACAAGAAGGCTTTGTCGATACTTATGCAGGCGATATTTATATTGATTTACCGCTTGATGAAACAGATCCGACTTATCAAAAACTCAGTGAATATTTAGAAGATGATGAAGGCAACATGATGCTCGATGGTGTTTTATTCTTTGTATTGTCACTTGAAACCGCATTGGAACTGGAAGCGGATGCACTTAAACACAATGTTGAAGATGAAAATTTTACAGGAAAGCCTTCTTAATTTTTCAAATTAGTCATAAAAAGCCACTGATGTGGCTTTTTATGACTTTAATTGTTGAAGTCTTTAAGAAACATATTTTTAATATAACTCACCCGTTTTGCGACGTGCGATAAAGTCTTTAGACTCTTTTATAATCACCCCAGACAATAACAATAAAGCGATATAGGTTGGTGCAGCCATTAAGCTATTAAACGTGTCTGCAAATCACCAAACCAGATCAAGTGTTACTTCACAGCCAATAAAGACTGAGGCAATATAAATGATGCGATAGGTCAGAACTAATTTTTCACCCAGCAGGTAAGTACAGCATTTTTCACCATAATAACTCCAACCCAGAATGGTCGAATAGGCAAAGAAATTGTATCAAGGAAAGTGCCTGTCATAGAAACTAAGCCTTGACGAACGGGGTGATCTATTTGTACGGCAACGGCGACAATGGGCGCAGATCCCATAACCGCTTCATTTGAAAACACCCCACGCGCCACACGATAGCGGATTGCAGCACTAATTGCGCCACCAGCTGCGGCTTCTCCAGTGAAGGTATAGGTGAAAATCATCTTTAATGCCAGAATAATCAGATTGAGGTTATTTAAAATGATAATTAAACCACCAATCACATAACCAAGCGCCATAATGGGTACAATCACAGAAGATGCTTTGGAGATGGTTTTAATCCCGCCTAAAATGACCAATGCTGAAAAAGCCGTAATGATGATGGCTGTCATCCATGTTTCAATACCTAAACTGTTTTCTATCGTCAGTGCAACTGTGTTGGATTGAACCGAGCTTCCTATGCCGGAAGAAGCCAGTATGCCAAATAAAGCAAACAGCACAGCCAGCCATTTCCATTTTGAGCCTAAACCGCGCTCAATGTAATACATTGGACCGTGGTTCATTTCTCCATGTTCATTTTTGTGTCGGTATTTGACGGCAAGAACACTTTCACCAAATTAGGTCGCCATCCCAAATGAAGCCGTCATCCACATCCAAAAAACTGCACCCGGGACCGCCGAATACGCAAGCGGTTGCAACCCCTGCAATATTTCCTGTAGCCATAGTTGCTGAAAGGGCAGTCATGAGCGATGTGAATTGAGAAATATCGCCTGAGTGTTTTTTGTTGGGATACTTTCCAAAGACTTGTTTAAATGCCAGCGGTAACATACGGAACTGCCAGAACAGCAGTCGAAAGGTGAGAAATACCCCTGTACCCACAATCAGAACCAGCATTTAGGGGCTCCAGACTAGACCACTCAATGTTTCCATAATCGATTGTAATTCTTGCATCGTTCATCCTTATCATTTTGCTGTGTTGTGATTAATATTATTCAATGCAAGGCTTGTGCCATGGAGGGGGGAGTCTTTTGAAACTCTTTGGCGTTATTGATGCAGCTCTTTGTCAAATACTGGAAATGATAAGACTGTGAATCTGCAAAGTCATTTGTGATGAAAAAACAATCTGAGGTTTTAAAAAATAATCAATATAAGAAAAATGAATAAGTTCTTGGAATTGAAATGAAAAAATAGATGGTCACATTTTTCTTTTTGAAATCAGTAAATTTTGAGTTAATTTGAGGACTTGACCATATAAGGTGAATTCAATAATGTCGGATCAAATAACAAATTCGCCTAGTGAAAACGGTGAGTTGCAACGCAGTTTATCCAATCGCCATCTACAGTTAATTGCGATTGGGGGGGCGATAGGAACAGGATTGTTCATGGGCTCGGGGAAGACCATTAGCCTTGCAGGACCATCAATACTCTTTATTTATATGATTATTGGTTTAATGGTGTTTTTAGTCATGCGTGCGCTTGGCGAATTATTGCTGTCAAATCTTCAGTACAAATCTTTTATCGATTTTTCTACAGATTTAATTGGGCCATGGGCAGGTTACTTTGTCGGATGGACGTATTGGCTCTGTTGGATCACCATTGGTATCGCAGATTTATCGGCCATTATTTATTATCTACAGTTCTTCAATGGGGGTATGCCCTTTACGCCTTTAGAAGGGGTGCTCATTAGTGTCGCAGCGATTATTTTCATCACCAGCTTAAATCTTGTAACAGTGAAGTTATTTGGTGAAATGGAATTCTGGTTCGCGATGATTAAAATCACTGCCATTGTGGTATTGATTGCTGTTGGTCTGTGGATGGTGTTCACAGGATTTACATCAACTGCAGGTGAAGTGGCTTCATTTACGCATTTGTGGAGTCATGACGGGATGTTCCCTACAGGATTGGGCGGCTTCTTGGCAGGTTTTCAGATTGCGATTTTTGCATTCGTAGGTGTTGAACTTGTCGGTACAACTGCGGCTGAGACCAAAGATCCTGAACGTAATTTGCCGAAAGCGGTGAATTCTATTCCGATTCGTATCATCATTTTCTATGTATTGTCTTTGGTGATTGTGATGTCAGTGACACCGTGGAATCAGATTGATCCGACCATTAGTCCATTTGTAAACTTGTTTAGCCAAGCAGGTATTGCAGCCGCTGCCATTATCATGAATTTAGTGGTGTTATCCTCTGTGATGTCCTCTATGAACAGTGGTGTATTTTCAACATCACGGATGTTGTTTGGATTGTCCCGTGATGAGCAGGGACCGAAAGCATTTGGTTTGTTGAATCGCCGTGCAGTGCCTGCAAATGCATTGTATTTCTCTACGATATGTTTGTTGGCTGGCGCAGCTTTACAGTATTTTGTACCGAATACAGTTGAAGCGTTTACCTTAGCAACCACCTTATCCACCATTTTGTTTATCTGTGTGTGGTTAATGATTATCTGGAGCTATATGGTTTACTATAAAACACGCCCAGAATTACATGCAAAATCAACATTTAAATTACCTGGTGGCTTATTTACGTGTTGGTTAGTGATTGTTTTCTTTGTGGGGATGATTGGTGTACTGTCACTTGAAGAAGATACCAGACGCGCATTAATGGTCAGCCCAATTTGGTTGGTGATTTTGATTATTGGCTATTATGGTTTTTATAAGAAAAAGCATGTTCAGTAATGATTAAATAGGGATTACAAAAACGTCAGCTTGAAGCTGGCGTTTTTTACGGCTGTCATGAAAAGCAGTTTATACATCTAACATGCTTTATTGCTTTGGCGAAATGCGTGATCAGGGTATACTTTCCAAAATTTTAGCAATGAGTAAATCTGATGCGTATTGTCATTTGTTGCATGAGTATATGGGCGACGACTGTATTGGTCGGTTGTGGGCAAACGGGTGCATTACAGTTACCGAGTGATCCAAATTATGATAAGCGCGCTCAATATTTACTTTATAAAAATAGCCAAGCTCAAAATCAGGCACGACAAGCGCTAGAAAACAAAGCGAATGCTGCGACAGATCAGCCAGCAGCTTCAGACATTACTGAATAAATTCAAGCTCTTACTCGCTTCAAAGAAAGGATACATTCATGAGTTTTTCTCGCATTCATGGGGTTTTGCACGCAGAACAATGTTCACTCAAACAACTTGCACAGCAATTTAGTACGCCACTGTATGTTTATTCAAAAGCAATGTTTGAAAAACATTATTTAGATATGGATCATGCATTTGGCTTTATTGATCATCAAATTTGTTTTGCGGTAAAGTCAAACTCCAATCTTGCGGTTTTGAATGTCTTGGCAAAGCTTGGTTCTGGTTTCGATATTGTGACTGGGGGAGAGCTTGCACGTGTTTTGGCCGCAGGTGGTGATGCATCAAAAATCGTCTTTTCGGGTTTGGGGAAAACTGAAGCAGATATTCGTAAAGCATTAGAAGTCGGTATTGCCTGTTTTAATGTCGAATCTTATGCAGAGCTAGACCGTATACAAAAAGTCGCAGCAGAAATGGGTCAAAAAGCGCCGATTTCACTACGTGTAAATCCAGACGTCGATGCCAAAACGCATCCGTATATTTCGACAGGATTAAAAGAAAATAAATTTGGTATTCCTTCGGATTCAGTTTTTGAGACCTATCGCTATGCAGCGTCACTTCCCCATTTAGAAATCATTGGAATTGACTGTCATATTGGTTCACAGTTAACTGAAACTCAGCCTTTTGTAGATGCACTGGATCGTGTGATTAGCATGATTGATCATTTAAAAACGTTGGGTATACAACTTAAACACATCGATATTGGTGGTGGTTTAGGGGTGACGTATAAAGATGAAGTTCCGCCGACTGTGGCTGAATACGCCAATTCAATGAAACCTGCTCTAGAAAAGCTTGGTTTGAAAGTGTATATGGAACCGGGTCGTAGTATTTCTGCCAATGCTGGCGTACTGGTCACTAAAGTGGACTTGTTAAAACCGACCACGCATCGTAACTTTGCGATAGTGGATGCCGCAATGAATGACTTGATTCGTCCGTCTTTATATGAAGCATGGATGGATATCCAAGAAGTGGATCACAACACCACAGTTGAAGCCAAAGAATGGGATGTGGTGGGGGCAATTTGTGAAACAGGCGATTTTCTAGGTAAAGAACGTAAGCTTGCAATACAGACCAATGATCATCTGGCCGTGATGGGAGCAGGTGCGTATGGTTTTGTGATGAGTTCAAATTATAACTCACGTGGTCGTGCGGCTGAAGTCATGGTCGATGGCGATCAAGCCCACTTGATTCGTGCGCGTGAAAGCTTAGAATCATTATGGGAAAATGAACGTTTATTGCCTGCGGAGTAAGTGAAATGTTATTAGAATTTACCAAAATGCATGGTTTAGGCAATGACTTTATGGTGGTTGATCTCATCAGTCAGCGTGCCTATTTGGATACAGGTACCATTCGCCGTTTGGCAGATCGTAACTTTGGGATTGGTTTTGATCAATTGCTGATTGTTGAAACGCCAGACCATCCCAATGTCGATTTTAAATATCGTATTTTCAATGCAGATGGTTCTGAAGTTGAACAGTGTGGCAATGGTGTGCGCTGTTTTGCTAAATTTGTGCATGACCGAAAATTGACCAATAAAACCAAATTTAAAGTACAAACCAAAGCGGGCATTGTTGAGCCTGAACTGGGCGCGAATGGCTGGGTGCGCGTCAATATGGGTTATCCAAAATTTGCACCCAACGACATCCCTTTTATTGCAGATGCGCCTGATGCTTTATATGACATTGCTTTGGCTAACCATGAAAAACTCACTATTGATGTCGTGAATATGGGCAACCCTCATGCAGTGACTATAGTTGAGGATGTACTGACAGCAGATGTTGCAAAAATAGGACCGCAAGTTGAATCGCATGAGCGTTTTCCACAGCGTGTAAATGCTGGATTTATGCAGATTGTAGATCGACATCATGCACGATTACGGGTGTTTGAACGCGGTGTGGGTGAAAC
>CAZOGM010000063.1:0-12865 GCA_964579445.1 uncultured Acinetobacter sp.
TAACTCTTCACTCGGTGCAAAGTAATATGCGCCATCAACAGCCGTGACAAAGTGAAGCAAACGATCGTGAATCCCATCACCACTGGTGCCAAACATACGAACTAACATTTGATCAATGCGAGTTAAGTCTTTGGTATAAGCAATAAAGAACAAACCTTGATCACCGCGACCATCCCCATAAGGAAGTGAGTGACGCAAGATTTCAAGCTCTTCACCTTCTTCATCTTCAACAACAGTACGAGCTACATGCGCATTGTCTGGTTTAACGTCATCATCCAGTTCAATGCTTTCGAGTTTAGTTCGACCCATGACCTGTTCTTGGGTATCCACCTTTAACTTTTTCCACTTATCTAAATCATGACGATAACGCTGAGCAAAAACAAAAGAACCATCAGCAAAAATACCTGCATCTTCACCAAGTAGTGCCGTTTCACCGCGATCATCCGGAAATTGAGGGTTTTCAGTACCATCAATAAAGCCCGTCAAATCACGCCCATCAAAATTGCGGAAGCAAACCCGTTCATCAAGTACTTCAACTTGATCTTGAATGCCTTCAAAAAAAGACTGACTTAGCGCAAAACAAATATCGGTACGTTGCGCTGCAATATGAATCAGAACATCAGCAGGCACCACAGGCATTTTAAACGAGCCTTGAATCGGTTCTAACTGAGTAAAACCTTTGGGTGTTTCTGAATACAACTTAGCCCAAAGTTCAGGGCCAAATGCAACCGCAGTTTTGATTTGAGCATTGGGATGTTGGGTAATTAAACGATCACGCGTGCTAAACAAATCTTCTAATTTTTCTTTAAATGCTTCAATACTTAAATTTTTTAACCGCAAAACGATAAAACGAGCATGATCTGAGGGTAATGGCAGAATTACAGATTGGGCGGTCATTCATGGCTCCTGAAATTATAATTTCCTACATGGCTGTGCTTATTGTGCCTGATGCGACCTAATGTGGATAGATCAAGCTAAGATTTCTTGAGCAAAAAAAATAGCGCGATATCGACAAGATCAGCCTATACTTTGGCTAAAAATTTGAAGTATTTCAGGCTATGTCATTACAAATTTGGTTTGCGTTCATGCTCGCATGCTGGGTGATTAGTATCTCGCCCGGTGCAGGTGCAATTGCCTCGATGTCGAGTGGACTAAACTACGGGTTTAAACAAGGTTACTGGAATGCGATTGGTTTACAACTCGCCATTTTGGTTCAATTTGCAATTGTGGCAGCAGGGGCAGGGGTGCTATTTGCCACCACGCCTTGGGCATTTAGTCTAGTGAAATGGTTTGGCGTGTTTTATCTACTTTATTTGGCCTATATGCAGTGGATAGCACCCATCAAATCTATTGAATTGGAGACCTCGCTATATCGACCCTCCATTTTTAAATTGATGATGCATGGTTTTTTGGTCAATATGAGTAATCCTAAGGCGATTGTATTTTTACTGGCGGTTTTGCCGCAATTTTTAGATCTATCCAAACCTCAAGCCATGCAATATGGCGTGATGGCAGCCACCATGATCACAATCGATTTGATAGTCATGGCTGGCTATACCGGTCTGGCTGCAAAAGTTTTAAAGTTGTTGAAATCACCTCAGCAGCAGAAAATGATGAACCGAACCTTTGCGGTATTATTTGCCTGTGCTGCGGGATTGCTCAGCACGATTCATCAGTGACTTAAATAGATTGATAACAATTAACGATAAGGTAGGTTCACTTTTTCATGAATTATCTTGAGTTTTATATCTATATTGTCAGTGTAATTGTGATGATTGCCAGTCCAGGTCCAGTCATGATTTTAGTGGCGAGTGCGGGCTTAAAAGGTGGCTACAGAAAAGCATTGCAAACCATTGTTGGGACTAATTTGGCTTCTTTAGTTTTAATCACACTCTCCATTTTGATTTTGAAAGGCACGCTCAGTATCAATCAATTGGTATTTCTGACGATTAAGGTACTGGGGTGTTTGTACATTGCGTATTTGGGCTATGAAATACTAAAAGAAGTGTGGCAATCAAGAGGCCAAACAATTGAAACTTTAAAACCATTAGATGGTGGGTTAAACAAAGGTTTTTTGGTGGGGATCTCTAACCCTAAAGATATTATTTTCTTTTCATCATTTTTCCCGCAGTTTATTGGCATTCATTCAAATATCAATATGAGCCTGATGATTTTGGTCGGGATGTGGATTGTACTGGATTTTCTCACCTTATCAGTGGTGTATCTCTCGTTTAATACCTTGTCTAAAAGTCAGCACTATCCAAAGGTATTAGGGCTTTGTGGTTTGATTTTAATCGCGATTGCTGTCTATAACTTGTATGGTATGTCGCTATCATGAGTGTCTAAAGATTCAGCGGGATAAAGATAAAATTGCGGAAAACTGAATTTTAAAGCAAAAAAAGCGACCTTTTGAGTCGCTAGTTTATTTTCAGATACGTGGGATCACGCCATTTTTTTAATTTTCTGCACAATAAAAATTAAAGTAAACAAAATGGACATGGTCAGCACAATACTTAGACCCGTTGAAATATTCAGTCCCGCACTTGACCACAAGCCAACCGTTACAGCCACTTGTGCAATGATAAATGCCCACATCACCATGTGTTTAGGAGAATGTGCAAGTAGACGCGCAGTTAAAGCGGGAATGACCAGTAACGCGCCCATCAGTAATGAACCGACTGCACGCAGTGCCAACACAGTAAACAGTGCGAGTAGTAACATAAAAATCAGGCGTTGCCATTTGGCATTCACACCTTCACTCACCGCCATATCTGGATCAATGGCAATATGAATTTGAGCTTTCCAGTTGTAATACAGCACTATCAGTGCTGCAATCACCACCAATGCAAATACAGGCAAGTCTGACCACGAGATCGTCAACAAATCACCGAACAAATAGCTCATGAGTTCAGGTCTTAAACTCGGTAAATGCTGAATCAGCAATAAGCCTGAACAGAGCAAAGTCGCTGAACACAGTGCTAAAAGTGCATCATTGGGTAACCGAGGATCATGTAAGACCCAAAGTACGGCAACCAAAAGGAGTGCGGTAAATGTCACACCCAACCAGAGGGGGAGGGTAAGTACACCTGCAATCGCAACGCCGAGCAAGGTGCCGTGTGCCATCGTATCTGCGAAAAAAGACATTCTTCGCCACAACATGAGACAACCCAGTGGTGCCGTTAGAAACACCAGCAGCGTGCCCATAGTCCATGCAGGTAAAAGGAGTTGTAACCATTCCATCATGGTTTAAGCTTCCGGCTCTGGGTGAATATGCGGACGAGGGTCATGCGTGCAAGGGGTCGCAGTATCACCGTGTCCACAGTGATCATGATGATGATGATAAAATGCGCGCTGTGTGCCAAAAATAGCTTGATACTCTGGATGCTGCTGAATTGAATCGGGGAGACCGCTACAACAAATATGCTTGTTTAAACAAATCACCCGCTGTGTGCCTTGCATTACCCATTGCAGATCATGTGACACGATTAAAATTGAACAACCATAGCGGTCTGGCAGGCTGCGTACATAATCATAGAGCTCTGCTTCAGACTGTATATCGAGTCCTTGCATTGGCTCATCGAGTACCAAAAGATCAGGTTGACGCAGTAACGCACGTGCTAAAAGCACACGCTGACGTTCTCCGCCAGAGAGCTGTTGAACTTTAGCATTTTGTAAGTTGGCAATACCTGTATCACGGATGATTTCGGCTTTAATGTCGGCGTTACACTGTTCCAGTTCGAGCAAATCTTTCACACGTAAAGGGAGACTGTGTGAAGGGTTAAATTTTTGTGGCACATAAGCCAAGGTCAATTTTTTATGACTTTTTATTTTGCCTGAATTGGGCTTAACAATGCCTAAAATGACTTTAATTAAGGTTGATTTACCTGCGCCATTGGGACCAATCAGCGTGATAATTTCTTTTTTTTGAATAGAAAAATCAATGTTTTTCAGAATGTCACGGTCATCAATTCGAACATTAATCTGTTGCAGTTGAATTAATGAAGGCGCTGAGGCTAATTCGAACACTGCTGACATAATCCTGAAATCTCAATAATACTATGCTGTGCTTGAAACTGATCTGACATCGCCAGTTGATCGAGCTGTTGAATCAAGCCTAAGGCAGATGCTTCTTTCACGGTATTGCATTCAACGCAAATTAAAAAAGCAGCTTGATGACCCGCACGTGGATGACAGCAGGGAATGTAAGCATTAATTGACGTTAGGCGATGAATAAAGCCTTTTTCCAATAAGAAGTCTAAAGTACGATATACCGTTGGTGGGGCAGCAGGGCGCACAGAGTTGCCTTTAAGTTTGGCCAGCAGGTCATATGCACCAACGGGTCCTGATGCATTTAAGATCAGTTCTAATACTTCCTTACGTAATGGTGTCAAACGAGCACCTGATGCTGAGCAAATGTTTTCAGCTTCTTCAAGGCGAGCTGCCACATTCGGGTGATCATGCACGCCGTGCAAAGTATCATGATGTGCATGAGAACATAAGCTCATTGCGGACCTCGAAGCTACGTAATAAATAAGGAACAATATTCAATAATACCATGAAGCCAGAACAACTTACGAACGGCATAGGCATTTTTAAACATTTGTTATATTATAACATGAAATCGACTTTGGTATTATTGTTCATGTTGCGCTTAATTGTGTTTTGCCTATTGTCATTGTCCGCAATGATGAGTTTTGCTCAAGCACCTTTGGTGGTTTCTACTCACCCTATTTATTTGATTGCGAAAGAGATTACCAAGGGCGTTGAAGAGCCAAAACTGTTGCTAGAAAATCAGACCGGACATGATGTTCATTTAACGCCGGCGCATCGTAAATTGATTCAAGATGCCTCACTGGTGATTTGGTTGGGTAAGGCGCATGAAGCACCACTAGATGGCGTTTTAAGTAAAAATAATCATGCAATTGCGCTGTTAAATGCAGGTATTTTGCAAACATTACCACTGCGTAACACCCGTGGCATTGCAATTAAAGACACCATCGACACGCATGTTTGGTTAGAGCCAAATAATGCAGTACGAATTGGCTTTTTTATTGCTGCACTGCGCTCACAGCAGCATCCTGAGCATAAAACTGCCTATTGGAATAATGCCAAAAGCTTCGCGCGTGACATGCTGATCGCATCGCAGCAGATCAAAATGAATGGTGGAAATAAGCCATACTGGTCATTGCATGATGCCTATCAGTATTTAGAGCGCCCATTGAATATCAAATTTGCAGGCTCTCTCACAGAAGATCCGCATATGGCACCGACGGTTGCGCAAATTAAATATTTAAATGACACACGTCCACTGAAAACCATGTGCCTTTTGGCAGAGTCAACGGCGAATCCAAGTCAATATCGTAAGCTGGGAAGTGTGAATTTTCAAGCAGTAGATGAGAGTTTTTCTCAACAGCAGAAGTTTGTGGTGGCGTGGCAATCACTGGCAAAAAATGCAAGATCTTGCGTACAAAAAGTCTGAAAGTGATGCAAAATTAGTCGAAAATTGTATATATGAACAGCAAAGCCAGATTTAAAAATACCAGACTAAGGTCGGGAAAAGATTGCATGTTCAGGGGTGTAACTCTATAATGCCTGCGATTAAAAATAATCATCAGCTAAACTTGTCAAGCATGAATGCTGTAAGTGAGTATAAAATGAGCCGAACTAGTCGCTTGATTGACCGACGATTAGCGAAAGCTTTAGTCATTTTGCAAGCATGTATGATACCTGTTTCAGCCTTGATAGCGTGGGTCTTGAAAGACTCGACTGCGGCTTTGAGTGCAGCATTAGGTGCACTTGTGTGTTGGCTTGCCAGTTGTTATTTTTCATGGCAGTCGTTCCGAGCAGCAGGTGCGAGAGCTTCGAAACAGGTTCTTTCGAATATGTATCGGGGTTTGCTCGGTAAGTTTGCAATAGTGATTGTTGGATTCGTTTTGATTTTAATCAATGTCAAACCGTTGTCAGCGGGGGCATTGTTTTGTGGTTTTATACTCGTTCAGACCATGACGTGGGTCGCTCCTTTTTGGGCGTCACGGCTATCAAAATGAGTTTAGTCGCAACAAAAATTGAAAAGTTTTTTAGACGATTAACGAGATATCAAGCAGCACGCGATATTCGTTAACGCTAATTTAGTATTTGACATTAACCAGGTGTGATTTATGGCTGCTGACGAACATACCCTTACCTCGTCTGAGTATATTCAGCATCACTTAACCAACATGACCTATGGCAAAATGCCAGACGGTTCGTGGAAGTTAGCTGAGACTGCTGAAGAAGCGAAAGAGATGGGGTTCACTGCTATACACTTGGATTCGATGGGTTGGTCAATCGGCCTTGGTGTTATTTTCTGTTTGTTATTCTGGTGTGTGGCGAAAGCTGCGAACTCTGGTATTCCTACCAAGCTCCAGGCTGCAATTGAAATGATCATCGAGTTTGTTGACTCAA
The DNA here is from genome assembly GCA_964579445.1 of uncultured Acinetobacter sp. Taxonomy (GTDB): domain Bacteria; phylum Pseudomonadota; class Gammaproteobacteria; order Pseudomonadales; family Moraxellaceae; genus Acinetobacter. The sequence continues at coordinate 6,445 of CAZOGM010000063.1, forward strand.
GTGTCCGCGACACCTTCCATGGCAAATCACGCTTAATTGCACCACTTGCATTAACCATTTTCGTGTGGATTTTCCTCATGAACTTAATGGATTTAATCCCAGTTGACTTTATCCCGTATACAGCTCAATTGATCGGTGCAAACGTATTTGGTATGGATCCTCACCATGTCTACTTTAAAATTGTTCCAACGACTGATCCAAACGTTACCTTAGGTATGGCGTTATCAGTATTTGCGTTGACTATTTTCTATAGTATTCGTGAGAAAGGGCTTGTCGGATTTGGTGCAGAATTTGCACTTAACCCATTTAACCCAAGTAACCCATTCTTAAAAGCTTTATTAATTCCAGTGAATATTTTACTCGAATTGGTAACTTTTATCGCGCGCCCAATTTCATTGGCACTGCGACTTTTCGGTAACATGTATGCAGGTGAGTTAATCTTCATCTTGATCGCGTTATTACCGTTCTGGATTCAATGGGCATTGTCTGTGCCGTGGGCTATTTTCCATATTCTTATTATTACCTTACAAGCCTTCATTTTCATGATGCTGACTATCGTATATATGAGTATGGCTAGCGAAAAGCATTAATTATATTGCTCAGCTGCATTAAGCGGTTGGGCTAAAGTTTTTTTGTTTGATTTAAACTCAACCTTTGAGGATTTTTTCATGGATTTAGTAGTTGGCTTATCTGCTGTTGCAGCTGCTCTTTTAATCGCGTTTGGTGCTTTAGGTACTGCGATCGGTTTTGGTCTTTTAGGTGGTCGTTTCCTTGAAGCTGTTGCTCGTCAACCAGAATTGGCTCCACAACTTCAAACTCGTATGTTCTTAATCGCAGGTCTTCTTGATGCTGTGCCTATGATTGGTGTTGGTATTGGCTTATTCATCATCTTTGCTAACCCGTTTACAACTTTGTTAGCTAGCTTGGTTTAATTCGCTAAATTCCGAAATCAACTATTTGAGGAATGGCAATGAATATCAACCTCACATTGTTAGGCCAAGCGATTGCGTTTGCGATGTTTGTCGCATTCTGCATGAAGTTTGTATGGCCTCCACTAATCAACGCGATTAGTGAACGTCAGCGTCGTATTGCTGACGGCTTAAATGCAGCTGAAAAAGCAAAAGCAGATCTTGCTGATGCTCAGTCGCAAGTTAAGCAAGAAATTGATGCAGCTAAAGTACAAGCAGCTCAATTGATCGAACAAGCGAATCGTCGTGCAGCACAATTGGTTGAAGAAGCTCGTACTCAAGCATCTGCTGAAGGTGAGCGTATTCGTCAACAAGCGAAAGAAGCTGTTGATACTGATATCAATACTGCTCGCGAAGAATTACGTCAACAAGTTGCAGCGCTTGCTGTTGCTGGTGCAGAGAAAATTCTGAACCAACAAGTTGATGAAGCAGCTCACAATGCCATGCTTACTCAGCTGGCTGCTAAACTTTAAGCGAGGCGATTATGGCTGAATTCTTGACGTTAGCACGCCCGTATGCCAAAGCAGCATTTGCTTTCGCTTCTGAGCAAGGTGCAACTGACAATTGGTCTAATGTGTTACAAGTGCTTAGTGCTGCGGTGCAAGATGAAGCATTTTCCGCTTACTTGAGTCGCCCTGAGCTTACTCCTGTGGAGCAGGTGAGTCTTTTTGCTAAAGTTTTAGGTGAAGATCAAACTGCAAACGTGTCGAACTTTTTGACATTGCTTGCTGAAAATGATCGTTTAATGCTTTTACCTGAAATTGAAACAGAGTACGAACTGCTTAAATCACAGAATAATAACGTTGTTGATGTAGTGATTGAATCTGCATTGCCAATGACATCTGTTCAAGAACAACTACTGACACATGCATTAGAAAAACGTTTCAATGCAAAAGTAGCTGTGACTGTGGAAGTAAATCCCGCGTTAATCGCAGGTGTTGTTATTCGTGCAGGCGACCAAGTGATAGATGATTCTGCGCTTAACAAGCTTGAAAAAATGCGGACTCGTCTTCTTGCGTAATTGCTTAAAAATAGCAGCGTAATAGAAGACTGAACTTAATTAAAGATTGAGGTATAGCGCAATGCAACAACTGAATCCATCCGAGATCAGTGCGCTCATTAAACAGCGTATCGGCGATCTGGACACCAGCGCGACCGCTAAGAACGAAGGGACCATTGTTATGGTTTCCGACGGTATTGTGCGTATTCACGGTCTTGCTGATGCAATGTACGGTGAGATGATCGAATTCGACGGCGGCCTTTTTGGTATGGCACTGAACCTAGAACAGGATTCAGTGGGCGTCGTTGTTTTAGGTAACTACTTAAGCCTTCAAGAAGGTCAAAAAGCGCGTTGCACAGGTCGTGTATTAGAAGTTCCGGTTGGTCCTGAACTTCTTGGCCGTGTAGTAGATGCTTTGGGTAACCCAATTGATGGTAAAGGCCCAATTGATGCTAAACTTACTGATGCTGTTGAAAAAGTAGCACCAGGCGTAATTTGGCGTCAATCAGTGGATCAACCTGTACAAACTGGTTATAAATCAGTAGATACAATGATCCCTGTAGGCCGTGGTCAACGTGAGTTGATCATTGGTGACCGTCAAACTGGTAAAACAGCAATGGCGATCGATGCGATCATCGCGCAGAAAAACTCTGGCATTAAATGTGTATACGTAGCAATTGGTCAAAAACAATCGACTATTGCAACTGTTGTACGCAAGCTAGAAGAAACTGGCGCTATGGCGTATACAACTGTTGTCGCAGCAGGTGCATCTGATCCAGCAGCAATGCTGTATTTAGCTCCGTACTCTGGCTGTACAATGGGTGAATACTATCGTGACCGTGGTGAAGACGCGCTTATCATTTATGATGACTTGTCTAAGCAAGCTGTTGCGTATCGTCAAATTTCATTGCTTTTACGCCGTCCACCAGGTCGTGAAGCGTATCCAGGTGACGTATTCTATCTTCACTCGCGTCTACTTGAGCGTGCTTCGCGCGTTTCTGCTGACTACGTTGAGAAATTCACTAACGGTGAAGTTAAAGGCCAAACTGGTTCATTAACTGCATTGCCGATTATTGAAACTCAAGCGGGTGACGTATCTGCATTCGTACCGACGAACGTAATTTCGATTACTGATGGTCAGATCTTCTTAGAAACATCATTGTTCAACGCGGGTATTCGTCCTGCTGTGAACGCGGGTATCTCTGTATCTCGTGTTGGTGGTTCTGCTCAAACGAAGATTATCAAAAAATTGTCTGGTGGTATCCGTACCGCTTTGGCGCAATACCGTGAATTGGCAGCGTTCGCTCAGTTTGCTTCTGATCTTGATGAAGCAACACGTAAGCAGTTAGAACATGGTCAACGTGTAACTGAACTTATGAAGCAAAAACAATATGCTCCATATTCAATTGCTGACCAAGCTGTTTCAATCTATGCATCTAACGAAGGTTACATGACTGACGTAGACGTGAAGAAAATCGTAGACTTTGATGCTGCGCTTATTTCTTACTTCCGTGCAGAACATGCTGCGTTAATGCAAGATATCGATAACACTGGCAACTACAGCAAAGATATCGAAGCGGCAATCAAAGCAGGTATTGAAAGCTTTAAAGCGACTCAAACTTACTAAGATAAGCTTTAGTTAAGTTTGGTTCACGGAATCAACCTTCGGAGGCTCGAAAGGGCCTTCGAATACTAGGTTTAGCGTATGGCAAATTTAAAAGAAATTCGCGCCAAAGTAGCTAGTATCAAAAGCACGCAGAAGATTACTCGCGCGATGCAGATGGTAGCAGCTTCTAAGATGCGTCGTGCGCAAGAGCGCATGGCTCAGGGCCGTCCGTATGCCGAAAATATGCACCGTGTAATTGCTCACTTAGTACAAGCGAATCCTGAATACAAACACCGTTATATGGTTGAACGCCCAGTTAAACGCGTTGGCTATATCATTGTTTCTTCAGATCGTGGTTTGGCAGGTGGCTTGAACATTAACTTGTTCAAGAAAGTTGTTAAGCATGTACAGCAGCAACAAGAGCAGTCAATTGAAGTTCAATTTGCTTTGATTGGTCAAAAAGCGGTTTCGTTTTTTAAAAACTACGGCGGTAAAGTTCTTGGTGCAACGACAAATGTCGGTGATACACCAAGTCTTGAACAGTTATCTGGTTCTGTGCAGGTGATGTTAGACGCTTATGATAAAGGCGAGTTAGATCGTATTTATCTAGTGTCAAACGGCTTTGTCAATGCCATGACTCAAAACCAAAAAATCGAACAACTCGTTCCTTTGGCTGCTGCTGAAGAAGACGAAGGTCTAAACCGTCAATACGGTTGGGATTACATCTATGAGCCTGAAGCTGAAGAGCTTTTAAATGGCTTATTGGTTCGATATATTGAGTCTGTGGTGTATCAAGGTGTGATTGAAAACATCGCATGTGAGCAGTCTGCGCGTATGGTTGCAATGAAAGCTGCAACAGACAACGCAGGCGACATCATTAAGAGCCTACAACTTATTTATAACAAGCTGCGTCAAGCCGCGATTACTCAGGAAATTTCTGAGATCGTTGGTGGTGCCGCTGCCGTTTAACATTATTTTGAATTGAGGAGACAGCAATGAGTAGCGGTCGTATCATTCAGATCATCGGCGCGGTTATCGACGTCGAGTTTGAACGTAATAACGTTCCTAAGATCTATGACGCTCTCCAAGTTGAAGGTACTGAAACTACTTTAGAAGTTCAGCAACAACTTGGTGATGGTGTAGTTCGTACAATCGCAATGGGATCTACTGAAGGTCTTAAACGTGGTTTGAATGTCATCAACACTGGCGCGCCAATCTCTGTTCCAGTTGGTACAGCCACTCTTGGCCGTATCATGGACGTTTTGGGTCGCCCTATCGATGAAGCAGGTCCAGTTGCAACTGAAGCGCGTTTGCCGATTCACCGTGCAGCACCTTCATATGCTGAACAAGCAGCGTCTACTGACCTTTTAGAAACTGGTATTAAAGTCATCGACTTACTATGCCCGTTCGCGAAAGGTGGTAAAGTTGGTCTGTTCGGTGGTGCCGGCGTTGGTAAAACTGTAAACATGATGGAATTGATCAACAACATCGCGAAAGCTCACTCAGGTTTATCTGTGTTTGCTGGTGTTGGTGAGCGTACTCGTGAAGGTAATGACTTCTATCACGAAATGAAAGATTCTAACGTTCTTGACAAAGTAGCAATGGTCTACGGTCAGATGAACGAGCCACCGGGTAACCGTCTACGTGTAGCGTTGACTGGTTTGACCATGGCTGAATATTTCCGTGACGAGAAAGACGAAAACGGTAAAGGCCGTGACGTTCTATTGTTCGTAGATAACATCTATCGTTATACACTAGCGGGTACTGAAGTATCAGCACTTCTAGGTCGTATGCCATCTGCTGTAGGTTACCAGCCTACGCTTGCAGAAGAGATGGGTGTTCTTCAAGAACGTATTACATCGACTAAGTCTGGTTCTATTACGTCAATCCAAGCGGTATACGTACCTGCCGATGACTTAACAGATCCATCGCCTGCGACAACGTTTGCTCACTTAGACGCAACTGTTGTACTTAGCCGTGATATCGCGTCAAGCGGTATTTACCCAGCGATCGATCCACTTGACTCAACTTCACGTCAACTTGATCCATTGGTTGTTGGTCAAGAGCATTACGAAATTGCTCGTTCAGTTCAAAACGTTTTACAACGTTATAAAGAATTGAAAGACATTATCGCAATTCTTGGTATGGACGAGCTTGCAGAAGAAGATAAATTGGTTGTTTACCGTGCGCGTAAAATCCAACGTTTCTTCTCTCAACCGTTCCACGTAGCTGAAGTATTTACTGGCGCGCCTGGTAAATTAGTATCTCTTAAAGAAACGATTCGTGGCTTTAAAGGTCTTCTTGCTGGTGAATACGATCACATCCCAGAACAAGCGTTCTACATGGTTGGTGGTATTGACGAAGTTATTGCTAAAGCCGAGAAACTTTAATTAGCTGCTCTAATTTAGGAGATTCTCATGGCGACTATGCAATGTGACGTTGTAAGTGTAAAAGAGTCTTTGTACTCTGGCACTGTAACTATGCTAATTGCGAAGGGTGCTGGCGGTGAGTTGGGTATTATGCCTGGCCATGCTCCGTTAGTAACTTTGCTTCAACCGGGCGCAGTTCGCGTTCAGTTGGAAAACGGTACAGAAGAGTTAATCTATGTATCGGGTGGTGTTCTTGAAGTTCAACCGCATGTCGTTACGATTCTTGCAGATACTGCAATTCGTGCCGAAAACTTAGATGAAGCTGCAATTCTTGAAGCGCGTAAAAACGCTGAAAACTTGTTAGCCAATCAAAAGAGCGAGTTGGATACTGCTGCAGCTCTTGCCGTTTTGGCGGAAACTGTTGCTCAGTTGGAAACGATCCGCAAAATCAAAAACCGCGCTCAATAAGAGACGGTTT
>CAZOGM010000064.1:0-8997 GCA_964579445.1 uncultured Acinetobacter sp.
AATCAACAAAATCAGAATCAACAAAACCAAAATCAGCAACAACAACAGAACCCCAATCAGGATCAACAGCAACAGCAAAACCCGAACCAAAATCAACAACAGCAAAATGAACAGGATGAACAACGCCGTCAGCAACAACAGCAGAACGATAAACAGAACCAGCAAAACCCACAAGACGGTAATCAACGTCAGCAAAATCAACAAAACCAGCAAGATGGTAATCAAAGTCAACAACACCAACAAAATCCACAAGATGGCAACCAACGTCAACAAAATCCTCAAGATCAGAAAAACCAACAAAGTTAATAGATTGTTGATGTATTGATCACATTTATTTGGTGAGTGTTTTTGATATTAAGGAAGAAATCAGACAACACTTAATCTTTTCAAACTTACTATTTTCAATAAAAAAACCCTCAGTTTGAGGGTTTTTTTATGCGTGTTAAATGATGCTATGGCAGACAATTCACTTGGCCAATAAAAATTTAAATTTAAGCGAATGTGTAAGTTATAGTAAGTATTCGCAAGCAATTTCAATAAATAACGATAAACTAGATATCAGTATTTTAGTCCTTTTTTGCGGACTAATAAAAAATGAAATGATGGAGTAGTGGCAATGAAAATGTACCAAGTCGATGCATTTACAACAGAATTATTTAAAGGCAATCCCGCTGCGGTGATTGTCAGCAATGACTGGTTAGATGTATCTGTAATGCAGAATATTGCCGCTGAAAACAATTTGGCTGAAACAGCCTTTGTAAAAATCATTGATGATGCAAATTATGAAATTCGTTGGTTCACCCCTAAAGTTGAGGTGGATTTCTGTGGTCATGCCACACTTGCTAGCAGTTTTGTTTTATTTAAAGATTATACCACTGCCAAAACCTTACAATTTCACGTCAAAAATTTGGGTATTTTTAGTATTACCCAAGCGAATGATGGCAAGATTCAGATGAATTTTCCTGTGCGTATGCCGCATAAGGCTGAGCAATATCCTGAACTGTTAAATGAAGTCATTGATCGACCAATTCAAGCGGTATATATGAATCAGCAGGCTTACATCTTGGTTTGTGCATCTGAAGCCGACGTGATTGAGGCAAAACCCAATTTTGCCATGATCAATGCGATTGCTGAAGCGTATGAAGTGAGTACTGCTATCACCGCTTCTAGCGCTTTAGATATTGCGCTGACCGCAGGCTCGGAACATTACGACTATGTTGCGCGTTATTTTGCACCGCACAAAGGCATTGATGAAGATCCCGTGACGGGTTCAATGCATACAGGACTCGCGCCACTTTGGGCAGAAAAGTTAAACAAGAAGAGTTTGGTTGCCTATCAAAGTTCATCACGTGGTGGCACGCTGTACTGTGCTTTAAAAGAACAGGATCGTATTGAAATTTCAGGTTATGCAAAACTTTATATGATTGCTGAAATTGCGCTGTAAATCGTCTCATTTTAAAGCTTCAGTTATAATTGAGCTGAATAAAAAACTTAACCTCAACATTTCAATCAAGAGCATTTTATTGTCTTGATTTTTAGATTATTGGACATGATATGTTAATGCGGTTTAAAACACTGAGTCTTTCACTTTTAATGGTGGGAGTAAGCTCAGGCGCTGTGGCGCAGGCAGTGTTAGTCAAAACAGAACAAAATATTGAAGAATACACATTAGACAATGGTCTGCGCGTCATTTTGGCACCCAACGATAAAGAAAGTAAAATCTTTATGAATATGGTGTATTTAACCGGTGCTTTGAATGATCCGAAGGGTAAGGGCGGACTTGCGCATCTGTTAGAACATTTGGCATTTAAAGGCACTCAAAATGTTAAAGGCGAAGAGTTTCAGCGCCGTTTAGATCAACATACTCTCATGAGTAATGCCAGTACAGATTATTACTCCACCAAGTACACCAGTGTGATTCGTCCTGAAAAAAATGCTTTAGATGAGATGATGTATCTTGAAGCTGAGCGTATGGACAAATTGGTGTTACAAGAAAAATTTGTACCGTCTGAGATTTCGATTGTGATGCGTGAGCGTGAAGTACGCATGGATCAACCTTTTTCGGTTTTGATGGATCAGATGTGGAAATCTGCCTATGGCAATCAGTATTTAGGTCGCTTACCCATTGGAGACTTAAACGAACTTCAGTCCATTAAAATGAACGAGTTGAATCAGTTCTACCGTTCTTGGTATGCACCGAATAATGCGGTCATGGTCGTGGCAGGAAAATTCAATAAAGCGGATGTATTAAGTGCGATTGATAAAAATTTCAGTTCGATTGCCGCACGCTCGATTCCACCGCAAATCAAAGTGCCTGTACTTGATTCAACTCAAATGGCGAATCGTCAGTTTGTGGTGAAAAAAGGCAGTGATTTGGGTAAATACAATATTTATCTAAACGGTAAAAACCGTAAAATTCAGAACGCTTTAGCGCTGTCTCCGTATTTATTTACCATGCAGCCGAGTGGTCATCTGTATAAAGATGTAGTTGAAACGGGTACAGCGACCCAAGTGCAATCGACCACATGGTTGGCGCAAGATTTTAATTTGGTGTTTATGGGGGCAGTTTATGCACCGAATCATGATGCAAAGGCAGTCGACGATAAGCTGATTTCAAGTATCGAGAAAAAACAAAATTTTAATGACACAGAACTCAAGCGTATTAAGAATTTAATACGTAATAGCCAAGAAAGCATGATGAGCAGTGCCACTGCTGTGGGTGAAATGCTCAGTGATTATGTGGTGTCATCCAACGGAGATTGGACACAGTATTTTAAAGATCAAGCAGATGTACAAAAGTTATCTGTAGATGAAGTGAATCAAGTATTAAGCCAATTTTTGATTCCACAGCATCGTATTTCAGGTGATATTTTACCGACTCCTGAAGATCAGAAAAAAGCTCAACAGCAAAAGCAAGATACTGAACAAGCCAAAACCTTAGATCAAATCCAATCTGAACCTGAGCCTCTCAAAGATGTATCGGTTTATCAGGCGGAAGTTGCGCAGTTTGTAAAAACCTCAAAAAGTTATTTGGAAGCGACTGAGCAAAAGATTCAACGCGGTACACTCAAAAATGGCATGCAATATGCGCTATTTCCAACTACTACGCGTGATGATAAAACCTACGCTACGATTTCTGTGAATTTTGGTACAGCAGAATCATTATTCAATAAAGCTGAAATTATTGAGCTTACCGCTTATTTATTGCTACGTGCATCTGATCAATACAGCTTACAAGACATTGCTGATAAATCAATTGAAGCGGGTGGTCGAGCAGTCGCAGCTGCATCTGAAAATGGCATGACTATTCAGATCACTGCCAAAAATGAACATTTTGAAGACTTCTTCAAATATATCATTGAGGTGATGAAAAATCCGAAATTTGAACAAAGCCAATTTGATCTGATTAAATCGCAAAGTTTGTCCAGTTTAAATCGTCCTTATACTGAACCTGAGACAGTGGCGGCCTTAACCATATCTCGTTTGATTGAAACTTATCAGCCTGGAGATTTGCGTTATCACTTTGAACCTGAGCTTGCTAAAAAACAAATGCAGGCAGCAACGGTTGAGCAAGTTAAAAAGCTGTATCAAGATTTTTTCAATATGGATCATGCACAAATTGCGATTACCGGTCAGTTTGATTCCAAAGCCGTACTCAAATATTTGAATAAAAATATGACCGCATGGAAAGCAAAGCAAGGTTATGCGCGCTTAAGTTCAAGTCATCAAGATTATTCAGCTCAGAAAGTTCATGCTTTAGCGGAACAGCGCGAGTTTGGGAATTATCAAGGACTGCTTACGCTTCCAGTAGGAGTCGATCATCCTGATGCAGCTGCACTGATTGTATTTAGTCATATTTTAGGCGACTCGCAGTTGTCTTCACGCTTAGCCATGGAGTTACGTGAGAAAAATGCTTTGGTCTATGGTTTTGGCAGTGACTTGAACCTTGATGCCTATAGCGACGTTGGCGCACTCATGATTAGTGCAAACTACACAGCGGGCAAGTCTGCACAAGTATCCCAAGTGGTACACAAAGTATTGACTGACTTGCTGACCCAAGGGGTGACAGCGCAAGAACTTGAAGCGGCGAAAGCCAATATTATGAAACAGCGTGTAACCTCACTCGAAGATGAGCGCCGTATTCATCGCATGTTAAATGGTCAACTTGAGCGCAATAAAACGATGCAAAGTCGTGCGCTACGTGATCAAGAGTTTGCCAAACTCACTCAATCAGATGTGAATGCTGTGATTAAAAAATACATCAAGTTGAATCATTTGGTTGAAGTCATGGCGGATCAGTATGCCAGTGACAATGCTGCTCAAAAAATTGAAGTTAAAAAGTAAGACTGATTAAAAATAAACTTAAAACGAATCAAATAAAAAACTCACTCTAGGTGGGTTTTTTATTGCCTAGAATTTCTTATAGGCGATAAAACTGTTTGGCTGTGTGATGAAACACTTGCTCAACAGCCTCTGGGTAATAAGCCGCAACAGCATCACTAAAAGCATCGATCAGGTTGACCAAGGAGGTACTAACCCGATCCATAGGGAAGTTGGACGCAAACATAACCCGATATGGCCCGAAACATTGCAACACATGACTGATGAGCGGCAAGACTCGTTCTAAAATTTCTTGCTTGGTTGCCAGTTGTTTGTTGGTGTGAAATTGATGACCCAGCACTGGCATAAACAACCCCGACATTTTGGTATAAACCTTGGGGCACTGTGCCAGTTCAGCCATATCTTCTTGCCAGCGGAAAAAAATGTTGTCTCTAGCTGTTTGGGTAAGTCCTGTGTGTTTGCCGACTTTACCGAATAGTCCTGCTGGCGTACCAAAATGATCCAGCACAATCGACGTTTCTGGGAACTGCTTGGCAAGATAAATCACATCCTGAAGCTGGGTAGAATACACCCAAGCATCAAAACTCAAATTATACTGCGCCAGTGCTTCAAAGCCTTTGATGAATTTTTTATCGGTATATAAATGCGCTTTATCTGTCCAAGTATGAATCGCTGCATCTTCATGCCAAGCCGCCATTTTACGAATACCTCGAAAGTGGGGTGATGCCTTGTGATGCATTTTCAAAATTTTCTTAAAATTGCTCTCTCGCGGATCAGCTGCTGCCACAATCCCACCCAGAGTTAGTTCATGAGCTTGAAAAGATAGCGATTCAATAAATTTAGTTTCTGCCACCACGCCCTTGGCTGTTTGATTTTTCCAATTGGCTTCGACATGCACCACCTTATCAGCCCTGTAATGCCCTAAATCTTCTTGATAATGCTGTGGTAAATAAGGTGCAGTAATATGCGTGGTCATACCTAAGGTCTCAATTAAATCTTTAGGTTTTGCCAAGCGTATGACTTTGTCGAGCAGATAAGGATGTTTGCCAAATAATTTAACCGCCAGCGCAGCCGCATGCGGCGTGTTATATGGGTCCCACTGATGGATGTGCGCATCAATCAATGCAAAATCAAGTTGCTTCATCCTTATTCCTTTTTAATGCTTCCTAAATTTTAAAATACGATAAAAGCAGGTGATTTTGAATTGTATTTTTGTCCAATTATTTAAGGAAAGAGCAAAAACAAAAAAGCCCTCAAGGGCTTTTTTATTGGAGGTCACACAGTGTGTTATCACCGTACAAACTTCAAGATGTCGGTTTATGCTCATGCTTGTTGGCATGAAATTCTTCGTTATGACGAAAGCGAAGATAGTTTTCAAACTGTTCGCAATATTCGTCATAATTGTCTTCGAGCATCATTTGAAACTGTTGCATCACATAAGACATGACTTGGTCTTTGGCATCACGCATTTCATTGCCATCTTTAAAGCCATTGGCTGCAACCCACGTGTTAAAGCGTGCTGTACCAAACAACATCGCAGCGCTAACTTGACCGCGAATTTCAGCAGGTTTCACAGTTGAACCTTTTTCAATCCGGCAAAATTCATTGGCTTGTTTAATAAAATCATCAGCACGCTCAAAGAAAGCCGCATTTAATGCTTCTTCTTCGGTTACATCAGTTGCTTCAATTTTTTGAACCATGAACTGTTCCTAGCATAAATATCTAATGCGCTATTATAGGCAAAGCCTTGCATAAACTAAACCTTTGGCTTAATCTAAAAATAGCCTAAGCGAAATTACATTGTAGGAAGAAGATTATGCAGGATGCCATTGCAGTACAAAGTCTGAAAAGTGATATTGCGTTGCTTCGTCAAAATATTTGGCCACCGGTTGATCTTGCAAACGTGGACGGCTTACCGATTTATTACGGCTCTCAATCTCAAGTCGATCATTACTATGCACAGTGGACAGGTTTGATTGAGAGAGCACAAGACTTGTTTCAACCTTTTATGGAAGATGAAATTTTCGATGCGATTCATTTGCCCAGCCATTTGAACTTGCCATTATTTTATTTTCATGTCGATCGTATTCGGATTAATAAAACGCGGGCGAAAGAGTCTAAAACCTTTCGTGGTATTGCAAGCTTAATTGAAAAATGTGGACAATTTGAACCGGATCAAATTCAAGCAATGTCACGTTGGCTAGATTCGGATGATACTGCTGCATTGGTGGCGCATCGTGAATTTGTAGATTTGAGAACCTATGTCTTCCAGCATGGTCAAAGTGATTACACCCGTACACGATTTTATGTGAACGGAATTGTGCTCAGTACAGAATCCCATTTTGAACTGGTCGATGCACGTGATAAACCACGTAAACAACGTAATGACAGCTATAGTGATCCGCTGGGGGATAATAATACTTGGCGTGTATTTGGGAAGAATAGATAACAAGAGTATTCGATCTCGTTACATGATACGACGTCTAAAGAAATGAAAACCATCTTTTAGAAAAATTTGTTCAATTGGTCGATGTTTATCAGATTTTTAAAACTGCTGTACCTTAGGTTTGAATTCGCACAGTTAATAAAAAATTAGCGATGATCTGAAGGTTGGATTTATCTATGAAGTTCAGTATGCGTTGCACACTGAACTTATGGAATTTTTTTAATCAGCGCCGAATCCAGTTTCAGATTTTAAGCCTAAGTATTTGGACATTGAATTTTCGGATTATTTAAGCCTCGACTATGGGTAAATACAGCAACCAAAGCCAATCAATATAATGACACTATAAATAAGTGTGCTGGTATTAAAATGGTCGACCATAAAGCCACCGAATAAAGCACCCAATGCAATCATAATTTGAAATGTACCAATGAATAAAGGCATCCCTTTTTCAACAGCTTCGGGTGCATGTAAAAACATCCAGATATTGGCTGTGGTTGGGAACGCACCGAAAGCAAAACCCCAGATCGCCGTTAAAATATAGGCGCCAACTAGATGAACAGCAAAGACTGGAAAGCTTAAGAAAACAATACCTAGACTAAGCCCGACCACTGCCAAGGTGTAACGTACATTAATATTGCTACTATAACCTGCAAAAGCATTACCAAAAAAACCTGCCGCACCATAGACCAACAGCAAACTGCTAATAGTTGAGCCATTAAAACCAGCAACATTTTTAAAAAATGGAGCCAAATAGCTGTAGGTTGCAAAATGAGCAAAACCAATCAATAAAATAATCACTAAACCTTTACGTGCCTTGGTATTTTGAAACAATGCAGGCAAATCATGAAATTTGATCGCAGAAGTTGGAGCAAGCTTGGGAAGGAAAAAATATTCAAGAATTAAAATCACAGAACCCATGACAGCAGTGATGATAAAAGCAGTTCGCCAGCCATAGAGTTCACTCAGCCAAGTACCAATCGGAACACCTAAAACAGTGGCTAAAGTGACACCTGCCATCACGATCGCTGTGGCTTTGGCAATAGGAAGATGGGGCGGCGCGACTCGACCACTGAGTGCAATTGCAGTTGCCCAAAATCCGCCAATCGCAATGCCCAGTATAAAACGACTCAGTAAGAGCAATTCAAAACTTGCAGCATAGGCCGTGATGAAGTTTGCGAGCACCATGACTGCGGTCAAAGAGATCAAGAGGATTCTTCGGTCTAAGCTTTTCACCCAAACCGAAATTAATGGTGCAGCAAAAGCACCCATAATGGCAGGTAAGGTAATCACTAAACCTGCTGTACCTACACTGACCTGTAAATCTTGGGCTATTGCGTTTAAAACACCAATCGGTAGGAATTCACTGGTGACCAGTATAAATGCTGTGATTGACAGGGTAATCACGGCATACCAGTTGCCTTCTGTTTGAGGTGCTTGGTCTTTGGACGAGTTTTCTTGAGGGAGATTCGTTTCAGTCAGCTTCGCTTGAGTGTTCATTAAATAGCACTCCTTGAATTTTAATTTCATAGTGATTGTTATGAAATTAAATTATTTGATTTTTTGTTAAGGGTCAATTAATTTATTAGTGATCGTTATAAAATTAAATGGGGATGTTATGACAGAAATGACAAAGCCAGAAAATCAACTAGATACTTCAGCGACCAAATCTAAAGGACGTGGACGTCCAAAATGCTTTAACGAGCAAGAGGCGCTTGAAAAGGCAATGTTATTGTTTTGGCAGTATGGTTATGAAGCAACTTCAATTAGTGATTTGACTCAAGCGCTAGGAATAACTGCCCCAAGCCTGTATAGCACGTTTGGTGGAAAGGCTAAGCTCTTCGAAAAGTGTTTAGCGTTTTATTTGGAAAATGAAGCGTGTTCGATGGATCAGATTTTTATCCAAGCCAAATCCAGTAAAATTGCCATAGAACTTTATTTATTTGAAAATCTCAAGCGTCTGATTCAAGAACATAAGCCTGTAGGATGTATGTTGGTGGTTGCAACCATGAATTGTTCAACTGAAAATAGTGCGATCCAACAACAGTTACTTGAAAAACGATTACATACTAAATCCAAAATTTTTGATCGTTTAATGTTGGGGAAAGCGTTAGGAGATATTCCATCCAATGTTGATATTCAAGCGATGACAGATTATTTCACCACGCTGATCCAAGGGATGACCATTCAAGCACGAGATGGGGTGGAACTGA
>CAZOGM010000064.1:9097-12553 GCA_964579445.1 uncultured Acinetobacter sp.
AAATGGCGATGAAATCTTGGGATGTCTTTATTAGAGATAGAGAAATTTGAACATTAAAAACTTTAAACGGTTATTTACTACAAAGAATAGAAGATAAACTTACTTAAATATAATTAATTACTTTAAGTAAGTGGTAATGTGATTTTCTCAAATTGCAATTCAGAAAATTTAGCGAAATTAAATGTAGCAGCGTTGACCATACTTATAATTCGATCAAAACCTGTGACCAACGTTGCTTCGTTTAGTAAGTCAAAATTCAGCTTATTAGGAGTGGAATAAGCTATTTGATGAATTTACGACTCACCAAGAACTGTTCTGTGGCCTCTAAAAGCTTTTCTGCATAAACCTCTTGCTTCGCTGTGAGCCAACCCAGCGCAAACCAGTCGCTGGCTTCAAGTTCAGTCTGTTGCAAATAAGAGGATGAAGAGGCCAGTATTTGATATTGCTCAGCAGCATCATGCGCATCATTTAAAGATTTACCATACTTTTGCAAATTTTTTACATCAAAAATCTGAGTCAAAATGGGAAAGCTAAATTTGAGTTCATTTAAGCGTACAGCCAAAACGTCTAAACTTTCTAAATCTGCCAGATCAGCATTATTTAATGCATCTTGTAAGGCTTTATACTGACTCTGCAAAGTATTTTGCGCATACCATTTGAGGTCATTGGTTTGAACTTTTTTTGATGTGCCTAAACTGAACGTCAGTAATTCAAGATAATGCTGAACGTTTTGGGTCGACTTAACCAAATTGTTGAGTTTTTCTTGGGCATACAGCACGTCTTTACTTAAACTTTCTGCTGTTTTGGGGTTCTGTAACAGTGCGCCCAATGTATTTTGCATATGTTCGAAATGCTTTAAATTTTCAAAGTGACTTTTAAATGCTGAAAGCTGATTTGCCCATTTATCAACACCTTTTGAGGTCCAATCTTTAAAAATCGATAGTGTTAAAAATAAATGTTCTAAAGCAATATGGGCTTGGTCTATATGCTCTTTTTCAGCAACTTGAGCAGAAATTGCGGCTATATGAGGCAATAAATGTTGCATGTGATGCGCAATTAAAAGTCGGATGCTTTTTTCAGCAGATTCTTTTTTTGCCAAAACAATCTCTTGGTCACATATGGCAGGGCTAACCTTCAAATCACGAACCAATAAATTGCCAAATTCTGCTTTACTACGGACATCCAGCCAAAGTTGATATTTTTTTACCCATTCAAAACTAAACGCCAATAGTGACTCGACTGAACCCGATTTTAGTTCAAACTCTACTTCATGAATGTCTTGCGATTTTTCACCAGATTTAACTTGACCGACATCGACACAGACTTCAATTTGCGCTTCTTCAAATTCAATCACGCGTAAAGTACGCTGTATATCTGTTTCAAACTGAAGTTCTAAAGTATCAACATGTGTGCCCAATATTTTTTTTAAAATTGCATCTGCTTCTGGTTTTTGCGCATAGATAGTTAGATCTAAATCTGGCGCTTGTGTCAGCTCACCCAGATCATGATTATCTTCAAATCGATGCAAATGGCTTTGACCCGCAGCTTTAAGTGTTTGAATCCAACGCGTACCTTCAAGGCGTTGACGTAGCGCAGCCCCATGTGCAGAGAGCAAACGGTCGGGCGTATCATAATATTTTGCTTGTAGTTGAATAATCTCAGATTTTTTTGGATCGACCGCTTTCATTAAAGCAGTACGGCGTGTTTCTGGAATCTGAAACTTAAGTTCAACTTCAGTCATTGTAAAATCCTAGACAATTCTATTTATAAAAACAAAAGTAAAATGAACTCACATGGAGTTGCTTACTTTAAAAGATATTCGCTAAATGCACCGACCAAATTCAATGTTATGGGCAGCAGTGATGGATTGTAACCGAATTAAAATGAAAAACATGGCAATAACAATCGAATGCCTTACAAATATGCATTTTTAAATCCGACAGTACAGACTTTTCATTTCGATAAGATTGCATTAGAGTGAATAAAAAAGGAACAAGAAGATCGCTATGAATGCACCTGTAGAGCCGAAGTTTGAAATTAGCCCAACGCTAGCGTTTCAGCTTCCTATAAAGAACTATTCTGAGTTTTATCGTTTTTACTTAACTGAACACCGCAGCATCATGAGTCGCCGTTTACATGCGGCGGGGAGCAGTGTTGGGATTTATTTTTTCAGTAAAGCCATTCGTCAACGTAAAGCTAAATATTTGGTTTATGGCTTAGTTTCGGGTTATGCATGTGCATGGGTAGGGCATTTTGTTTTTGAGAAAAATAAGCCTGCGAGTTTCAAACAGCCTTTTTATAGTTTCATTTCTGATTGGCGGATGTTGTCTGATATTTTGCGTGGGAATTTAAGTTTGAAAGATCGTAAATTTGATAAAATTGAAAGTTGAAATTAGATAGTGTAAGTAAAAGCCCAGTGATTGCTGGGCTTTTAAAATAAAGAAGCTATTGGCATTAGATTGCTTTAATCAATAGAATTCGCATAGATGTAATAAGTTGATTTAAGATCATTAAAAAGATCCACTGCGGATTATTTCCTTCTTATAACCTTATGAAAATAATTTTATTAATCCAGTTTAACCGTCTATAATTTTGAATATACTAATAAAAGTAAAAGGTTACATAAAAGTGAAATATCAAGTTATAGAAAATATCAGAATTACAGATGATAAAAGTCAAATAGATATTGATACAGTTCATCAATTTTTAAAAACAACGTACTGGTCGAAAGATATTCCAAAAGAAGTAGTCCAAAAAGCAATAGAAAATTCTTTATCTGTTGGATTGTTATTTGCAGATCAGTTAATAGGCTTTGGGCGGTCAATTACAGACTACGCAACCTTTGCCTATATTGCAGATATTTATGT
The DNA here is from genome assembly GCA_964579445.1 of uncultured Acinetobacter sp. Classification (GTDB taxonomy): domain Bacteria; phylum Pseudomonadota; class Gammaproteobacteria; order Pseudomonadales; family Moraxellaceae; genus Acinetobacter. The sequence goes on from CAZOGM010000064.1 coordinate 11,965, forward strand.
TAAGCCTGAATATCGTGGCAAAGGATATTCTAAAATGATCGTACAAGCTCTCTTAGATAAAAGCGGATCAGAAGATTTAAGACGAATTCTTTTAGCAACATCTGATGCACACGGTTTATATCGTAAGTTTGATTTTAAGAATTTAGGTAAACCCGAGGACTTTTTAGAAATAAATCGACCAACAATTTATCAGCAGAAGGCAAAATGAGTAATTCATTTAGTATAATAGAAGTTATCCGAAATCGACGACTAGACTATATAGTATTTAAAAACAATGCTTGATCTTTATATATATATTGGCAAAAAATTTAAAAGAGATATCTTTTAAATTTTTGATTGAATAATAGGAGTTCAGGCATTTTTTGTCGATCTTTCACGATTCAATCTACTGAAATTTCCCCAATTAGTAGCTTCTATAAGCTCAATTTAGATCGAGCTTTTAATTTTGTTCAATTTAACAAATGCGATATCACGGCGCTTTGTCCTATAATGGCTTCAATTTTTGTATTTGCTTTGAGTTTTTGACTTATGCGTGGTTTGTATTTAATTACCAATGATGATCCGATTGAACTGTTACTAGCGAAATTAG
>CAZOGM010000065.1:0-9286 GCA_964579445.1 uncultured Acinetobacter sp.
TTTTAAGCTTGACCAAGTTCAGTTTGAACCCTAGAATGCGTACCAGATTCTCCAATAGCTCAGTCGGTAGAGCGACGGACTGTTAATCCGCAGGTCCCTGGTTCGAGCCCAGGTTGGAGAGCCAAATATTTAAAAGCCCACTCATTATGAAGTGGGCTTTTTCTTATCTCCACTTTTAAGATAAAAATCCGTGCTCGATTCAAGTCAAATCACTTTTTTGATTATTGGTAGTATTGCGACACTTGCTCTACTCACGATTTTCTTACAGCAATATTTCAATCCAAAACAACGTTACTTCCCCAAGAAAGTGATTACCGCTTTTGAGAGTAAGATGTTCTTTCGCCTGAAGGAAGCCTTTCCGCAATATCATGTTTTGGCACAAGTGGCCTTTAGTGCGCTTATTACCAATAGCAACTTAAAAATCCGTTCGCGCTTTAATCGTAAAGTTACTGACTTTGTCCTGCTCGATAAAGATTTAAAAGTGGTGATGGTCATTGAACTGGATGATCCCAGTCATATTGGACGAGAAGTTGAAGATGCGCAGCGCGATGCCATGCTGTATGAAGCAGGCTATCGCGTAAAACGCTATACAGAAATTCCGAGCGTGCAAACGTTAAAAAAAGACATTCCTTAATTTAACACTTTAAATAGAGTAACTATTTGGATTGAGACTCATTTTCGGATTCAACAGCTTTAAGTTTGTCTGCTTGCGCCTTGGCTTCAATGCGCATGGCTTGTTCAGTACGTAAGCGGTCATATTCAGCTTGATTTTTAGCATCACTTTTAATTGCAAAAAATGCAATCGCAATAATCAGTGCAGGAATTAAAGGTCCAAGGCAAATCAGTAAAATAAATTTAGGTGTCAATTTTTTCGCTGGTTTAGACATGATATTACCTGAGCTGAAAGATTAAAAGCCGTGCGCAATATAGCAGAACAATGCTTTTAATTAAACATCAGCAGAGCCGCCCACGTCTACATCTATGATTCTTTGGATCATATCAAATATGGTTATTTAACGATGTGTATGCACCGACATAATAATACCAAACCCTGCCAGCAACGTAATAAGCGCTGTTCCACCATAACTCATAAATGGTAATGGATCTCCAGTAACTGGAAAAATACCACTCACCATGCCAGAGTTAACGGCGACAAAAAAGAAGAAAGACAATGCCAGCGTTCCAACCAAAATTCGTCCAAAATTATGAAATGAATTTAGGGAAATATGTAATGCACGGATAATAATGCAGCCGTACAGGCTAAATAAGATGAACACACCGATTAGACCAAACTCCTCAGCATAAGTCGACATAATGAAGTCAGTATGATGTTCAGGCAGAAATCCGTGGTGTGATTGTGTACCATTTAAATACCCCTTGCCTGTTAGTCCACCTGAACCAATAGCAATCTTAGACTGAGTAATGTTCCAGCCTGCCCCCAGTGCATCAGACTCTGGATCAAATAAAGTCAAAATGCGTTTCTTTTGATAGCTATGAAGCACAAACATCCAAAGTAACGGCATAAGCGCAATCACAAAGACCATAGCACCGACAATCAAGCGCCATGACATTCCACTTAGGAACAGTACAAATACACCACTGACCAAAATTAATATCCCTGCCCCTAGATCAGGCTGTAAAGAGATTAATATCAATGGACAAAGCATCAAAGCAATAGCGAAAACAATATGTTTAAACTTCGGAGGAAGCGTTTTTCGAGAGATATACCAAGTGATCATGAGTGGGATGGCAAATTTCATCAACTCACTGGGTTGCATACTGCCAAAACCTGGAATCGAAATCCAACGCTTTGCCCCCAATCTTGAGTCACCAATCAGAAGCACCAAAACCAATAAAAATACACCTAAGCTATATAAATAAGGACTGGCTGCCTGATAGACCTTAGGTGGAATTTGCGCGCAGACAAACAACACAACAAATCCAATGGCAAAGCTCATGCCTTGTTTGCCCACCATCATCCAGTTCTCGGCAGAAGCACTGTACAGCACCACCAAGCCCAATAATGCATTCAGTACAAGCAAAGCTAATAACCATGGGTCAATATGAATTCGCGCCCAAAAAGATGAGCGATGAGTCAGATTCAATCCATCTCGTATCGATTGTCTGAGAAACTTGTGTTGAGGTTGCTGATTCATGAATTCATCTAATAGTGAATGGCACTGATGACTTAAGCTGTCTAAGGCAATAAATCGATATTTTTAAAACAGCTTATTCTAATTCTGTCGCAGTGGAATTGCATCATACCTGTTTATTTTATTTTGGATTAAACAAAAAGGGCCGAAGCCCTTCTTGTTTAATCAGAATGAAATATTTTAAAAACCATTAACGCGCAGGCATATGTGTTTTAACAAAAGCAACCACTTCAGCATTTTTCTGAACAATGGCTTGAGTATGACCCGCACCTTCTACAATATCTAAAATAGCAGGAGGCGTTGTACCTAACGCGTTGAGTTGCTGCACCAAGCCTTGTGTGACTTGGAAAGGAACAGCTGTATCATTTTGACCTTGAACCACATACAGCGGCTTGTTCAACTTCTTGGTCGCAGGTTGATTATCAACTAAGAATTTTGCAATCACAGGATTCTTTTCAAATCCGTCTTTTAACCCCGGATAATCCAGAATGTTTTTATCCGTATTTTTTGCCAAGAATGTCCCAATATCGGTCATAAACTCATTGATAAGGGGCTGTAGACATTGACCATTTTCACCGGTTGTTCCTTCCGCTTTTTCAGCAATCAGTTTTGCGCCATCTTCAAAAATTGAACTTAAATTAAATTGTGGATCATATGCACGAATGCCGACACCTGTATAAGCCGCATAAGCTAAAAGTTCAGAATAAACTGCAATCGATGCCCCAGGCGGATATGCACCCGTTTTTTCTCCTGCTGCAATTTGAGCAATGGCAAGCGGTGCAACTTGAGTAATAATGTAACCTAGACTCGATGCAGGAGCCGTTGCCACAGCGCCCTTGTAATCTGGATTGGTATTGGCGAATTCAGCAATCGCTAAAGAGGCATGTCCACCTTGAGACTGCCCGATAGACATCCACGATTTATTTAAATCTTTGCCGTATTTTTCTTGTACGGCATCCACCGCATAAGTTGCAGATTTTGCCGCACTGCTTAAATTAAGATACGGATGGATGCCACTTGTTCCCAAACCTTCATAGTCTGGTGCAACCACAACATATCCTTCTTTTAACAAACTATTCGCTAAAATTTCAAATCGCTCATTAAAAGCATTATTACTGGGTGCACATGAATCACCTATACCGGTTGTACCATGCGCCCAAACTACAACACGCCAACCATTTTCAGGCTTTGGTGTTTTCGGGAACATCACCATTGCTGTTGCTTTTGACGTTTTATTTTGTACATTCGGCATTAAATAGGTCATCACTTTAATAGAGGATGCCTCTGCTAAAGTATCTTGATTATAGCCAACTTCAGATTGATACGTTTTCCCAGAACTGTACTCATCGTTGTCGTCATCGTTATTACAGGCAGAAAGTAACAGTGCTGTTGAACACATCAGTGCCAACAACGATTTCTTATAGATCATTTTCATACCCAACTTCCTTTTAAGTTTTGTGTACGCTCTTCTTGAGCTTCATTTAATAGAACACAAAAAAAAGCATCTGACCAGAATGCTTTTTGCTTATTTTTCAATTTGCTTATTTTATAAAAAAGCCAAAAATATCCCCATAAAAATAATGAGACCCACCCAACGATTATGTCTAAATGCCCAAAAGCATAATTGCGGATGAGCATCTTTGGTTTTTGTCCATTGATAAACAAAATCTGCACTCACCATTAACAGCGCAATAATACCAAAAGGAACCAAAATATTTTCAAGGTATAAAGCAGTACCCATAAGTAAAACGCTGATTATTTGCAGTACAGAAATGATTTTAATATCGTATTGACCAAATAAAATAGCTGTCGATTTAACCCCAATCTTTAGATCATCATCTCGATCCGTAATCGCATACTGGGTATCATAAGCCACAGTCCATGCCAGATTAGCGAAGTACAACAACCAACACGTTAAATCAGGAGTCTGTCCGACTGCGGTATAAGCCATAGGAATAGACCATGAAAATGCCGCACCTAAAAACACTTGAGGCAAATGCGTATAGCGTTTCATAAATGGATAGATAAATGCTAAAAACAAAGCACCAAACGACCAATAGAACGTTTCAATGGGTAAGAAAAACAATAAACATGCACTTGCAAGCACCAAGATTCCAAAAACAATTAATGCTTCTTTAGCGCTAATTATGCCTGTTGCCAGCGGTCGATTCTTGGTGCGCTCAACCGCACCATCGACTTTACGGTCTGCAAAATCGTTAATTGCACAGCCTGCTGCACGCATGAAAATCACGCCGAGTATCATGGGAATGATCACTGCTACGCTTGGTATACCTTCGGCTGCAATCCAAAGCGCCCACATCGTCGGCCAAAACACCAGCTCAGTACCAATGGGTTTGTCAAAACGGCATAAATAGTAATACGCCTTAAAGCGCTCACCCCATGAAATTGTCGCTGTCGTAGCCATGACTGTCCTTCACCATCTAAAAATCATTTTTTTGCTGAACAAATTGCTCAAAGTCCGGCAAAAAAGTTTCTTGCACAATAAATTTACAACCATGCCAAGTATAACAGCTCTGCCGAGTCCACCCCTCTTGCAGCCAAATAATTCGCCTCTCACATGCTGGATTGGTGCGCTGAAATAGAAATAAACCAATCGGCTTTTTTCCAATATGCTGAAATATTCGTGCTTTTTTTTGTAGACTTAAAATTGGAAATATACTTTTTGCTTTGACCCAAGGTTGATCCTCGCAACCATAGAGAAAACTTTCCCGGACCCAAGAAGTATGATGCACTGGCATTTGCATCCACTGTGCATCTAAGAACTGTAATCTTTGAAAATGCTCTTTTACAGGTTCAACTTTAAATGTTCCGCCAGCCAGATCAGTCAGTTGCTGAGTCAATGACCCTGATCCATCTAACCAACTTTTTAAATATTTAGGAATCTGCTGCATAAATCACTCAGTTGCATTTTACATTATGAAATATTGTTAAATATCGATCTAACCAGACATAAGGCTAACCATTGTCTGTTTTAGCAATCACTTGATATTGACCTTGAGGTGTTTTGATTAATATCAAACCTTCAGCAGTGAGATAAAAGCTTTGGGGATAATCGTAATCAAGTGCCAAGTCAGGATTTTTCAGTTCAATAAATTCAGCTTGTTTATAACCTTCAACCGTCCGCCCCATTTCCATATAAGTCACTTCTGAAAAGTTAAGCTTAAAACCTTTATTGTGATCTTTTGGATCAATCCAAGGGAAAAATCCAGTATGTTTCTTACGAGGCTTTGGCATCTATATCATCATTTAAAATAATCGTATTCATCATACAAAAAAACCCGCACAAGGCGGGTCTTTTTTACAGTGAAATTCTATTTAGAATTACAAGCTGTAGTACATATCAAATTCAACTGGATGAGTTGTCGTGTTTAAACGACGAACTTCTTCAGTTTTAAGTTCGATATAAGCATCCAGCATATCTTTCGTGAAAACACCACCTTTAAGTAGGTAGTCGTGATCCGCTTGAAGTGCTTCAAGTGCCATATCCAAGCTATGTGCAACGGTTGGGATTTTCGCTTCTTCTTCAGGAGGAAGATCGTACAAGTTTTTATCCGCAGCTTCGCCTGGGTGAATCTTGTTCTGGATACCGTCGATACCCGCCATCAATAATGCCGCAAAACCTAAGTACGGGTTCATCATTGGATCTGGGAAACGTGCTTCAATACGCTTGCCTTTCGGGCTAGACACGTAAGGAATACGGATAGAAGCAGAACGGTTACGTGCTGAGTAAGCCAACATAATCGGAGCTTCATAATGTGGCACTAAACGCTTATACGAGTTTGTAGAAGGGTTCGTGATTGCGTTCAGTGAACGAGCATGTTTGATCACACCGCCAATGAAGTAAAGCGCCATTTCTGACAAACCAGCGTATTCATCACCCGCAAACAAGTTCTTGCCATCTTTAGAGATAGACATATGAACGTGCATACCAGAACCGTTATCACCAACCATTGGTTTAGGCATAAAGGTTGCAGTTTTTGCATATTGGTGCGCAACGTTCCAAACCGCATATTTGAACTGTTGTACTTCGTCAGCTTTACGAACCATGGTGTTAAAGCTGACACCAATTTCTAACTGGCAAGATGCAACTTCATGGTGATGTACTTCTACACGACCAGGGCCCATGATGTCTTCAATTTTTGCACACATTTCTGCACGCATATCATGTGAAGAGTCAACAGGAGGCACTGGGAAGTAACCGCCTTTTACGCGTGGACGGTGACCAGAGTTACCACCTTCGTAGTCTTTGTTGGTTGACCAAGCCGCTTCTTCTGCGATCAATGTATGGCGTGCGCCAGACATGTCGATTTCCCATTTTACTTCGTCAAATACAAAGAATTCTGGTTCAGGACCAAAGAAGGCAGTATCACCAATACCTGTAGATTTTAAATATTCTTCAGCACGGCGAGCAATCGAACGCGGATCACGGTCATAACCTTGACCCGTAGATGGTTCGATAACGTCACACGTCACAACAACTGTTGACTCAGCAAAGAACGGGTCAAGAAAACCTGTTGCAGCGTCTGGACGTAAGATCATGTCAGATGCTTCAATACCTTTCCAACCAGCAATTGAAGAACCATCGAACATTTTACCATCTTCGAATGTATCTTCATCCACTGTGTCAGCAGGGTAAGTCACGTGCTGCTCTTTACCCTTAGTATCAGTAAAGCGAAAATCGACCCACTTTGCGCCACTTTCTTTTATGAGTTGAAGGACCTTGTTCGCCATGCTCATTTTGCTCCAATGAATTTTTTGTTGCACGTAGTCGTGCGTGTTAGAAGTTAGCAGATATTAAGCAATTCTCGTACCAACTTTTATAAATCTATCTAAAATCTTGAAAACCTTATGAGAAAACAAGCTTAGATCGCTTATAAACGTCTTTATTATACTGTGTGAATAATTAAATGCACCATATTCAACCACAGAACTTTATTTTAATTTTTATCAAATCAATCAAGCACCATTATAGCGCACCAATTCTTTGACAATAAAATACCCGTTTTTTTGAACTATACTTTTCTTGAGCTTTAATTGATGAATAAATTTGAAGAGAATAAATGACTTGCTCCAATTTCTTAAGTAAATAACAACTTAATTTAAATCAGAAACAAGGATTTTTAAGCCAATATAATGAAAAATAAAATGGATAATTCATCAAAATTCATTGTATAGCTGAGTCGGATTTATGCACCAAAATGGTGTTGCACTGCATTAAAGATGTCTATTCCTGCTCAGCCCGTGCAATTAATGCCTCAATCATCATCAGAACATCATCCTTTTGTCTCGCGTCAATCGCAAATAAAGGCAGAGTCTCATTACGCATACTGATCCAGTTACGATATTTTTTTAATAGTTGTTGTGGATCTTGATCCAGATGGGTCACCCCAATCACAATATTAGATACATGTTTTTTAAAAAAATCGACATAGTGTTCCAAATCCTCGACTACATTTTTTACAGAGTGATCAATTAGAATCACTGCGCCAACGGCATCTTTACACAGCTTTGCCCCAATCGACTCTAAATGCGCTGTAGGCGTTGCATACAAGCCAATAATCAAGCCTTGATCGAGTTCAATTTCAGCATAATCAATATTTACACGTGCTTGAGCATTGGGATCTGATGCCTTTGCTGGATATACAATATCAATAGACAGCAACGATACCTCAGAAAGTGATTGTATCGCTTGGGTTTTTCCTGAATGTAAAGCACCGCCAAAAACGATTTTATACTTCTGTAAAATCATGTATTTCCTCATTGTATTATTTTTAGATAATTAGACTTGCATTTTAACTCTGATTATCATGTGCCATTACTGAGCTTAGTTCTCTTCAATTTTATCGATTGATTGAGTTGTCTTAAATGAGTTAAGACCTTAAGCCCAGTTTAGATCTGAGCTTAATAAAAAAGCGCCCAAGCCCACTTGGTGCAGTATCAGCCATGTCTTGAGCCAGATTCGCTTCATCCATTGGAATCTCACGCAGTGCCCCACACAACCAAGCAACGGAAACAAACTTCATGATTCGATCTTGAGTAATCTCTAAATTCTGCTCAACTTGCTGAATATTAGCGCCCTTTTCAAAGCAGGCTGCAATTTGAAAAATTTCAGTACGATCCGCAATTGGATCTGGTTGTGGCCAATAGACTAACTTATAAAAATCGCTGCTCGAATGAGGTTTGAGCAGTTCATTGGAATACCACAACGTGTTCCACAGCCACATACGCAAATCCATACCTTGAGTATGCGTCACGCTTTGTGCCATTTGCATGGTGGCATAAGTATAATTAATTGAAGTGTCCGTCCCTTTTAGCTTACGCTCAGGATCTAGCCAAACTTGTTCAGTTCGCGTGTTCATTAGACCAATATTACCATTGGCATCAAAGATTTGAATATTATCATTACGCTCGTTTAAAAATTCTTGTATGACCTTGTTCACATCAGCTTTTTTATCAAGCGTTCGAGCTAAGCGCTCCGTTTTTGGGTTAATTGGAGTAGAGCGAATATTGGTTTTGAACCAGTCACGCACCTGATCGGTCATTTGAAAGGGTAAATACAAAACATCATCTACAATACTGCCAGCGCTCTCAGGCGCAGTCTTCAATCTTAAGTAGGGCACTTGTTTAGAATTGACAATATTTTGGATGCTTTCAGCGTTAAAAAATATCTCATTGACCAGCAACACATCCAGTTCAGGATCACTAATATTGACCCATGCAATTTTTATATCTGGATGGATAGCTTGGATGTCGTTTTTGATATGCTCTAAAATATTCAGGCTCAAGCCAAAAATAGCAATTTTAAGCTGTTCTTTCATATGCCCCCCAGTTCGAATGTAGATGACACTCATACATACTTTTATAATGAAAGCATCTCTGCCCTTTTGAATGATTCACTTTATAATGATTCGCATTTTTATCGTTTTGGAACGCGCTGATCAAGCTGTTCAACTGCACAAGATTCTAACGTCATTAAATTGAATAATCTATAAAATCAAATCAATATTGTGTTTATCATATTTTATCAAAAAAAGCGGAGAGACAAAGTTTAGATCAAAGTAAGAACTTTAAAACGTATTCGATTTTATAATGTCGACTTCAATATCAACACG
>CAZOGM010000065.1:9386-12121 GCA_964579445.1 uncultured Acinetobacter sp.
AATATCAACACGTTAAATGTTGGGTGAATTTCACAAGCTTCGACGCTTAAGTAAAACTTATGGAAAATGCCAGTCTGAAATAGATCTCATTGCTGATAGCACGTGAGTGCAGCTTCTCAGATAATAAGACAAGTAAAATAAATGCGCTGAAATTGTTGAATTTTTGCTATGATGAGCCTCAATCTTATCGTTCATCTGCTTTAGCAAAAAACAAAACAACGTTTTAATAGTAGATGTTTAGATTTGATTAGGGATGACAAAAGGCACAATTTAGTGCGTAAATTTCAATAGGTTAGTAGGTTCAGTCTCATGCTTTTAATGCTCGACAATTACGATAGCTTTACTTATAACATCGTTCAATATTTTGGCGAGTTAAATCAAGAAGTAAAAGTGGTTCGCAATGATCAAGTCACATTAGAGGAAATTGAACGATGGCAACCGAAGTATTTGGTTATTGGTCCAGGTCCTTGTTCACCATCTGAAGCAGGAATTTCAATTCCTGCGATCCAACATTTTGCCGGCAAAATTCCACTTCTTGGCGTATGTTTGGGTCATCAAGCGATTGGTCAGGCTTTTGGTGGAAAAATTATCAGAGCCAAAACGGTGATGCATGGTCGTTTATCCGATATGTATCATAATGACACCGGCATTTTTAGCAATCTTCCTTCGCCTTTTTCAGCAACACGCTATCACTCTCTAGTGATTGATCAAGCCAGTGTGCCTGAATGTTTAGAAGTCAATTGCTGGACGCAAGAACAAGATGGTTCGATTGAAGAAATTATGGGGGTTAAACATAAAACCCTTGCAGTCGAAGGGGTGCAATTTCACCCAGAATCAATCTTGAGCCAACATGGTCATCAAATCTTTAAAAACTTCCTTGAAAATTATGCGCAGTGAGCACCATGAATATTCAACAAGCGTTAAATAACATCACAAAAAATATCGAACTCACTCAACCGCAAATGGAAGATGTGATGCGCATCATCATGAATGGTGAAGCAACAGATGCACAAATTGGTGCGCTGATGATGGGTCTACGCCTTAAAGGCGAAAGCATTGATGAAATCACCGCTGCCGCACGTGTCATGCGTGAGTATGCCATTAAAATTGATGTCAGCGATGTACCTTATTTAGTCGATATCGTGGGTACAGGCGGTGACGGACAAAACTTATTCAATGTATCGACTGCATCGAGCTTTGTGATTGCAGCCGCAGGTGCAACCATTGCCAAACATGGTAACCGCGGCGTTTCGACCAAATCTGGTTCATCTGATTTACTGGAAAAAGCAGGCATTCATCTTGATTTAAATATGGCGCAAACTGAGCGTTGTATTCGCGAGATGGGCGTGGGTTTCTTATTTGCACCCAATCATCATAAAGCCATGAAATACGCTGTTGGTCCCCGTAAAGAATTAGGCTTCCGTAGCATTTTCAACTTACTCGGCCCGCTTACGAATCCGGCTGGGGTAAAACGTTTAGTCATTGGCGTTTTTTCCAATGAATTGTGTCGTCCAATTGCTGAAGTGATGAAGCAACTGGGTGCTGAACATGTAATGGTGGTGCATTCTAAAGACGGTTTAGATGAAATTAGTCTTGCATCGACCACTTACGTGGCTGAACTCAAAAATGGCGAAGTGACTGAATGGGAAATCACCCCTGAAAATGTTGACATTGAATCACAAACGCTAGTGGGTTTAATGATTGAAGACTCAGCTCAAAGTTTAGCGCTCATCCACAATGCTTTGGGTAAGAAAAAATCTGCCGTGGGTGAAAAAGCTGCGAATATGATCGCGTTAAATGCAGGTGCAGGAATTTATGTTTCAGGGCTGACCACCAGCTATAAACAAGGTGTGGCGCTCGCACATGACATTATCTATGGTGGACAAGCTTTGGAAAAATTAAGTGTTTTGTCTGAATTTACCAAAACGCTTAAACAATACGAAGCTTAATACGCACGGAGCATATTCATGATTGACATTAAAAATACGATTTTAGGTAAAATTATAGACCGTAAACACGAAGAATTTAAAATTCGTTTAAAACAACACAGTTTATATGATCTTGAGCAGCTGGCTTTGGCTGCAACACCCGTGCGTGGTTTTGCGCAAGCGCTAACAGCTAAACGCCCTGCGGTAATTGCTGAAATTAAAAAGGCTTCTCCGTCTAAAGGCATCATTCGTGAGAACTTCAACCCTGCTGAAATTGCTGAGCAATATGAAGCAGCGGGTGCAGCATGTTTATCTGTACTGACCGATGTCGACTTCTTTCAAGGTGCGGATGAAAACATTCAAATCGCGCGTTCGCATTGCGCTTTGCCTGCTTTGCGGAAGGATTTTTTAATCAATCCTTACGGCGTGATTGAAGCACGTGCATTGCATGCAGACTGTATTCTGTTAATCGTGGCATCTTTGTCAGATCAACAACTTGAAGAAATGTCCAAAACGGCATTTGAGCATAATCTAGATGTATTGGTTGAAGTGCATGATGAAGCTGAACTTGAACGGGCAATGAAGCTTTCTGAGCGCTGCATTTTAGGGGTGAATAACCGTAACTTAAAAACATTCGATGTAGATTTGAATACATCACTTCGTTTAAAAGATATGCTTGAACCTTCACGCTTATTGGTCACGGAAAGCGGGATTGCAACGCCAGCCGATGTTGCGATGATGCAGGAACATAATATTCATGCCTTTTTAGTGGGTGAAAGTTTTATGAAACAGCCTCGACCAGACCAT
>CAZOGM010000066.1:0-2715 GCA_964579445.1 uncultured Acinetobacter sp.
ATAAAAAAATCCCCAAGCTTTCGATTGGGGATTTTTGAATTTGGCGGAAGCGGTGAGATTCGAACTCACGGAGGGGGTAAACCCTCGTCGGTTTTCAAGACCGGTGCATTAAACCGCTCTGCCACGCTTCCATGTGCGCCATCATACGAAGCTTTTCATTTTATGACAAGCAATAATTACATCTAAAGCATTCAACTGAATAATGTTTCAGCAAAAATTTGGAAATAATCATAATTTGGCTGCAATTTCAGCACCTTCGCGTATTGCACGCTTGGCATCAAGCTCTGCTGCCAGTTTTGCACCACCAATAATATGGTATTTCGCAAGGGTCACCTCATTTTCATTTGGCATAATGGCTTTTACGGACTCTTGACCTGCACATACCACCACTGTATTTACACGCAGCAGTTGCGCATGACCATCTACGTCGATCCATAAGCCTTCATCAGTAACTGCTTTGTATTGAACACCACGTAACATCCTTACCGCATGCTTTTTCAGTTGTGCACGGTGTACCCAACCTGAGGTTTTACCTAATCCTGCACCTAAAGCGGTTGTTTTACGTTGCAGTAAATAAATTTCACGAACAGGATGATCCACTTCAGCAGGTTGTGATCCGCCTTCAGAGATGTAATTTGGATCTGGATCTACACCCCATTCCCGTTTCCAGTCTTCTAAAGGTTGCGGTTGTGGTTGATGTTCCGGTTTGAGTAAGAACTCGGATACATCAAAACCAATACCCCCTGCACCTATGACCGCCACTTTTTGTCCCACAGGCGCACCGCGTAAAACATCTGCATAGGACAACACCTGTGGTGCATCACTACCATCAATTTTGAGTGCGCGTGGGATCACCCCTGTAGCCACAATCACTTCGTCAAAGCCTTCACGTTCCAGCTGTTCACGATTCACTTTGGTATTTAAACGTAGCTCAACCCCTCTCTTTTCAATTTGAACTTTAAAATAACGAATCGTTTCGTGAAATTCTTCTTTGCCTGGCACAACTTTCGCCAAATTAAATTGACCACCGACTTCATGACTGGCTTCAAATAAAGTGACGCTATGCCCACGGCTTGCAGCAACGGTTGCAGCCGACATACCTGCGACACCGCCTCCAACCACCGCAATTTTTTTAGGCTTTTTGGTTTTGATATAAACCAGCTCTGTCTCATAGGCTGCTTGTGGATTGACTAAACAAGTTGCGCGCTGATTTTTAAAGGTATGATCTAAGCAAGCTTGGTTGCAAGCGATACAGGTATTAATTTCATCCACTCGATTAGTGATAACTTTATTGACCCAATGCGCATCTGCCAAAAATGGACGTGCCATCTGTACCATATCGGCTTTGCCCGTAGCTAGAATCGCTTCAGCCGTGTCAGGCATATTAATTCGGTTTGAGGCAATTACAGGTATTGCAACATGCTTTTTCACTTCTGCGGTGTAATCGACAAATGCTGCACGCGGCACAGACGTTACAATCGTGGGGATACGCGCTTCATGCCAGCCTATACCTGTGTTCAGTAAAGTGACCCCTGCCTGCTCTAAGGCTTGAGCAACTGTAATCACCTCATCCATGGTATTGCCGTCATGCACTAAATCCAGCATTGAGAGACGAAAACATATAATAAACTTCTCACCGACTTTGGCACGAATTGCTTTCACAATTTCAACCGCGAATTTCATGCGATTTTCAATCTCACCACCCCAGTGGTCAGTCCGCTGATTCACATGACGACTTAAAAATTGATTCAGTAAATATCCTTCTGAACCCATAATTTCCACACCATCATAGCCCGCCTTCTTGGCAATACTCGCGGTTTGTGCATAGTCTTGAATGGTGTTCAAAATTTGCTTATCCGACATTTGACGAGGCTTAAAGGGAGAAATTGGCGATTTAATCGGACTTGCAGACACCACAAATGGCTGATAGCCATAACGCCCAGCATGCAATATTTGCATTAAAATTTTGGCACCGTGTTTATGAACTGCATGAGTAACGAGTCTATGCGGAGCAATATCAGCCAAAGTATTCATGGTGCCGCCGGCTGGCAATAACCACCCAGAACGGTTTGGCGATATTCCGCCCGTAATAATCAGCCCCACACCACCTTGCGCGCGCTCCCCAAAATACGCTGCTAATTTTGGATAATTATAAAAACGATCTTCTAAACCCGTGTGCATGGACCCCATGACCACACGGTTTTTAATGCGGGTGAAACCCAGATCAAGAGGTTTCAGTATATTTGCATAGTCAGTTGTCATGGCATGTCCTTTGATTATGGGCTTTGCAACTTGTTGCATACTACTTTATCTGTTTTTAAATAATTATGGATGACTGCAATGAATTATTTACGTGTAAATACTGTCAATTTTTCAATGAGTCATACTTTAAGTTTGTGTAGCTTTTTATTTTTCTCAATTTAACCCGACAACCCTCTTAAAATTTTAATTTACGATTTATTGTGTTTTTATTTTTTCATTTTAGCTCTTTGAAATAAAAATCAGCCATGATGTGCATGACTGATTTTATCTAATAGTCTTTGGCTATAAACGCTCTCTTTCACTTCCAATGTTTTAGCTTAGAGGTCTGCCCAATACCGACATTGAAACTATTGGTCGGATCCAGTTTTTCATAATGCTTTTTCAGCGCAGGCTTTGCCACATATAAATGCCCTACATTATGTTCTGCAGGATATTCAGCGCCTCGATCATCGA
>CAZOGM010000066.1:2815-11642 GCA_964579445.1 uncultured Acinetobacter sp.
ACATATAAATGCCCTACATTATGTTCTGCAGGATATTCAGCGCCTCGATCATCGAGTAAATCCCACATGGCATGTTCCATCGCTAAAGGATCGACCCCTTTTTTAACAATATAATCTTGGTGGAATACATGACACAGAAAATGTCCGTAATACAGTTTATGTATAATCTGCGCATCCATTTCTTGTGGTAAAGTCTCGACCCATTCCCGATCATTACGGCGAAGCGCAATATCCAGCGCTACAATGTCTTCCACTTCTGATCGATGCGTATCACGATAACGAATCGCAGCACCCGCCACAGCAAAACGATGTAAAAATGCTTGACGCCCTTCATCATTGTCACACAGGAAATAATTTCCCGTAGTATGACTGGCAAAGTATTGTTTGAAGAATTGTTCAACCGCTTCTACATCTTGATTTTCAATACGCAGCACCAAATGATGTTCATATAAATCACGAAAATCATTCATCCGTTTTGGTAAGTGCGAGGGTAAAAATTTTGTGAGTAACTGTAGAATTTTGTCTGACAGCCCGCGCATGTTCCATTTTTCAAGATAACCATCGACTTTGTCTTTCATCGCAAAGGCAGCAGGTACTTTCGCTGTACCGAATTTCTCAATAAACATAAAGGTGTCTTTGCCGTATTCAGCGCCAATGTCATAGGCCACCCGGTGAATATATTCACCCGCAATCGGAATTCGTGGCAAATCTTTAAGTAAAAAGCGACGGATTTCGGTTAAATCGTCTTGAGAATTACTACCCACATAAAACACTTGGCTTGGAATTTTCTCGAATGTATCTAAACGCACTGCAAACACACAGACTTTACCGGCTGAGCCTGATGCTTCAAATAAACGAGATGGATCTGCATTAAACCGTGCTGGTGTATTTTCATCGACCTGCGTCACGTCTTTGACATAACGATGGTCGGATGCACAGCATTGAGTTTCATTTTTGATATCTGCAACTTGATAGTTGTGTTGTTCCAAATTCGATAATATGTCTTCGGGTGACTGCCCCAAATTCACCCCTAAATGATTAACCAATTCAAGCTGACCGAGATCATTCACTCGCGCATATAAAGCAAGCTCTGTATAAGCAGGTCCACGGCGCACCAATGCGCCACCAGAGTTGTTACAGACCCCACCCAAAACCGACGCGCCAATACACGAAGAACCAATCACCGAATGTGGTTCACGATTGAAGCTAGCCAATTCTTTTTCTAAACGATCTAAGGTCGCGCCTGGTAAACAAATCACTTGCTTACCTTCGTTGATCACCTGAATACCACTTAAACGACGGGTACTCATTAGCACGACAGGACGGTCATAATCATCGCCAAATGGGGTGGAGCCACCCGTCAGCCCAGTATTGGCAGCTTGCATAATTACGATACAATCTGCATCGACCGCAATTTGCAATACCTGCCACTGCTCCAGTAAAGATCCAGGTGCGACCACTGCCAGCACTTGACCAGAACCATAGCGACGACCTTGACGGTATAATCTCGTCTCTTGTTCATCGGTCAATACATGGTTTTTGCCGACAATATCGATCAGCTTTTGAATAGTCTCTTGAGAAGCAGATGAGTCTAACATCGTTAAATCCTGTACAACTGAATCAATCCACAGTGAGGATCAATTCAGATTAATTTTAGACTTGAAGCAAAATGAAACATCAGTACGCAATAAAATCTGTCGTCACTGTTTGAGGCAAACTGAATTTCAACTAAAAATATATTTCGAATGAAAAGATATATATAAAATCAAATCATCCGTTCTTCTTTTAAAAGTCCAACAATCATTAAATAGTTTTGCTTACTTTTATCGAAATAAAAGTAAGCAATGAACGACTTTGAGAGTAGAGTGATCACGGCAAAAATTCTGCCAAAAGCCATTCATTAAACATTTTAATGTTAAAGAAGTACGTTTAGCGTCTTAACTCAACTCTCTTTCTAATCTCACCAAGCAATCTGAAGTAATATCTGCAATGGTTTTTGCGCCAGTCAGCGTCATTGCCACACGCATTTCTTTCTCGATCAAATCCAGTAAGTTACTGACCCCCGCTCCGCCCGCTGCACCCAGTGCATATACAAATGCACGACCAAGCATGCAGGTATCTGCACCCATTGCCAGCATACGCACGACATCAAGACCGTTACGAATACCAGAATCTGCTAAGATTTTAATCTCACCTTTGACCGCATCCGCAATTGGAGGTAATGCGCGTGCCGAAGACAATACACCATCGAGCTGACGGCCCCCGTGATTCGACACCACAATCCCATCTGCGCCAAAACGCACTGCATCTTTGGCATCTTCAGGATCTAAAATCCCTTTAATGACCATTGCACCATTCCAATAATCACGAATCCACTCGAGATCTTTCCAAGAAATCGAAGGATCAAAATTATTGCCCAGCCAACCAATATAATCTTCCAAACCTGTCGGCTTACCTAAATATGTTGAAATATTACCTAAGTCATGCGGACGCCCCAATAAACCAACATTCCAAGCCCAATGTGGGTGCATACACGATTGCATATAACGACGCATGGCGGCATTTGGACCACTCATCCCCGAATGTGCATCTCGGTAACGTGCGCCTGGAACTGGCATATCGACGGTAAATACTAAGGTAGAACATCCTGCTGCCTTGGCACGTTCCAATGCATTTTTCATAAACCCACGGTCACGCAATACATATAGCTGAAACCACATTGGACGAGAAATCGTAGGTGCTACTTCTTCAATTGGGCAGACAGAAACTGTCGACAAGGTAAATGGAATGCCTTTTTTATCCGCTGCCACAGCCGCCTGAACTTCACCACGACGTGCATACATCCCCGTGAGGCCTACAGGTGACAGCGCAACAGGCATTGCCAATGTCTCACCAAATAATTGTGTTTCTAAGCTCAGCTCAGACATGTCGTTGAGCACACGCTGACGCAAAGCGATTTTCGATAAATCTTCTACATTGCGCTTTAAGGTATATTCCGCATAGGCACCACCGTCGATGTATTCAAATAAAAATGGTGGTAAACGACGTTTCGCAGCTTCACGATAGTCATTTGCAGAAGAAATAATCATAACTTACGTCCTATTTAATCGACTCGAACGCTGACGACGAGCTTCTTCTTCATCGATCATACGTACCCGTTGAACAACAAATTCAATATGCCCACAAGCTGCTTGACGTGCAGCCTCTGGGTCTTGACGTTCAATTGCATCCATCACCTGAAAGTGTTGGTCATACAATTGTTCAAAATGTTGTGGTGTGGTGTAGACTTTCCGTCGCCCCAACATCACGTTGTATTGCAATAAATCAAACAAACTCCGCATCATTTGGATCAGCACCAGATTATGGGAGGCTTCTGCAATCGCCAAATGAAACTTTGCATCCGCTATTGCCGCTTGAGCATCGTCACCTAATACCTGAAAATGGCTAATCTGCTCAAAACACTGACGAATAGTGCTTAAATCACTCAGTGTCGCTCGCTGCGCTGCATACCATGCTGTACCGCCTTCAAGTACCATACGCGCTTCTTGCACATCAAAACGATATTCAGGATCTTGATCCATCAAACCTGATAACGGCTCAACGATTTGATACTGTGACCAATGTGCAGGCAACTGCTTTAAATAAGTACCTGCACCAGCTTTGCTCTGAATAATTCCTGCGGTAATCAATTGTTGAATTGCCTCACGCAAAGAGCTTCGAGACACACCCAACTGCTCACACAACTGACGTTCAGCAGGCAAACGTGCTCCGACTTGAATATTGCTTTTTTCTATCAATAGACCTAAACGCTGTACCACTTTGTCGGAGACTTTCATTCTTTTCCTTGACCGATTTATGGAATCATCCACGGGAAAACATAGGCTTGTAAGGTCACAATAATACCAATCATTACCGTAAAGGAAATACTGTGTTTTACCGTAAATCTAAATAAATCAGATTCTTTACCCACTAAACCGACTGCTGCACACGCAATTGCAATCGATTGAGGCGAAATCATTTTTCCTGTTACCCCACCACTGGTATTGGCAGCGACTAGCAGTACTTCAGGTACACCAATTTGCTGAGCAGTGGTGGCTTGAAGTGCCGAGAACAAAGCATTTGCTGAAGTATCTGAACCGGTTAAGAACACCCCGACCCAACCCAAGAATGGTGAGAAGAAGGTAAAGGCTTGACCGGTATGTGCCAGTGCCAAAGCCAAAGTTGCCGATAAACCTGAATAATTCGCAATAAAGGCAAAAGCCAACACCATACCAATGGAGTAAATCGGCGTTTTTAGTTCATTCACGGTTTCACAAAACGTCACCACCGCATCTTTCGGCTTCATTTTTAAATAAACGATGGTGATCAGTGACGCAAGCATAATTGCGGTACCTGTTGCCGATAACCAATCAAATTTATAGATGGCGTCATAATCTTTAACTTCAGGCACCACAGGTGGTAATTTTTGGATCAGTTGATGCAAATACGGCACTTTAATTGAAATGACGAGATCACTTAATGCACCATCTTTAGCAAACAAATCTTTAAACGGCTTGATACTCCACAACGTCACCATCGCGGTCAATACAGCAAATGGTGACCATGCTTTCACAATTTGACCTAAGCTGTACTGCTGACGTGCTGCCGCAACAACTTTTTCATCCACTTTTAAATCTTCATCTTGGAAACGGAAGATATGCTTCGGCTGCCAAAATTTAAGCAGTACAGTCAAACTCACCAAAGATGCAATCGCAGCGGTGATATCAGGTAACTCAGGTCCAACATAATTTGCAGTTAGAAATTGTGCTAAAGCAAAAGAACCACCTGCCACCACAATCGCAGGCCATGTTTCCTTCACACCACGCCAACCATCCATGATTGCCATGATCCAAATCAACACAATCGGCACCATGATCGGTAGTTGACGTCCCACCATTTGGCTAATTTCCATGGTGTCCACACCTGAAACCTGCCCAGCCACAATGATCGGAATCCCCATCGCACCAAAAGCCACAGGCGCAGTGTTCACAATCAAGCACAGCCCAGCGGCATACAATGGTTTAAAACCGAGCCCAACCAACAGTGCCGCAGTAATCGCAACCGGCGCGCCGAAACCAGCCGCACCTTCCAAGAACGTACCAAAAGCAAAACCCACCAAGAGCATTTGCAAACGCTGATCTTCAGTTAAAGACAAAATCGATGAACGAATAATGTCAAACTGCCCCGTTTTTACCGAAATTTTATAAAGGAACACCGCCCCGATAATGATCCATGCAATCGGCCATAATCCGTAAAAAAAACCATAAACCATTGAAGCAACGGCCATGCTTATCGGCATTTCGTATAGAAACAATGAAACCAGAAATGCCAAAATGACGGTAATGGTTCCTGCCACACTGCCTTTCATTCGGAATATGGCCAGTGCCAAGAAAAAGAAAACAATGGGGATCAGCGCAATTGCACTAGACATCCAGATATTACCCATCGGATCATAAATTTGTTGCCACTGTTGAAGCATTGTCTACTCCTTGAAATGCTTAGCTACTGAATTAAACAGTTGGTTATACTTATTATTAAAATTGGTATGACCAATTAAAATAAAGAGACCATAATTGAGCAAATATATTAATTATTATTGCCGAAAAACACAACGGTTCCTATTAAAACCTAATATTGGTATGACCAATTTAATAACTTTGAATTTTATTCCCATCGCCTGCAACCCAAGTATTGTCTATGATTTCAAACCGGTTTTAAGCACAATACCTGCGGCAACAATCCGATTACAACTTTAGTCGTATAAGGAGTAATCTCACCCAAACAAATAAAATTTATGATTTTTTAAATATTCTTATAGATAGATAGAAGGTTTGATTTTTTCGCTCTTTTTTAAATTTTGCTTTATTTTTTGCAAAAACTTGCCATTTGAAAGGTGTTAGAATATCTTCATTCAAAATTCTCCTTGGCCACCAACATACGTGGTGCCTATTCCAAAATAGTTAGGATTAGCAATGACTGATAATGCAACAATCTTGCAGCATGTTCCCGTAGGCAAAAAAGTAGGTATTGCCTTTTCTGGTGGTCTAGATACTTCAGCTGCACTTTTGTGGATGAAACAAAAAGGCGCAGAACCTTATGCTTATACAGCAAACTTGGGTCAGCCTGATGAAGAAGACTATGACGCGATTCCTAAAAAAGCTGAAGCATATGGTGCTGTCAAGGCACGCTTAGTTGATTGCCGTTTACAGCTTGCGCTTGAAGGTATTGCTGCGATTCAATGTGGAGCGTTCCATATTTCAACGGGTGGCGTTCCTTACTTCAACACAACGCCTTTAGGCCGCGCAGTAACAGGTACGATGCTTGTTACAGCAATGAAAGAAGATGATGTCAACATCTGGGGTGACGGCTCAACCTATAAAGGAAACGACATTGAACGTTTCTATCGTTATGGCTTACTCACAAACCCTGCGCTTAAAATTTATAAACCATGGTTAGACCAAACTTTCATTGATGAACTCGGTGGCCGTGCAGAAATGTCACAGTTCCTCATCGACAATGGTTTTGACTATAAAATGTCAAAAGAGAAAGCATACTCAACAGATTCAAACATGTTGGGCGCAACACATGAAGCGAAAGATCTTGAGTATCTCAATGCCGGTATCAAAATTGTTGATCCAATCATGGGCGTTGCATTCTGGAAAGATGACGTAGAAGTAAAAGCTGAAGAAGTATCTGTCACTTTTGAAGAAGGCTTCCCTGTTGCTTTAAATGGCGTACGTATTGAAGATCCAGTTGAGTTCATCCTTGAAGCAAACCGTATTGGTGGTCGTCATGGCTTGGGTATGTCGGATCAAATCGAAAACCGTATCATCGAAGCGAAATCACGTGGTATCTATGAGGCGCCGGGTATGGCACTTCTTCACATCGCTTACGAGCGTCTTGTGACGGGTATTCATAACGAAGACACGATTGAGCAATACCGTATCAACGGTTTACGTTTAGGTCGTTTGCTTTATCAGGGTCGTTGGTTTGATTCTCAAGCGCTTATGCTGCGTGAAACTGCGCAGCGTTGGGTAGCTAAAGCGGTAACAGGTACTGTAACGATTGAACTTCGTCGTGGTAATGATTACACGATCATGAACACTCAATCTGAAAATCTCACTTATGAAGCTGAACGTTTGACGATGGAAAAAGGCGATTCAATGTTCTCTCCAATGGATCGTATCGGTCAATTAACCATGCGTAACTTGGATATTACCGATACTCGTCAAAAACTCGGCATCTACACAGGTGCAGGTTTATTGGCTGTAGGTACAGGTTCTGCTGTTCCTCAATTGAAAGACAAAAATTAATTCTTTATGTTAAAAAAACCGCTCATTAGAGCGGTTTTTTGTAGCTTGGTATTATGTTTGGAAGTTATTCAAATGTGGATTGCAACATTTGATAACGATCTCGTCCTTCGTTTTTCGCTGAGTAAAGCGCCTGATCTGCAATTTTTAATAACTCAGGATAACTAATGTCATACTGTCCTTCATATACAGTCAAACCGATGCTTACCGTTAAATGCGCCGCAATAATGGAGTTCTGATGTTCAATTTTTTGAGCACGGATGTCTTTTAAAATATTTTCCGCAATCCGAGCAGCTTCTTCATGCGTGGTGTCTTTAAGTAAGATCACAAACTCCTCACCCCCGTAGCGAATCGCTGCATCCCCATCATCGACATGTCTAAGCAACGTTTGCGCAACACGAATCAGCGCATTATCGCCCTGATCATGTCCGTACAAATCATTATAGAGTTTGAAATAATCTATATCGATAAATAAAATACCAAATGGTTTTTTGGTGTTTTTGGTTAAATCAATTGCATCTTGCAAATGCTGTTCAAAACCACGTCTGTTCCCCAACATCGTCAGTGTATCTTGATGGCTTAATTGAATAAAATACTGATTCAAACGTGAATAAATTTGTTTATCATAGTCAATGATAATCGACTGTAAAAAGCGAATTCTCTCGGTTGAAATCGTCAGCGTTACCAAAGCCAAACCAACTAAATTCGACAAAATAATCGTATTGGTGATGACCCAAATCGGAAGTTTAACGTGGGTAATCCACAAGTAAAGACAAGCGATTACCGCGGAGATCATACTGGCAATAAAGGTGGTTTTGGGTCTTAAACCTGAACACAAGTAAGCGAACATCAAAGCCAAAGCAATAATTAAAGTCCCGCGCCATGTCATCGAAAGCGAATGCATCGATAAGAGCACTGCCTGAACTATACTTAAACCAAAACAAATAATACCGGCGACCACTTGTGAATAATAACGATTCCAAGCAGGTCGCTTTGCCATTGCAAATATGGTAAACAGCGCAATCCAACCTGCACCATAAGACACCATACTCATAGCAACATCATTAACGCGATGCTCAGATTCAGTGGTTAAATAATTTAAAGGCAAGCTAATACATTCAAAAATGATAAAAATAATAATCGCAGGCACAATCGCTCGAACAATCATTTTAATCAAACGATCTTCACGATCTTTCCAAAATTGGGTTTCTAAATCGTGTTCGAATTTAGAGTTTAGCTTGCGTTTTTGTTTTTCAAGCAAGTCTTCAATTTCAGACTTATGCTGCTGTAGTTGATCTATATCAATTTCTAGTTTCATAATAATATGACGCGCTTTCCCAGACCAAAGGTCTTAGTGCGATTATTTTGTATTCTATGCTAATAAATTATTCAATTTTAATCAATAAAATCATAATATTATTACCCCATCAATAAGTGAATTTTACACCAAACAAAACACACTTGTGAAATTAAATGAG
>CAZOGM010000067.1:0-11266 GCA_964579445.1 uncultured Acinetobacter sp.
ATACAAAGAATTTGGAATATTATTTTAAGTCTTTAAAATCCATTCTTCAAATGAGAACACACCCTAACTGATCTGATATTTAAAAAAGTGGTGTAATTGGAGGGAAAAATCAAGAAGGTACATACATGATAGACGAAGGTATAATAAGATAAATCTAAAGAAAAGAATTGAAAAAGTAGGATTAAATGCTTCAAAAATTCATATATACAATGAAGATGCACTGGATTTGATTTGTAGAGTTAATTCTATTCTTCCTAGACAATCACTCATGTACCTAGATCCTCTTTATTATGTTAAGGGGCAGGGTCTTTATAGAAATTTTTACAATCATGAAGATCATTTGGATATAAAGAAAGCTTTAGATAAGGTAGAAACCAGATGGATAGTTTCGTATAAGAATTGCACAGAAATAAAAGAAATTTATAAAGATTATTTTATGACAGATTATATTTTGAACTATAGTGCCTATAATAAGATCAGGGTTAAAGAAGTTATGTTTTATTGTGATGAATTGCTTAAGCCAATTCAATATGATCTATTTTCGACTATATAAAAATACAAAAAATAGGAGACTAAGCTCCTACTTTTTTTTAAGGTCTTTGAGAACGGCGTCAATATTGAAATTAATGCGAGTGTCTTGGTAAGTTATCGGGACGAATCACATTGAGATGCAATGTAGCAGGTTCAAGACAACCTCCAGTGGATAACTGTCCAACCATACTTCGGTAAATTTCCTGCCATGGCGTTTGCGAATACGGTACGTTGGGTACCCATGTGGCACGGCGCTGTTGTAATTCTTCATCTGAAATCAGGACATTAACCGAGCGATTATTTAAATCAATTTTTAACCTATCGTTGGTTTTAAGAAGAGCAATTCCTCCACCAACAGCGGCTTCAGGCGACATATTTAAAATAGAAGGGCTCGCTGAAGTACCGCTTTGGCGACCATCTCCTAGACAAGGTAAAGAATCAATTCCTTTTTTGATCAATTCAGTTGGCGGTGCCATATTTACAACCTCAGCACTGCCTGGATAGCCCACAGTACCTGCACCGCGAATGACCAAAATACAGTGTTCATCAATATTTAAATCAGGATCATTAATGCGTGCATGATAATCTTCAGGACCCTCGAATACGATGGCGCGTGCTTCAAAGCTGTTTTCTTCATCGGGATTGGATAAGTAGGTTTTTCTAAAGGCTTCACCGACCACTGACATTTTCATGATGGCACTGTCAAAGAAGTTACCACTCAGTACAATAAAACCCGCACCATGTTTTAAGGGCTCTTCATATGGATAAATAACATCCGCATTTGATGTTTGTGATGCTTGGGCAATTTCACCCATGGTTTTACCGCTGACCGATGCACAGTCTTCATGTAACACGCCTGCTTTTTGTAATTCATGCATTACTGCTGGTACACCGCCTGCACGGTGGAATCCTTCACCCAAATATTTACCTGCAGGCATACAGTTTACAATCAGCGGGATATGTTCCCCCACACGTTGCCAATCATCTAAACTAAGTTCAATACCCATATGACGAGCAATCGCAATTAAATGTGGCGGGCAATTGCTCGATGCACCCAAAGCAGAAGCTACTGCAATCGCATTTTCAAATGATTGTTTTGTCATAATTTTTGAAGGTCTAAGATCTTCTTTCACCATTTCACAAATACGTTTGCCAGTTATATATGCCATTTGTCCACGTTCACGGTACGGCGCAGGAATGCTGGCACAGGTAGGTAAAGACATGCCCAATGCTTCAGCTAAAGCATTCATCGATAAAGCAGTACCCATTGTGTTGCAATGACCAACGGAAGGCGAGGCAGAGGTGGTCATTTCCATGAAACCTTCGTAATCAATATCACCAGCAGCCAATAAGTTTCGTGCATGCCAGATGACTGTGCCAGAACCGATTAAATCGCCTTTATAATGACCATCCAACATAGGCCCCCCCGAAAGTACAATAGCAGGCAAATCTGTTGTTGCAGCAGCCATGAGACAGGCAGGCGTTGTTTTATCACAGCCAGTGGTCAATACCACACCATCAAGTGGATAACCATGCAGAATTTCAACTAAACCTAAATAAGCTAAATTGCGATCAAGGGCAGCCGTTGGGCGACGTGATTGCTCGGCAATAGGATGTACTGGAAATTCCATGGGAATTCCGCCTGCATCACGAATGCCTGCTTTAACCCGTTCAGCCAGTTCTTTATGATGACGGTTACACGGTGTCAAATCACTGCCTGTTTGGGCTATACCGATTATCGGACGACCTGACTGCAATTCTTCACGTGTCAAACCATAATTCATATAGCGTTCAACATAGAGCGCTGTCATGTCTGCATGAGCGGGATCATCAAACCATTGTTGGCTACGTAGAAAAATCCGTTTATTTTGATCAGTCATGCTCAAATCCTTTAAAATTATTAATTTTCAATATGATAAGTATTTTTAATATATTGCAAGCAGAGCATAAGTCCTGACACTTTGCTCTGCTATTCAACTTAAGCCTAATACATGAAAATTAAAGTAATTCTCGTTGTTTTAAATTACGAATTAAAGATCTAATTCCGAAATTCCAAGGTTTAGCTTTGTCACTGGTGGTGACTGTATTGTATAAGGTGCCCAATTTAGGACTATGAATACGAACCAAGTCATCAACCTTATGAGTGAAACCGCCACCGATTTTTTCACGGTCTTTGGTTGGAGCAAATAAAGTCCCTAGAAATAATACAAAACCATCTGGATACTGGTGATTTTCATTTAAGGTTTGTTGTGCTAAATCTTCAGGATCACGGCTAATTTGCGACATGGAACTTAGGCCATGAAGAACGAAGTTATCGGTTCCTTGAATTTCGAGTTCAACATCACATGCACGCACGTCATTTAGGTTAAAGGTTTCATCGAATAAACGAATAAAAGGACCAATTGAACAGGAGGCATTGTTGTCTTTGGCTTTGCTGAGCAGTAATGCACTACGACCTTCAAAGTCGCGTAAATTAACGTCATTGCCTAAGGTAGCACCTAAAATTTGACCTCGACTATTGGCCACTAAAACCACTTCAGGTTCTGGATTATTCCATTCCGATTTCGGATGAATCCCAATGTTTTGACCAGTACCGACTGCAGCCAATACAGGCGCTTTGGTAAAGATTTCAGCATCCGTACCTATACCCACTTCGAGATATTGGGACCACATATTCTGCTCAATTAAATATTGTTTTAGTTCCAGAGCCTTATCAGAACCTGGTTGAATTGAGCGTAAACTGTCACCAATCACATTTTGAACAATTTGACGGATATGCTGTGCTTTGTCTGCATCACCTGCTGCTTGTTCTTCGATGACACGTTCCAACATACTTGCTGCAAAAGTCACCCCTGCAGCTTTAATAACTTGTAAATCGATTGGTGCTAAAAAATAAGGTTTTGATGGGTTGGGATTATCGCTGGTATTTGCCAATAATTCATCAATATTACCAATGGCATGACCTTTGATTTCAGACAGAATTTGAGTAGGGTGATCGATCTCTAACAACTCAGAAATGGTATTAAATTCCGCTGAAATGTCAAAAACCTGATCATCTCTTAGTAAAACTGGAGATGGCCCAGAAATATGATGTGGAAGCCAAACACGGCCAATGAGACAGCCTTGTGTGCCATCTTGGGGTAAAGTATTTTTTGAATTTAATGTAATGTTCATGTAAATCATCCTTGTATTATGAAATTATGATAGGATTCTGTACTAATAAACACCAATGGTAATAATTTAGTTATCAATAACCATAGGTTATCATAAAGGGATTTTGAACATGGCAGATTTAAACTATTCAAGTTTAAATAATTGGCTTAAATATAAACACTTAGTGCTGTTGGAGACTTTAGCAAGAACCAATAATATGCATCTTGCAGCTGATCAAATGAATTTAAGTCAGCCTGCAGTGAGTAAAATGCTCAAAGAAATCGAGAATTTATTAGGCTTTGCGGTATTTGATCGTTTACCTAGAAGCATGCCCGTGACGGCTTTAGGGCAGCATGTGATTCAATATGCACAGCGGGTTTTAAACGATGCGAAACATTTTGTCGAAGACATTGAAATGATGCGTCAAGGTGGGCATGGTTTCTTAAAAATTGGTGGCATTTTTGCAGCCACAGCCGTAATTATTCCAAATTCCATTATTGAAATTAAAAAGAAATGGCCTTTGCTGTCTATTGATGTGGTTGAGCAGACCAGTGATCATCTTATGGAAATGCTAAGTGAACATACTTTAGACTTAGCCATTGGGCGACTCACGCAAGTAACGCAACATCAGTTTTTCGACTTTCAACCTTTAGGACCAGAGCCTTTCTGTATCGTTGTAAATAGTCAGCATCCATGTGCAAAAAAGACGTTCTGTCATCTGGAAGAACTAATGAAATGGCCATGGGTGCTTTATCCTAAAGGCACCCCAATTCGAGAGCGTATGGAAGGAGCATTTACTCGCGCTCAAGTAAAAGTTCCTTTAAATACAATCAACACGATGTCGATGCAAACTTTTATTCAAATCTTACACAGCGCACCAATGATTGCTATGTTACCTGAAGCGATGGTCAGCCAGCAGGTGAAAGATGGAAAACTGAGTATTTTAAAAACAGATTTAGTTTTGGATGCACAAGACTATGGCATTCTTACTCGTAAAGGTGAACCTGTATCAGAGATTGCACAAACCTTTATTAACATATTGTTGAATAATACCAATGAATTGGAATTGGGCGCGTATCAATGAATGATAGCAAAAAAAGCCGATTTAGCAGTCTAAACACTATATCGGCCAAAAATTAAATCTCAAAAATGATCATTCTTTTTGTTTAATTAACCTTTAAATAAAGTCTCAGGTACACCTGTAATGCCAAGACCATAAATGGCAAAGACGCTCCCTCTTAATTGATTGTCACCCGGAAAGCGTGGAAGTGGTGGTTGTGACATAGATGTTACATAGAGTACATCCAAATTCTTACCACCAAATGCCAAACTGGTGACTTTTTTTACTGGCATCTTGATGATACGTTCAATCTCACCTTGAGGGGAATAGCGTACCAATTGTCCGGAATAAACTTTTGCACTCCAAATATATCCTTGACTGTCTACAGTAGCCCCATCAGCAGAACCGCCATCACTCATATCAACCGTACATAAAACTTGTTTATTTTTTAAACCTTCATTCGTGCTGGCATAATCATATGACCAAATTTCACCTTGCCATGTATCGGCAAAATAAAATTTATCACCAGTTGGACTCCAACAAACTCCATTCGACGTATTGATATTGTCTTCAAGCTTTTCTAAGCTGAGATCGGTATTCAGACGATATAACGAGCCGGTTTTCTCATCTTCCATACGGTTCATTGAGCCGAAGACAAAACGCCCCTGACGATCTACACCTCCATCATTTAAACGGTTCTGTGGCATATTCGGTTCGGGATTACAGACAAAGCTGAGTTCACCTGTTTCAAAATCTAGTCTATGCAGACCATCTTCGAGCGCAACGATCGCACCATTATGATTTTCCCGTAATGCATAAGAACCAATTTTTTGATAGGTTTCCCAAGCACGTAAATTCGCTCCGTCTTCATCACAGGAAAATAAACGACCGTCAAATATATCCACCCAAAATAGACGCTGTCGGATCGGATCCCATGTTGGCACTTCACCTAAGCGAGTTTTAATATCAACAAAGACTTTAATTTCCATATTTATATTCCTATCTTTATAAGCCTGTATTTCTTAAGCGATTTTTTAATTGAATTTTCATTTAAAAAATAAATACAAAGCTTAATCATCTCTTAACTGAATACCAATGATAAAAAATCAAGATGCGATAAATTAAAGTTATTCATTTGAAAATAATCATATTCTAAAGTTTGATAAATAACACACAAATGTATGATTTTTTTTGAATTTTGATCAGATAAAATGATATCTAGATAAATATTGATAACTTAAAGCTATCAATATTTATCTAGATATCATTGGTAATTATTACTTGCTCTGTTTATTTATGAATAACAGCGAAATTGAATTCGTACATATTTATAAGGCGGGAAGGATAACCCATGAAAATATTAATTACTGGCGGTACAGGTTTCATTGGTAAACAAATTGCACAAAAGATTTTATCTTTGGGCAAAATTCAACTCGAAGGGCAACCTACTGAAGATATTAATCAGGTTATATTATTTGATGCTTTTTCTGGAGAAGATCTTCCACAAGATCACAGAATTAAAGTCGTGACTGGCGATATTACCAATTCTGAGTTAGTGCGTGAGATTACTCAAGACGTCGATGTGATTTGGCACTTGGCAGCGGTAGTGAGTTCTGCAGCAGAAGCTGATTTTGATTTAGGCATGAATGTCAATCTTTATGGTTTATTGACCTTATTGGAAGCTGTTCGAGAGCATGGTCATCAACCACGAGTAATTTTTGCGAGCGGTTGTGCTGTTTTTGGTGGAGATTTACCTGACGTCGTGACAGATACCACCGTTGTCACACCAAAATCATCCTATGGCATGCAAAAAGCGGTTGGTGAGTTATTAGTCTCTGATTATTCACGTAAAGGCTTTATTGATGGTCGTGTTTTACGGTTACCGACCATTGTAGTTCGTCCAGGTAAACCAAATAAAGCTGCATCTACTTTTTTCAGCTCAATTATTCGTGAACCTTTAAAAGGTGAAACAGCGATTTGTCCTGTGCAATCAGATACACCAGTTTTTATTACTTCCCCACGTCGATGTGTTGAATCGATGATTCGAGCTGCAACCTTATCTCCAAAACAATTGGCTGATAATCGCATTATCCCTTTACCAGGTCTTACTGTGACAGTTCAGCAAATGTTAGAGGCCTTAAAGCAAGTAGCAGGACAAGAAGCCGTAGATTTAGTGAAATGGGAAGAGGATAAAAATATTCAACGTATTGTACAAAGCTGGCCTGTTCAAGTTGAAGCAAGTTATGCCGAATCCTTAGGTTTTAAGGCGGATGCTGATTTTGAAAGTATTATTCAAGCACATATTGAAGATACAACATCTGAATTGGCTGCGATAGCCTAATAATAAAGAGTTAATATTATGGACAATATTCAACCTGTGTCTGCTTTGGAAGAACAGACTATCAAACGTGTTTCAAAACGGATTATTCCGTTTCTCATCATTCTATTTGTCATGGCATTTTTAGACAGAACCAATATTGGTTTTGCAGCTTTGCATATGAATGAAGCGATTGGCATCACACAAACGATATTCGGTTTAGGTGCTGGTATTTTTTTCTTAGGTTATTTTATTGCAGAAGTGCCAAGTAACGTCTTGCTTCATCGCTTTGGTGCGCGTATTTGGATTGCCCGTATTATGATCACTTGGGGCATTATTGCTGCACTGATGGGATTCATTAATACTGGAACGCAATTTATTGTTTTACGTTTTTTATTGGGTATTGCTGAAGCTGGTTTTTTCCCCGGTGTGATTTTTTATTTAACCTTATGGTTTCCTGCACGTTACCGTGCTCGTGTTTTTGCTACTTTTTATTTAGGTCTACCTATTGCCCAGATTATTGGTGCACCTATTTCCGTTGGTCTAATGCAATGGGGGGATACAGTCGGTTTCGATGGATGGCGCCTGATGTATATTGTTGAAGGGATTCCATCAATTATCTTAGGTTTAATTTGTTTAAAATATTTAACGAATACCCCGAGTGAAGCGAAATGGTTAAGTGCAGATCAACGCCAGTGGTTAATGCAAACGTTACAAAAAGAAGAAAATGAAAAGGAAGAATCAGCAGATGCACATTTAAGTAAAGGTGAAATGATTAAACAAGTGTTTAAGAATCCACTGGTTTGGATTATGGCTCTCGTCTATTTCGGCATCACTTCTGGCTCAAATGCGATGTTCTTTTTCCTACCTAGTGTACTGGAATCGTTCCGTAACACCTTTGGTATGGAAATCAGTTTAATTCAAAACGGTATGTTAACTGCTATTCCTTATGCTTTTGCAGCTGTCGGTATGATTCTATGGAGTCGTCGTTCAGATCGTAAACAAGAGCGTTATTTCCATGGTGCCAGTGCAGCATTGATGGCAGCGATTGCCATTGCGATTGCCTTGATTGTAAATCAACCTTGGGCGATTATTGTAGGTTTCATTTTCTTGGCAATTGGTGTTTTTAGTGCAATCAATATTTTTTGGACTTTACCAGGTCAAACTTTGACGGGTGTAGGAGCAGCAGCAGGGATTGGTTTGATTAACTCTGTAGGAAACTTAAGTGGTTTTACGGGTCCGTATTTAACGGGTTACCTTTACACCACTACGGGTAACTATACCATTGCATTTTTGGTGATCGCTGCATTTGTAGGTATGGGCGGATTGGGTATGATTTTATTAGCAAAACTAAAATCAAATGCTTTGAAGAAAGAACAGCAATTAAATGCCCATAAGCATGTCAATGTCGCGGAGTTGAAATCATGATGCGTATTGGTTTTGTAGGTACAGGAATCATGGGTGTTCCCATGGTTCTAAATCTACTCAAAGCAGGATATAGCGTTAAAGTGTGGAACCGTTCTACGGAAAAGGTTCAGAAATTGAAAGATGCAGGTGTAGAGGTTTGCGAGCTTCTTTCAGACATCGGTACAGATATCGATGTATTGATTTGTATGCTCAGTGATGCTCCAACCTGCAATGAGATTTTATTTCAAAGCCAAGGGGCAGTATCCCAATTAAAAACCAATGCGCTTGTCATTGTCATGAGTTCGATTCCTGTTGAAGCAGCTCAAGCACAACATGCACAATGTAAAACGTTAGGTCTGCGTTATTTGGATGCACCTGTATCAGGGGGTGAAAAAGGTGCGATCGAAGCTAAACTGGCGATTATGGTTGGTGGAGAACAAAAGGACTTCAATGAAGCCGAGGAGATCTTCTCAAGTTTAGGTCGTGCAGTATTGGTCGGTCCAGCAGGCTGTGGTGAATTATCCAAACTTGTTAATCAAATGATCGTAGCCTCGACAATTGCTACAGTGAGTGAAGGCTTATTGCTCGCTCAGCAAGGGGGGGCAGATCCTGCAAAAGTGAAACAAGCCATATCTGGAGGCTTCGCGGATTCACCCATTTTGCAACAGCATGGGCAAAGAATGATTGATGAGGCATTTCAACCGGGTGGTGCTGCAACCACGCAACTCAAAGATACCCATACCGCTCTAAGTTATGCCAAAAGTATAGGATTGAACTTACCTGTATTAGGTTTGGTTGATCAGCTTTTTACACATTTGGTTGAGGCTGGTGATGGTGATTTAGATCATTCCGCTTTAATTCGACAAATCCAAAGAATTAATCAGCTTGAAATAGGTTCATGATTTCTTTGGATGTAGACAATAGAACTGACCAAAGCGTCAGTTTTATTTTTTTCAATAGTTATAACTTAAATTTTAAATAATCTGAAAGTACTTGATTCTAGAGATAACTATTCGTTATCGATTCTTCTAAAAATACAATTGGTACTCATCAAAGGACAAGCATATATTTCTTTAGTCAAAAGTCATGTTTACGAGTAATGAAGCTGATTTTTGAAAGTCGTCATGAACTCGAATGGATTCGACACTAAAAATTAAAATCAAATAAGGATATGGAATGAGTTTAAAGAAAATTCATAGACATTCATGGGTGTCTTTGGCTGTTTGTTGGGTTATTTGGGTGGTAATTGCATACGACCGTGAATTAATTTTTCGTGCAGCCAATTCAATTTGTGAAGAGTTTACACTTACACCAACACAGTGGGGCTATACCATTGCCTGTATTACACTGGCATTAGCTTTACTGGGCATTCCTATTAATGCATTAAGTGATAAATATGCGTCAGGTTGGAAAAGAGCTATATTCCAATGGCCATTGATTGTGGGTTTTACTTTAATTTCACTCTTATCAGGAATAAGCTCATTAAGTAATACCTTTTATAAATTCGCTTCATTGCGTATTTTAGTTTCATTGGGTTGCGGTGTTGCTGAACCTGTAGGTGTAAGCAATACTGCTGAATGGTGGCCAAAAGAACATCGTGGTTTTGCAATTGGGGCACATCATGCGGGTTATCCTGTAGGAGCAATGCTCAGTGGGGTGATAACAGCAGCGATTATTTATTATTTTGGCCCTGAAAATTGGCGTTATGCTTTCTTTCTAGGAATTATCTTAGCTGTGCCTGCATTAACTTTCTGGGTATGGTATTCAAATAAAAAACGCTATCAGGAGTTTTATCAATCTTGTTTAGAAAATGACTTTACTCCGCCTATAAATCTTGAAGAAAAAATACAAGAGGTGGATTCTCACTTACCTAAGCAAAGTCCTTTTAAAAAAACTTTAAAATCTCGAGGGATTTTGTTTACGGCAGGCAGTACTTTAATTACACATATTGTTTATATTGGGTTTCTGACGATTTTTCCAGCTTATCTTTACAATATTGTTGGTCTAGATTTAGCTAAAGCTGCAGGATTAAGTGCTGTATTTACTTTAACTGGTATTTTGGGTCAGCTGTTTTGGCCAACACTTTCAGATAAAATTGGACGTAGAAAAACACTGATTTTATGTGGGATCTGGATGTCGATTGGTATCGCTAGTTTCTGTCTGACTGAAGGGGTGAGGTCTGTCATTTTAATTCAATTAGTTTTTGGGTTTTCAGCCAATGCGATCTGGCCGATTTTTTACGCCACTGCCTCAGATTATGCCGATCAAGATTCAATGGGTACAGCGAATAGTATTATTACGTGTGCACTCTATGTGGGTGGGGCTATTGCTCCGATTTTAATGGGTTATTTATTAACAGAATTTGGGGGATGGGAGAGTGCTACAGGTTACACTTGGTGTTTCTTATTAATGTCAGCATGTGCAATGCTTGGTGTTGTTTTACAGCTCATTTTAGCTTTGATTGTACGAAATGAAGAGAATAAACAACTCTCCATTGAAAGGTAAATTATGGTTCTAATTGGCTTTATTGTATGAAGCTAATTATATATAATTGTCATTACTAATAATTTAATATTTAATGCTGCAATGGCTTTGTTGCATAAAGGTTTGAAAGGCTGAGCTCTCCTAAGTCAGCCAAATTTAAGAGACAACTCGTGTATGAGAACGACCTAATTCTGTGAATTTATTCAATACGGCTACACGTGCATGAATTTCATTCACCTGACTAGGGAAACTCTTTGCCGTTAATTTATCGCCTAATAATTTGATGCAATGCATCTTGGTTTCCACCAAACTTC
>CAZOGM010000068.1:0-1687 GCA_964579445.1 uncultured Acinetobacter sp.
CGTGTTTCTGTCATTCGCAAATTTATGATTTTTGCAGTACTTGTTGCAGTAACAGCAGGCTTATATTGGATCGATCCACTCAAGCTGGATGCGATTCTGATGTTCTCGGGCACAGGTGTGATCTTCCTGATGTGTCGTTACTGTAAAATTCATTTTGCAGCGCAAAATCCAACGGGCTTGTTATATCGAATTTTGACGTGGATTCCAATCGCGCTATTGCTTACCCTAGTTTTTATGAATATGAAACAGGGTGAAATTTTAATTCCAGGTGCACAAGGTTTAGGTTTTATGGCCTTAGCAATCTGCTTGTTTTCACCGCTATCTTTACTCAATCAAAATCAAATTGGAAAAAGTTAAGCGCTTCAAAAAAATCAAAAATAAAGAAAGGCATCGACTCGGACTTCTTATTGCAATGTAATTTTTAAATCTTGAACGATGTTAAATTTGAGGTCTTAAGCTAAAGCAAAAAATACACCTCTTTCATCACGGGATATCTCATTTTGACAATGAAGATTCATGAGAAAAAGAGGTCTATTTATTATATAAAACTGATTCGCTTCAATAAACTCAACTGGGTAAACGATAGTATTCATAAGTCACATTTGGGTCTTTATAAACATCATGACTGCGTTGTTTAAAATCAGAGATCCATTGAGATCCTGTAAATCCTGCAATATGCCCATAACGATGGCGACTCGTGCGGTTAATGATGTAAATATCCCCCACTTGCGGATTTTCAAATTCGGGGTTAATTTGCTGATAGCCGATTTCAGCTAAAGTATCGCCCCAGTCAGAGGCTGCAATAGGATGATCTGTAAAACGAGCACCTGCTGTTTGCAAAGCAATACGGACGAATTTGGCACAACGATGGGATGTCGTACTTCGCGACATACTCACTAATTTTTCAGTAAATTTTGAAATATCTAAAAATTTAAATCGAGCATTATCGTTATCATCACGCTCATTTTTTATCGTTTCGAAAGCTTTTCTTTTTAAAAACTCATCTGCATTAAAAGTGTTTTTTGAAGTTTCAGATCTGATTTGAATATGTGTTTCTGGGTATATATGTTCATTCAAATCAACATTGTAATCATAAATCATCCATTGTCCTCTAACTGCTTCTTCTCATGATCCAAACGACTTCGTTTAAATCATGTCAGTTCTCATTCGCAGTGAGCATAGTAGTCAGCAAAACTTAAAATGTAGACCGAAAACATGTAAAAAAATATGTAAATGTTAATGTGTCTTATGTATTAGGTTACAAGTAATTGAAACTTCAGGCATTACAAAGTAACCAAATGATCTGTATTTAGGTAAAAATATTTAAAAGTGCATTCTTGGTTCTTAAATATAAGAATTAACAGATTAATATCAACAACTTAAAATACCAATGATATTAAATTTCATATTTTCGCTTTAGCAATTTAATATCATTTAAAGTCTTATTTTTAAATTAAAAGCTTATGCTTTAGATAAGCTTTTAACGAAGATCAATCGCTAGTATTAATAACAATCCCAGTTATAAACCACTTTGGAAAAATCTCGTTTCTTTAAATCATCAGAATGAATAAAGAAGTTACCCACGCCTGAGTCCCCCCACATTATTTCGATTCCATCCATATCATCCGTATCAATCTGTAGTAATAATACATAATCTTGAATTGACTTATTGTGTTCACGCGGATCA
>CAZOGM010000068.1:1787-11117 GCA_964579445.1 uncultured Acinetobacter sp.
GGTCTGTCACTTTTTTCGAAAAATCGAAATTATTTAAATCAATATAACTTTCAGATTTTGTAAACTGAACCGCAGACTGACCTGACACAGAGCTATAGATATCATCCGAAATTGCAGAAAAATCTTGCAGCAAGACCGTAGGATCTTCTGTCACCGTGTCATAGAAAACCACTCTAAAACCATCTTGCAGTTGCTGATCATCAAAATTTAAACCATATAAATCATCATTTGGATTGATAAAAAATTGCAGTATTCCCGACCGAGGGTAAATCTCATTTTCTGGTAGTTCAGCAAAATTAATTTGTGCCAATAATTGTAAATTTTCACCCTCTAAGGTTTGTGGATAATGTTGTGATATGAGCAAATACGGTTCACCACTCACTTTACTTTGCCACAACGTTAAATGCTCAGATCGGAGCAACATCATTTCTATATTTTCTTTTTTGAGTCACTAAAATCTGGTCTTTATATGGCTGTAAACACATGACAAGATCATTAAAATTAATCGTCATTTATAGATACTCTGCATGGTAAATTTATTTTAAATTTTGTTTTTAATTCTGAGTGGCAAACTAAAAGTAATCGGTCTTAAAAAGACGGTCAGATTAGTATAAACTCTTAGGCCAATCATCAACATTATGGCTGAGTAACAGTGCGACATGATTTGTCATGTCTATGCAAAACTCACCTCTACTTGGAACATCTATGAAAGCGTATTTAGACCTACTACAACACATCCTAGACAATGGCGGCGACAAAGGCGACCGTACAGGTACAGGAACACGTTCGGTATTTGGTCATCAAATGCGCTTTGATCTGTCTAAAGGCTTTCCTTTACTCACCACCAAAAAAGTACACTTTCGTTCAATTGTGATTGAACTGTTGTGGTTTTTAAAAGGTGATACCAATGTTCAGTATTTGAAAGACAATACGGTTCGTATTTGGGATGAATGGTCAACCGCAGAACAAACTGCACGTTTTGGTCGTCCTGAGGGTGAACTGGGTCCAATTTATGGTCATCAATGGCGTAACTTTGGCGCGACTAAAAAAGCAGATGGCTTGTATGAAAATGATGGCTTTGATCAAATCCAATGGTTAGTGAATGAAATTAAAACCAATCCTAACTCGCGCCGTCTGATTGTATCGGGTTGGAATCCAAATGAAGCTGGACAAGTCGCACTTCCACCTTGCCACACTTTGTTCCAGTTCTTTGTGCACAATGGCAAATTGTCTTGCCAGTTGTATCAACGTAGTGCCGATGTATTCTTGGGTGTGCCATTTAACATTGCCAGCTATGCCCTGCTTACGCACATGATCGCGCAAGTGTGTGATCTTGAAGTGGGCGATTTTGTCTGGACAGGTGGCGATACACATCTGTATGCCAACCATTTTGAACAAGCGAAATTGCAATTGACCCGTGAACCGCTTGAACTGTGCCAGCTAAAATTGAATCCTGAAATTAAAGACCTGTTTGATTTCAAATTCGAAGACATTGAGATTGTCGGTTATGAATCACATCCTGGGATTAAAGCCCCAGTAGCGGTTTAAGCCTCTAAATCTATTCAAATGACTCGAAGCTGAATATATTCACTTCGAGTTTTTTTACACAATACGTCCGAGTTAAAGCTAATGTCATACCAAAATTTAGAAGTTGTACACGTTGTTGCCATGGATCAGAAACACTGCATCGGTAAAGGCAATGACTTACCTTGGCACATTTCGGCTGACTTAAAGCACTTCAAAGAAATCACTCAAGGTGGTGTGGTTGTCATGGGTCGTAAAACACTTGAATCCATGGGCCGTACTTTACCCAAACGTGTGAATTGGGTGATTACTCGTGATACTGATTGGAACTTCGAAGGTACGAAAATTGCGCATAGCATTGAAGATGCATTAAGCCTTGCTGTCGCAGATGTAAAAGCATCCGAAAAGCCTGAGAGCATTTATATTATCGGTGGCGGTGAAATTTTTAAGCAAACCTTATCCATAGCCGATCGTTTAGAGCTGACCCATGTTGAACTGGATGTTCAAGGCGATGCACATTATCCAGAGATTCCTGCCGAGTTTAAAAAGATCGCGTCTGAACAACATATCGACGACAAAACAGGGATTGCTTTTGAGTTCGCAACCTACCGAAAATAATCGTTAATTTATACTTATAATGAACGAATATGCATAACATCGGCAAACGAGAATTTTTCGCTGCGCTCGGCATGGGCGCGCTGCATTTTTTATTTAGCGTGTTTGTCGTTTTTTCTTCAATCTGGCTCTGTTTTGCACTGTGGATTCAAGAACCTTTTGGCTGGTTGGTCAGCCGTATGCTCATTGGGACATGGATTGCTTTTGCTTTAAGTATTTTGGGTATTTATGCCACGCAACATTTTTTCAGTCGTACCAAAGATGTCGTTGTCTATATCGTTATTTTTATTTTGAGTTTGGCGTGGTACTTCGGTTTAGAAGCCAAACAAGATCGTGAGTGGAGTCCAGAAGTCGCACGTATTTTAAATTACCAGCGACAAGGCGACATCGTTACCCTCAACAATGTTCGCAACTTCAATTGGCACAGCAATACAAGCTTTGATGAACGTTGGGAAAGTCGCCGCTATGATCTCAATCAAATTACAGGTGTCAATATTATTACCTCCTACTGGATGGGCCCTCAAATAGCACATACCTTGGTCAGCTTCGACTTTGCCAACACCCAGCCTTTAACCTTCTCTATCGAAATTCGTAAAGAAAAAACCGAAGAATTTTCTGCTGTAGGTGGTTTCTTTCGCAAATACGAAGTCAGTTTGATTGCATCAGATGAAAAAGACATTGTATATACCCGCAGTAATATCCGAAATGAGCAGGTGTATTTCTTCCCAGTCAATATGCCTCAAGCAGAGATGAAAGCTCTATTTGAAGAGTATCTGCACAAAGCAGATGAATTAAATCGGCAGGCCAAATGGTATAACACACTGACTACAAACTGTACGACTTTGGTCTTTGATATGGTTCAAGCGGTATCGAATAAAAAGCTACCCACAGATTATCGTTTATTGGCATCAGGATACTTGCCCAATTATTTACACGATTTGGGTGCCATCAATCAAAACTGGGATATGAAAACTTGGTATGAACGTGCGCATGTCAATCCAAGAACTTTAGAATACAATGATTTCATTCATCAAAGCAGCTTAAACTATTCAAAAGTCCTGCGTTTGGGATTACCACATAGCAATCGTGCTTTACTACCTTAAAAAACATAGCCAGATACATTGTTAATCTAGTGATTTTGCTATTTTTTTGCTTATAGTATGTAGACAACAAAATCAAATGAGTTGAGGGGATCTGATGTTAAAAAAATTATTCATTGCTGCTGCACTAAGCTCAACATTGGCATTTACGGGCTGTGTAACGACGCAAAGTTCAGCGCAACAAGCAGAGAATTTGGCTTTATTGCAAAATAAAACTTGGATTTTGACGCATATCGGTTCAGTAGAATATAAAACTGATCCAGCCGCACACAATGTGCCAAGCATTCAGTTTGATGCAGCGACACAACGTGTCAGCGGTGCAGATGGCTGTAATCGCCTCATGGGTACATATAGCGTAGAAGCTCATCAACTGAACTTATCACAGTTGGCGGGCACACGTATGATGTGCCAAAATACCATGGAGCTTGCAGACAAATACAACCAAGCTTTGGCGAAAGTGGCAGGTTTTCAAGTCTATGCGAAAACCCTCAGACTTTTAGATCGTCAAGGCAATCCTGTTTTACAGTATGAGTCTGCAGTTCAACCGCGCTAAACGGATGGTTTAAAGCCTGTTCAACACAGGCTTTAAACTTTGATATGGGGCGAACTCGTCCCCATATATCAAACATAGATTGATTAAATAGGATAAGACAATGCAACAAGCATTATTGGGTGGCGGTTGTTTCTGGTGTATTGAGGCAGTTTTTCTTCAGTTGAAGGGTGTGCATAAAGTCGTGAGCGGCTATGCAGGCGGTCATACTGTTAATCCAACCTATGAAGACGTCTGTACAGGCGAAACCAATCACGCTGAAGTAATTCAGATTGATTATGATGACTCGCAAATCTCCTATGCACAATTACTCAATGTTTTCTTTGCACTGCATGATCCAACGACCTTAAACCGCCAAGGAAATGACGTGGGTACCCAGTACCGCTCTGTGGTGTTTTATTACAATGAAGAGCAGCAGCAACAGGCAGCTGAAGTCATTGAATCGCTTAAAGCACTTGATTTAGACATTGTGACTGAAGTGAGCCCTGCTCCAACCTTCTATGCGGCAGAAGAGCATCACCAAAACTTCTTTGAAAAAAATCCAGGTCAAGGTTACTGTAATTTCTCAATTCCACCAAAGCTGATGAAATTACGCAGTAAATTCCAAGATTTGATGAAATCTGAATAAGTTTATGATTCGATTTCTATAGTCTTTTTAAAAATTGAAGCAAAAAAAAGCGACCTGATTATTTCTATGATCAGGTCGCTTTTTTAAATCTAGAGCTTAATTATCGGTTGCAAAAGCAATATCGGAAAGCCCGGCTTCGCTCGCACGAGACATCACTTGTGCAACAGTGTCATAACGTGAATCTTTGTCTGCTTTTAAAATAATCGTAGGTTGCTGTGCAGCTTGACCTGCGGCATCAAAACGCTTCTGTAATTCTTCAATGCTAATTATTTCCGCATCCCATGCCACTTCACCTTGAGCGTTAATACTCACTTGAATCGACTCAGGAGGTGGATCAATAATATCTGCAGTAGTTTTTGGCAAACTTAATGGAATTGATGGGTTAGCAACGGTTGCTGTCACCAAAAAGATGATCATCAATACCAACATAATATCGATTAACGGGATGAGGTTCATCTCCGTCATGCCTGTTTCGTTGTCTTCACCCAATTGAAAAGCCATTAAACTTGACCTCCCACTAAACCTTCTTGTGTTCTGTTCACTTCAGCTTTTTGTACTGAAGAGTCTTGCTGTAACATGGTATCAATCAACAGACTATGCGCATGATCTTGTAATTCGTTGCTTAAAGTACGGTTGAAACGCACACAGATGTTGTATGCAATCACCGCAGGAATTGCAACCGCAAGACCAATACCCGTCATAATCAGCGCTTCGCCCACAGGAGTTGCCACTTGTGCTAAGCCCGCTTGACCACTTTTACCGACGGCAACCAATGCATGAAAAATACCCCATACCGTACCAAATAAACCAACAAAAGGTGCAAGAGATGCAATAGTACCCAGTACCGCAATACCTTTCTCGGCAGAAGCCTTTTCAACTGAAATTTGACGTAATAGCGCTTGTTCTGCAACTGCTTTACGCTGATCAAATCCCAGTGGGGCAAATTTAGCTTTCAAACTGTTTAATGCTTTCGAAAGTTGAGCATAAGCTTGTTCTTTCAGCTGACGTGTTCCCATCAGACGTAAAACGACGATGGTCCAAGTCGCAATTGACATTGCCAACAGTATGAAATACAGCGTTTTACTCACTGCATCTGCATGTTGCCAATAAACTGAAAAGTTCATACTCGAACTCCTATTAATGGTTAGCCGTTAGAATTCAATTTTAATTCGAAGGGTTGCTCAGCCTTAAATGGATAAGCTACGCCGTTCTCCTTATAGGGTTTGAATCTTGCACTTTTTACAGAGCGAACAATTTTTTGATCCAATGCAGAAATACCACTGGATTTAATCACTCGAACATTAGTTATACGACCGCTTGTATCCGCTTCGACAGCAACCACAATACTACGGTCAGAACCTTGTAAATCTTTATTTGTATATGAGGGTTTTGGTGAACGTACCCACGAAATTTGACCTTGACTCAAGTCTCTTGGCGTATTTCGTGCCGCTTGCTCACGTGCCAAACGATCACGTTCTGCTTGAGCCTGCTCTTGTGCCTTACGCTCACGCTCAGCTTGATCACGTTGCGCTTGCTCTCTTTGTGCTTGTTCACGCTTTTGCTGATCTAAACGCTCTTGGTTTTGGCGCTCTTGCTCTAAGCGCTCTTTTTCAAGCTTTTGCTTTTCTTGAGTGTTTTCTACAACTTTTTTTGCATTTTCAGTTTTTGGTTTCGGCTTTTCCGCTATGACTTTAGGTTTCACCACAGGCTGAGGCTTGACCACTTTCGGTTCAGGTTTGGGCTGAACTTGCGGTTTTACTGGCTCTGCTGGGGGTGGCGGAGGTGGTGCGTCTTCTTTAATTTGAACAAAGCGGATTTTAATCGGATCTTTTTCAATTTTTTTGAGTTCTGGTGTCTTCATTTGACTTACTACAAACAACACACCCACATGCCCGATCACCACCGCCATAAGCGCAGCCAAGACTTTCTTTTTCATTGGGTTTGGAGTAGGTAGCATTGAAGCAGGAGATTGACTCATTAAATTTTTGGAC
The DNA here is from genome assembly GCA_964579445.1 of uncultured Acinetobacter sp. Lineage (GTDB taxonomy): Bacteria > Pseudomonadota > Gammaproteobacteria > Pseudomonadales > Moraxellaceae > Acinetobacter. Next base: position 8,196 of record CAZOGM010000068.1, read on the forward strand.
CTAATACAAGTGTTGAACCCCCAAAATGGTGAATTCAATCGAACTTATCGGTTAGCACAATTAAAGTACGCCAATAATAAATGAGAAGTGTTTTCATTTGCAACTATTAATTCTACCCTTTTGATGAGTTTTTTGAATCCTCAATAAAAAAGGCATACTAGAAGTATGCCTTTTTCTTGTTGCGTCCAATGTTTATTGGAATACCACTGTTTTATTACCATCAACAATAATACGATCTTCCAAATGCCACTTCACTGCACGTGCCAACACATTACGTTCAACATCCTGCCCCAAATCACGCAACTGATCCACGGTAAAGTCATGGTTCACACGCTCTACATCTTGCTCAATGATTGGACCTTGATCCAAATCTGCGGTCACATAGTGCGCTGTTGCACCAATCAATTTCACGCCTTTCTCATGCGCTTGTTTGTAAGGATTCGCACCGACAAAAGCAGGTAAGAATGAATGGTGAATATTGATCACTTTCATTTCCCACTTGGCTACAAACTCTTCATCTAGAATTTGCATATAACGTGCTAGCACCAATAAATCATTGCCTTGCATCAGCTCATCAATGGTTGCATAGGCTTCACGCTTGTTGTCTTTGTTCACTGGAACAACTTCAAATGGAATACCGAAGTTTTCAACTGACTCACGTAAGGCATCATGGTTCGACACCACTTTGGTGATTTCACATGGCAAACCGCCACGCGCATGCCGCCATAACAGTTCAAGTAAAGCATGGTCAACTTTAGAGACCAAAATACCGATTTTTTTCACATCAGCAACCAAAGCCAAACGCCACTGCATTTCATAGCGCTCAGCCACATTCGATGCAAACGTTTGTAGAATATTTTCTTTACGGCTTTGTAGATTATCTAACTCGAACTCAACACGCATAAAATAACGTCCGCCTTGAGCTTCTGTTGCATATTGATCAAGCGCAGTAATATTTGCTCCTTGATGATACAAAAAGCTCGATACAGCCTGTACGATCCCCGGCTTGTCTTCACAAGTAATCAGTAAACGTGCAGTGTTAGCAGTTGTCATATTCATGATGGTTTATATCACTTAACAGTTAAATTGAAAAACAGCCGCGTATTCTAACGCTTTTTTACAGGCTTTCAAATTTTCTTTAAACGAATTAGTCGCTCTTATCAGCAGATAGACTGGCAAACAATTCAGAAGGCCCCAACGTCTCGAGTAAACGCTCGTAAGTTTGACGGCTTTCACCACGCAAATATGGTCCTTCTAAGAACACCATCTGACGTAACGCTTGCCAAACCCATTTTTCATCCAAATGATTCGAATCTTTTAAATGACCCGACATATAAAGGAAGTTAGTCCAGTTGGTCAGCACAATCCACAGGTTAATAATCAAGGCTTCAATTTCAGATGCCGTCATTTGCATCAGCCCAGCATCGACAAAGGCTTGATAAATCTTTTGACCTTGTTGCATTACTTTCCCAGCAAAGCGCGGATAAATCTTTCTAAAATCGTCATTATTTTCAATTAAGTGATACACATCGCGATGCAAAAAACGGTATTCCCACATTTGACTGCTTAAAACTTGAAAATAACGAATCTTATCATTGGCATTGACTGCACGGTCATCGGGTAAAGCCAATAACTCAAGCGTGGCTTGTTGGTACTGCTCCATCAATTCTTTAATAATTTCTTGCTTGTTGCGAAAGTGGTAATACAAATTGCCCGGACTGATATTCATCTCGGCAGCAATATGATTGGTGGTCACTGTACGCTCGCCGCGCTCATTAAAAAGCTGCAAACTAATTTGCAAAATTCTGTCTTTCGTTTTCAATGTTTTGGAGCTTGTCATTCAAATACCAACTATGACCATTTATACCGTTAGCAAACGCTAACACAAAAGTGACTTGACTTTTAGAGTAATTACTCTAAAAATGAAAATACATTAACCCTTACATTAGTGGTACTGGTCATGAACAGTCAAACAAAAACAAACTTTATGACGACTGAAGCATCAGAAGTTCAACGCATCCATGACCTTCTTTCTCTACAGAAAGAAGCGTATCGACGTTATCCGCATCCGACAGCACAACAACGCATTGAACGCTTGGCTCGTTTAAAAAAAGTATTGGTCAAATACCAAGACCAAATTGCAGAAGCCATTAATCAAGATTACGGCAACCGTTCAATTTCAGAAACGAAAATTGGTGAGTTGCTGACGTGTTTAGAACAGATTAAATATTATAGCAAGCATTTAACCCAGTGGATGAAACCATCGAAACGTCATATCGGTATTTTGCACCAGCCCGCTAAAGCATGGGTGCAATATCAACCGATGGGCGTGATTGGGATCATTGCACCGTGGAACTACCCTTTATTATTGGCACTCAGCCCACTGATCTGTGCTTTGGCTGCGGGTAACCATGCCCTGATTAAGGTGTCTAGCTCATCTCATCATTTTGGTTATGTTTTACAAAATGCGCTGTCTGAAGCTTTTCCTCAAGAATTGGTCGCTGTGGTCACGGGTGGCGGTGTCATTTCTGACACATTTAGTCATTTGGCTTTCGATAAATTGGTTTTCACAGGATCAACCAATGTCGGTAAAACTGTGATGAAAGCTGCGGCTGAAAACTTGGTTCCAGTGATTTTGGAACTGGGTGGTAAATCCCCTGTGGTGGTGCATCCTTCTATCGACTTAAATGTGGTGGCAGAGCGTGTCGCTTTTGGTAAGCTTTGGAATGCAGGTCAAACCTGTGTAGCGCCGGATTATCTGTATTTACCACGAGGCAAAACTGCTGAATTTATTCGCTGTTATAAAACAGTGGTCAAAACCATGTATCCAAGCCTCAAAGATAATCCCGATTACACTTCGATTATTAATGATAAGCAAAATCGCCGTTTACAAGGGTATTTAGACGATGCCTTGAAAAATGG
>CAZOGM010000069.1:0-2002 GCA_964579445.1 uncultured Acinetobacter sp.
TTTATTTCTAGCGCAACCCCTTATTTCAGTGAATTATACCGGGTGGTGGTTTTTTAATCTAAAATAGCAAAATAATGGTTTTTATGCTCAAACCAAAACCAGAATGTTCAAATAAATTTTGATTTCAAGTGGAATGATTGCATTTACTCAAGATTATTTTCAATATTTATTGGCTTATCATGATCATTAAGTTTTGATTAATCTATTCCTTTAATACACCACTTTCCCAAATCCTAAGAATTGATTATTTTATTTTCACTGTTCTTTTTAAATTGCTCCGCAAAGCGTTCAGCTAGTGCAGTAATGGTTAAACTTGGATTTACACCGACATTAACTGGAATAGCACTTCCATCAACAACATATAGGTTTGGATGACCAAAAACTTGGTGTTTTGAATCAATCACGCCATGCTCGACGCTTTCTGCCATGACCGCGCCACCTAATAAATGAGCCGTGACTGACAGATTACCCAAACTTTCCGCCAAATTGTTCTGAGCAACACCATGACTTAGCTTGGCAAAAGTTTGAGCTGCTCGATTCGCTAGAGGTATAAATGAAGGTGAACGCTCACCTGATGCAATCTGTGTTTTCAAAGCAAATTTGCTAGCACTTAAAAGCGAGCGCCCATATATAAATCTTAATTGATTATCTGCCTGCTGCATAACCGTTAAAACTGTTACCCGTTTGTACCAGTTTTTTGCTCGCCAAGAAAATGATGCTTTTAAGGGCTGAAATAGAAAGTAGCCCAAAACTTTAAATGCGCGTTTTAATGGATTTTGCCCATCGATTAATGGCCCCATGTAGAATTTCATAAACTCATAACTTTGAGGAAATCGGTTTTGGGTGATATGAGTTCGATCATCGGCATGGAAATGACTTGAAATTGTAGTTCCATGCGTGACATTTACATGCGTGTCTTTAGAGACAATACTGACCACGGCCTCACTATTGGTCCGAACATGCTCTCCCAACTGTGTAGAGACATTCGGTAAGCTTTTATATTTGTCTCGCGAAGCGAAAAGGATTTCAACTGTTCCCATTACACCCGCAGACAAAATTACAGTTTTAGCTGTTAGCGATTGCTGTTTTTGTGGTTTCTTCCAAGGATGTTTGCGATGTACTCGGTAACCTTGACTCAGTGCTTCAATATGACTGACCTGAGACTCGGATATAATCGGTACGCCCTTTTTTTCTGCAAGATATAAATAGTTATAGTCTAAACTATTTTTTGCTCCCTGCGCACAGCCTGTAATACAGCGCCCACATTGATTACAACCGCGCCTTCGAGGACCAGCGCCATCCAGCAATGGATCATCTACATATTGCTTGGGATTGCCAAAAAAAATCCCTTGCGACACAGGAGCATATCTATATTTCACGCCCATTTCGATAGCCGTTTGTTCTAGCCATTCATCTTGTATACCTTTATAAGGATTTTCATTCACCCCCAACATTTTTTTTGCTGTTCTATAGTGCGGTGCTAATTCTTTTTGCCAGTTTTCCGACAGATTTTGCCACGTGGGATCTTGATAAAAGTGTAGCTCAGGCTCAAGTAGTACCGCAGCGTAGACCACACTACCACCTCCGACAGCAATACCTCGAACGACTCCCATGTGACGAAAAACATTCTGCGCTAAAAAACCATAGCGCTTTAGACTCGGTGCCCAAGTTAAATATTTTGAATTGCGACTTGCTTGATCTAAATCCTCAGTAGATAAACGTCTACCTTGTTCTAAAATAGCAACTCGCAGCCCCATTTCAGCCAAACGTAATGCAGAAACACTTCCTCCAAAGCCCGACCCGACAATCACGACATCAAAATCAAATTCTTCAGTCATAGATCACGACTCAACACAAATGGAAATGAGAAATGACGAAGCAAGGGCAAATTAATAGTCGTCATGCATAATAAGGTCTGTTCATCTAGCACTCGAAGCTCATCTACGACCCAGCGCCAAGGTAAAGGTGCTTGCGTGCCATACATGAGAACAACAGCATTTTT
>CAZOGM010000069.1:2102-10942 GCA_964579445.1 uncultured Acinetobacter sp.
CATACATGAGAACAACAGCATTTTTGCCATCGATTAAGGATATTTGTTCAATACAGTCCATGCTTAATTTTTCGATCGAGCCTGAATTGTGCTTTAAAATATTGATTGCGCTTACAGTACTGACAAATTTCTTGCCTTGCCAATCGATTAAACCAGACAGTGCAATACTGGGTCGAGCACTGAGTCTGAGCCACCAAGGACCAATAAATGAAGCACGATAAAATCCCTGACGCATAATTACCGGAATAGGCGATAAATCTTTGAATGTGGTTTTAATATCTGAAAGTGACGCTGTACTGAGTTGTTCGATAATCATTAATTGACACCTTCCCTAGGATCGCATAAAGATAGAATTTTTGTTTTAGTTGCAAATACACCTAGATTGAATAAAACATACTTTCGTATAAAAATAAATCACTTAAATTTAAATTACACGATAACATTGACTTCAGCACTGGATTTTTAATACCTAAAGTCAGCAGCGAAATATCACTATTATTCGTTTTGGTGATCTTTAGGCATAAAACGCAGCGTTAGATGTCGAAATAGACTGAAACCCTGAAAAAAGAATAGCCATGAAGTTATCGAAAGCCTTAATCTAGCCTTAGGATATATGGATAATTTCCAGTCTCTTAAATATAGAAAACTGAAACTGAGTGTTTGATCATCGATAATGCTTACACCACTAAAAGTATCGGTATTATAAGGTTGTGCAATCCACAACTTATCCAGTACGCCCACCCCAAGTTCAATCAAATAAATATTCAGACACTCTTCAAAAATCACATCATCTGTTGTAAAAATCAAATAGCGACCTTAAGAGATATAAATCACCTGTTCAATTACTTTGCCTCGTATAAAAATTCCTGTCTTCTTCTTTGCAATGAAGACTTCACACAACGTTTCTTTATCTTCTTCTCTGGGTTCAACGACCCTTAAATCCACTTCTGAAGTGACAATTCTTATTTTTAACCTAGATGATAATTTTTTGTGAAAAAAAAACCAACTTGATGCAAGTTGGTTTTAATATTCTAAGACTGCGCTTTTCAACCATTTGGCTTTATTTTAAAAATCCAGAAACCAAATTTAGGACATTCTGAATATCTGAATTGGCTTCTTGTTGATTGGTTTCACCCGCTTGCGGCGTTAATGAATCAATAATTTCAGGTAAAACCGACGAAATTGCACCATAGACATCTTGAGCAGGCACTTGTGCTTTTTCGGCGACTTGTGCGACATCATTTTGATCAAATAAATTTTGCACCGCTTGAGGGTTAATGTTTGCATTTGCACCCGGACCTGTCGAGACCCAATCATCAACCTGATTTGTTAAACCCTGACCTTTGAGTTGGTCAAGTGCGCCTTGTAAACCGCCATTTTTCTGAATCCAAGCCAGAACCAATGGAACAACCGCAATCAAAAGTGATTGAGCATTAAATCCACCTGCCTTAGGTGCTGAACTTTGTTGTTGACCACCTGTTAATCCACCCAGTACAGAACCTAAAATCCCGCCTAAACCACCTTGCTGTTGGCTTTGCTGCTGACCACCGCCTAAACTGCCAAGTACAGAACCTAAAATTCCGCCAAGACCGCCTTGCTGAGATTGCTGACCGTTTTGTTGATTGTTGTTTTGGTTAGCGCCTAAAGCCTGTTTTGCCAATATTTCTACGATATTGCTTAAATTTGTCATAATGTGACCTCAAAAGTGTTATGTCTAAGCTGAGCATACAATTCTTTATAAATAATATATGAAAGATCATTGTTGTATTTTTAATGATGTTAAATGACTCAAGCCCATTTTACCAACGGAATTTGTTCCAGTTCTCTGGATTGGCCCAAAATTTCGAGTTAAACCAGTCTGGTACATGCTTATAGGTCAAGATATTAAATTGCCAAAACGCTAAATTTGCATCGTTAGACGCATGTTCAATCAGCTGGGTGAATCCGAGACTACGGAGCAAATGCGAATTTTCCACAGCGCTGAGCACCATAATCCGTTTGGCTAACAAATCACGAAGCTTGACCAAAATTTTTGTTTTTTCAGATGCACTTAATTCTTGAAGCTGTTCTGTATCGAAGAGTACGACAGCTAAGTCATATCTTTGTGTAAAAGGGAGAATTAAAAATTCAGTTACGTTAAAATATGTCCATTGAATAGATTGTTGATGGTCTAGGCCTAAGTCTTGCCCCAGACACAATGCAGTAGAGATGGGCTGTTGTTTAGATAAATCGTCTAGCATCGACGTGATGACATTTTTCTCAGCCATGTACTGCACCTTTATAAAGAGAGAATTGAAACATGGAACTACAAGGCATTTGCCATAAAATGCATGCAGGTCTCACCCACCTAAGTGTAACTGAACAGCACACACACAAGGCAAATGTTGAATATAAATTTATCTTAGATCGCGCTGAAATTAACCTGCCATTTCATTTGGGTCAAGAAATTGAACTGGAATGGACTGGTAAAATATTTTGCGTATCTTGTGGCACAAAAACGCCGAAGTCCTATTCGCAAGGGCATTGTTTCAAATGCATGAAGACTAAAGCATCTTGCGATATGTGCATTATGAAACCTGAAACCTGTCATTACCATTTAGGTACATGCCGTGAAGAACGCTTTGCACAAGAGGTATGTTTTCAGCCACATATCGTATATTTAGCCAATTCAAGTGCACTCAAAATCGGAATTACCCGTTTAGGACAAATGCCAACACGTTGGCTTGATCAAGGTGCAACGCAAGCCTTACCCATTATGAAAGTGGGGTCACGGCGTTTATCGGGACAGCTTGAAGTGATGTTCGGGGCACAAGTTGCGGATAAAACCAATTGGCGTAAATTGCTTAAAGGCGAGTCAGATCCAATCGACTTAATACAGATCCGTGATGGTTTACTCGATGAGTTTGAGCCTCAAATTGAAATGATTCGAGATGAGTTCAGCATGAGTTTAGATTTCAATGAAAATGTTGAAATCTTAGAAAATGAACTACCGCGTGAATTTGTATATCCTGTTGATCATTATCCAGAAAAAATTATTTCTCATAATTTGGATAAGACCCCGATTATTCGCGGCACACTTCAAGGTATTAAAGGTCAGTATCTACTGATGGATACGGGCGTGATCAATATTCGTAAATATACAGGTTACGAATTAAAAGTTCGTGCTGAATAGTTCCTGCTGAATAAAAAGAAAAGCTCAATGATAAAAAAGCCTCAATGATTGAGGCTTTTTTGAAATTCTGATTATTTCACCAAGTTAAGAATCGCTTCAACTGGATCTTCACTGTGATCTGAGAGTAAATGCTTATGCATGGTGAGTAATTGCATCGATTGAATTTTTGAATTTTCAATATTCATTAGCTTTTCAATTTGAAGCGCGAGTTTTTCAGGTGTCGCATCCTGCTGAATCAATTCAGAAATGACCTTTTTACCTGCAATAATATTCGGTAGCGAATAATATGGAATTTTAATCAGCCATTTTACAATATGGTAGGTTAACCAGTTCAATTTATAAAAAGTCACCATCGGTCGATGCAACAGCATAGCCTCTAAAGTGGCTGTACCTGATGCTAAAGCAACAATATCACTGGCATCCATGACCATACGACCAATTTTAGATTCCGTGCCGGTATTTTCTAACAGTTTAACTTTCGCGCGCAGTTGCTCAGGATAGCTGAGCAATAATGCTTCAATTTGCTGTTTACGTGCATCATTAATCGCGGGAATTAAAAACTCATAATCTGGATGCTTTTGCTGAATGAGCTGTGCTGCATCCAGAACCAATGGCGCTAATTTTTCAATTTCTCCGCGACGGCTACCTGGCAACAACGCAATATGCTTTTGCTCGACTGATAAACCCAAAGCCTGCTTCGCAGCTTGAATCGGATTAACCAAAGGTAATTGACTGGCCAGTGGATGCCCTACAAATGCTGCATTCACCGCAAATTTTTCAAAAAAAGATTTTTCAAACGGAAATAAACACAAAACCAGATCAATACTGGCTTTAATACCATGCACGCGCCCTTGTCGCCATGCCCACACAGAAGGACTGACATACTGTACAGTTTTAATCGGTAGTTGCTTTTGTTTGATGCTTTTTGACAATCGTAAATTAAAATCAGGGGCATCAATACCAACAAAAATATCGACTGGGCTTTGTGTCCAAGTTTCGAGCAAACCATCGCGTACAGCAAACAGTTTTTTAATATCTTTGAGCACTTCAACAATACCCATTACCGATAAAATATCCATCGGATAATAGCTTTTAAAACCTTCAGCAATCATTTGAGGACCGCCAATGCCTTCAAATTCAGCATCTATGCCCTGCTCGCGAAAACGTCGAATCAGTTTAGCACCCAAAGTATCTCCAGATACTTCACCCACCACGATACCAATTTTAAGCTTTCGATTTTGCAAGATATTGTTCCTTCAGATTCAGCCCAAACAGCATAACATAATCATAGCTTCATTCTGATAGTGATTCAGAGTCACCTTAATGTTCTGATTGACTTAGGCTGAAGTACATCTATTTCGCTTGATCCATGTATGAACAATTCGAACTTATATTCTTAGCTTTTTTTTGAATAAGTAAATCAATTATCAAGACAACTGCTTATATGAAAAAGCCATAAGATATGCGGGATTTTTGATATGAAGCAGTGGTTATGTTTGGTTCCATAGAATATATATTGGCAGGCGTTTTGGTTGGCTTTTGTGTAGGTGTCACTGGAGTGGGTGGTGGTTCATTAATGACTCCCATTTTAATTAGCTTGTTTAAAATTGAACCTCATATTGCTATTGGAACAGATCTGCTCTATGCCGCTATTTCAAAATTCTGCGGATCTTTTGTGCATGCAAAAAAACTTAATATCGTTTGGCCTATTGTGCTTTGGCTGGCGCTTGGGAGTATTCCCGCATCTTTGGCCACAACTTGGGTACTTGACAATTATTTAAGTCAATCGACTCACTATAAAGCGATATTAACGATGGTATTGGGCTTTATGCTGACCCTCACAGGTATTTCTATCGTCTTTCGTACTCAAGTTGAGCGTTTCTTTAGTAAATTTGGTAAGAAACTCGAACCTCAAGACATTGAACACGAACGACAACGCTTTAAAGAAAAACGCTTTTATATTTTGTTTATGGGCGTAATTCTCGGAATCTTTGTGACCCTGTCTTCTGTTGGCGCGGGTGCATTCGGTATTATGGCACTCATTATCATGTTCCCGAATTTACCCATGATCCGCATCATTGGTTCAGATGTCGTACATGCCGTGCTTTTGACCTTGGTCGCAGGCATTGGACACATGAATTCAGGCAATGTCGATTTTAATCTTCTCATGTGGTTATTGGTCGGCTCTATTCCTGCGATTGTAGTCGGTACTCTAGTCAGCTCACACCTCCCTGAAAAGATCATTCGCAAAATCTTGGGCATTACCCTGTTTGCTATTGGGATTAACTTTATGTTGAATCCGGTTAAATCAAAGCCGATACAAGCGCCTGAGCAAGCCGCAGTTATCAGTAGCGTCAAGATTCAACAAGCGGGTTAATTGTTTGAGTTATATCGACAGTGATTTGCGTTTTAATTGGTGTTTTATTTAGCAAAACATTGATTAAAACGTGTTATATTCAAGCAACTAACAATATTTATGTATCTTCTAATACCAGTGACGGAAATGAATACACTACAGTCTAATACTATTCCACAATCAGATATCAATGATGTGAATGTTCAAAGTTTTCAACCTCTTGTGCCGCCTGCCCAACTTAAAGCAGAACTTCCACTCAATGAGAAAGCATATCAAACTGTGCTGAATGGTCGTGAAACTGTCCGCCAAATTTTAGATGGTCAAGACAAACGTTTGTTTGTGGTCATTGGGCCCTGTTCAATTCACGATGTTGCAGCAGCACATGACTATGCTGACCGTCTTAAAGTATTAGCAGAAAAAGTTAAAGACACCTTATATATTATTATGCGTGTGTATTTTGAGAAGCCGCGCACCACTGTGGGTTGGAAAGGTCTAGTCAATGACCCAGACATGAATGATTCATTCAATATTGAAAAAGGTTTGCGTTTAGGTCGTAAATTGTTGCTTGAACTCAATGAAAAAGGTTTGCCATGTGCAACTGAAGCACTCGATCCAAACTCACCGCAGTATTATCAAGATTTAATCTCATGGTCAGCGATTGGTGCTCGTACAACAGAAAGCCAAACTCACCGTGAAATGTCTTCAGGTTTGTCATCTCCTGTCGGTTTTAAAAATGGTACAGATGGCGGTTTAACCGTTGCCACCAATGCCATGCAGTCTGTCAAACATGGTCATAGCTTTTTGGGTCTAAATGATCAAGGTCAAGTCTCTGTGATTCGTACCAAAGGTAATCCATACGCACATGTAGTTTTACGTGGCGGTAATGGAAAACCGAACTATGATGCAGGCTCAGTAGCAGATGCTGAAAATGCTTTAGCAAAAGCTAAAGTGAGTACTAAAATCATGATTGATACCAGTCATGCTAACTCCAATAAAGACCCGTATTTGCAACCACTGGTTCTTAAAAATATCACTGAACAAATTTTAGATGGCAATAAATCAATCGTGGGTATTATGGTTGAGAGTCATTTAAAAGGTGGTCGCCAAGATATTCCTGAAAATCTTTGTGATTTAGAGTATGGTAAGTCTGTAACAGATGGTTGTATTGATTGGGAAACCACAGAAAAAGTGCTGCTCGAAATGGATGCAGCCTTAAAAGATGTGCTGCCAAATCGATAATCGAACGATAAACGCCATCTCGAAGATGGCGTTTTTTATGTAGAAGATAATTTATGAATCACCTTGAATCAGAATTAAGTCATGTTTCTCAGTTTCAATTTGTTCATGACCATTTGTTTAGCTCAGGACAACCGACGGCTGAACAGCTTAAACAAATCAAAGAATATGGCGTGGACACCGTAATTAACCTTGCATTTACCGATGCAGAGCCACACTTACAAAATGAAGACCGCATTTGTGCTGAACTGGGACTGAACTACATTCAAGTTCCGATTCACTGGGATGTGCCGACAGATGAGCAGTGTTTATTTGTTCTAGACTTGATTGATCATTTGGTGCAACAAAAAATGGTCTGGATACATTGTACTGAAAACAATCAATGTAGTTGTTTGATCTATTTATATCGTCAATATTTCATGGATATCGATATGCCAACTGCGCAAGAACTGATGCATCAGGTTTGGGAACCCAATGAAACCTGGACAGGTTTAATTCACGCAGTCGGGTTGCAACTACAGGGCCGTAAGTCCACCCAAGATTTACAACAATCATTAATGAATGCAGACCAATATTCTTAACCCTAAAAAACTGAGCCAGTGAATTACACTGGCTTTTTTGATCCTAGATTTGTTAATTAACGCTTAGCACAACATTTAAACCGTATCTAGGCATGTGTGACCAAAACAGTTGCGGTCGCCAAAATACCTTCTTGACGTCCCGTAAAGCCAAGTGTTTCAGTCGTAGTCGCTTTAATACTAATTTGATTCACGTCCACATTCAGTACATCTGCAATGCTTTGACGCATGCTCAAATTATGCTTTGCAAGCTTCGGTCTTTCGCAGGCGACTGTAATATCAGCATTTGCCAACTGATAACCACGATCTAAAATCAATTGATATACATGCTTTAACAGCACACGACTGTCTGCACCTTTAAAGTTTTCATCTGTATCTGGAAAATGCTGCCCAATATCACCCAAAGCTAGTGTACCCAGTAAGGCATCGCTTAATGCATGTAAAACCACATCGCCATCTGAATGCGCTTTTAAGCCATGTGTATGTGGAATCTGAACACCCGCCAGAGTGACGAAACTTCCTTCTTGAAATGCATGTACATCAATTCCTTGACCTATTCGAATGGATACACTCACGTTCAGCTCCTTTTAATGCAGATTTTGAAATTGAAATCTTGTATTCAATGTTTCGAGTTCGCTATAGTACATAGGCAAACATTGTAAAAGTATAAGCGATCATGTTGTTAAAAAACGTATCGAATCCGATTAAGACAATAGTTTCTGTACTATTTCTCGGACTTTGTGGAAGCAGTCTGGCCCAAGCTCAGCCTTTGCGTTGTGAACGCGCAGACTCCGCCAGCATCACATCTAAACTCTGTGCTAATAATCTTAAAGAGTTACGCCAAGATTTGAATGAGCAATTGCTGACCACGTACCTTGTCACAGATGCCCCTTTACGTTTAATTGATGATACGCATCAAGTATGGTTAGGCCAAAGCCAACAATGTAAAAGCTTAGAATGCTTTAAACAGCAATTTAATGTGCGTATTGAAGACCTCAATATCTATACATCCATGAACCAAACACTCACCCAACATTATTTAAAATATGAAAATGGTCAAATGGCAAAACAAGCCGTTCATTTGAAAATTCATCAGCTGAGTAAAGATCGGATTAAGATTGAAGGTTTAGCTTATCGCAATCCAAATAATCGATTTGAAACTCGTGCTATCCCCTTACTGGCTTATACAACACCCGAAAAAAAGAATGACATTTTGGATAACGAACACGACTGCAAATATCAGCTGAATTTTCAGAAAGCTTTGCTGCGAGTCAGTAGTCAACAATCAGGATGTGAACGCTTTGTCGGGATATATCGCTTATATGATTAGAATTTTGCCTTCGGCTGTCTTGATCAAACTCACGAATTAACCTTTAAATTTGATTATATATTTAATCACAAACTCAGTATAAATTCATTTAAATGCAATCTAAAAAAGGCTCATAATCGTCTAGAGCTTTAATATATTTCAAATATGCACATCCATATTCTGAGCCAG
>CAZOGM010000070.1:0-1952 GCA_964579445.1 uncultured Acinetobacter sp.
AAATGCTCGGATACCGACTTTTTTCAAAGCGTAATGACGATATTCCGACACATAGATTAAAAAATCTAAATATTTTTAACCTATGCTTTAAGGAGGCTACTCCCCTTGTTCAACATGAATTTTGAAGAAATATTCAATATTTCTAAAGTTTCGCAAGCATCGCATATTTCCGTAAATTGTGCAAATTTTGTCTAAATTTAAGCTGCTTTTATAAAATCTGATTTTTGAATCAAGATTAAAGCCAATACTGTACCCAAGACCGCCAAGATACCGCCAAAAACACCAATGTAACTTAAACCATAGCTGACACTGACATAACCACCCAAAAGAGCACCTGCACCAATACCGACATTATAAAGCCCAGAGTAAATCGCCATGGCGACATCTGTTGCATCTGAAGCCAGATTTAAGGTTTTGGCTTGAAGCGCCAAACTAAACACAATAATGCTCATGCCCCATAACAAGCTCAACGTGGTCAAGCTAAAAATTGAACCAGAAAATGGCAACATCATTAACATCGCGATTGCCAAACTCATACAACTAAGTGGAATAAAAAGTTTAGGAAATTTCGCGCCTAATTTACCGAACAGATATGACCCAATCAGTCCTGCACCACCAAAAACCAATAATAAGGTCGTGGTTTGACTTGAACTAAACTGTGCGACATTCAAAGTGAAAGGTTCAATATAACTGTATGCGGTAAATTGCGCCGTGATCATGATAATGGTCAGCGCAAACACAATCATTAAGCTTGGACGTCGAATAAAGCTTTTTAAACTGCTGAGTGAACCTGAATTTAAACTGGGTAATTTGGGTAAACTTAAAGCCAAAACCAGACAAATTAAAGCGGCACAGAGTCCAATTAAGCCAAAAGTATTGCGCCAGCCGTAAACTTCACCAATCATTCTGCCCAAAGGAATACCGAGCACCATCGCAAGCGCCGTTCCAGTTGCCAACAGTCCCAAGGCTTGAAATTCTTTACCTTTCGGTGCAACCCGGAGAGCTAAAGATGCGGTAATGGCCCAGAACAATGCGTGTGAAAATGCGATCCCGATCCGACTTGCCATAAGCACATTAAAATTCCATGCTATATAAGACAATCCGTGACTCACAATAAAAACGCCAAATAAGACCAATAACAGAAAGCGCCTTTCGATGTTTTTGGTGAGTAGCATAATGGGCAGTGAAATAGGTGCAACGACCCATGCGTATAGCGTAATCATGATGCCGACATCGGTTGCAGGCATGCCAAAACTTGCTCCGATATCACTAAGTAGTGCAACAGGAATAAATTCAGTAGTGTTAAAAATAAAGGCGGCAAAGGCTAAACTGATGACACTAATCCACTGTTGGGTCGGATTTTCTAGGGGTTCAGTTGTAGAAATGGTCATGAATGGGAGCTTATAAAAGTGTATGTATATTTTAGGGCTTAAGCTTTGTCATGTTAAGCCTTCATCTGATTTATACTCACCGTGTGAAAATGACTCTAAAGATAAGGGTTATATCAGGTTTAAAATTGATAATAAAATTTAACAGTGTTAAAAAAGCAACTGTGGCACTTTCTACCTTAAGAATAATTTTAGGAATATAAAAATGTTTGAGATTAAACATACAGATAATGGTGCTAAAGGCGAATTTTATATTGGTGAAGATGGTCAGCATTTGGCTGAAATGACATACTCTTGGGCAGGAACAGATAAATTTATTATCGATCATACCCATGTAAGTGATGAGCTTCGCGGTCAAAATGTAGGGCGTAAATTGGTGGATCGTGCGGTGGAGTTGGCGCGGGAAAAAAATGTCAAAATTTTGCCACTCTGTCCTTTTGCGAAGTCTGTATTTGATAAAGATGAATCTATTCGTGATGTATTATTTGGTTAATTCACAACAGTCTACTCAATGATAAAACATAGGTGATTTATGCAGTTCCAGCATTTAGAGGATGGTCAACA
>CAZOGM010000070.1:2052-10568 GCA_964579445.1 uncultured Acinetobacter sp.
CAATGATAAAACATAGGTGATTTATGCAGTTCCAGCATTTAGAGGATGGTCAACACGGTGAGTTCTTTGCTGTGAATGAACATGCTCAGCGAATTGCAGAGATCAGTTATGTATGGCGCGGTGAACATCAAATTATTGCCCACCATACTTGGGTGGATGATTCCTTGCGTGGACAAGGTGTTGCTCGTCAGTTGTTGGATATGTTGGTTGCTTTTGCGCGTGAGAAAAATTTAAAAATAGTTCCAACATGTTCGTATGTTGAAGTGATGTTTAGAAGGGATAAAAGTTTGGCGGATGTTGTAGCGTAATTTTATGATTGGTTGTAAAAATAGATGCTGAAGTTATTGAGTATATTTTTTGTTTTATCTATTTCATCATCAGTAATAGCATCTAATGATTGTTCTGAATTGAACAGCAATATTCAAAACCAAAACAATCAAATCGCACCTGTATGGATTTTATTAGTCAAAGCTAAACATCGGGTGCACTTTCATTCAGCACCTACTAAAAATTGTAAAAGTAAAGATCTATTTATTATTCATGGAGATAGTGTTACAGCCTATAACTTGTATAAAGATTCTCATCAACAAGAATGGGTATACGTAATGTATTACAGTAAACGACAAAATCTGGAAAGTGAAATAGTTGAAGGTTGGGTAAAATTAAAAGATTTTGAAATTATACCTAGAAGTTTCCCTCATAAAAAAAGCCCGCTTCGCGGGCTTCATTACTAATCAATACACTATCGAACTAAGCTTTTAAAGCCGTAATCAACTTCTGATGCAAACCACCAAAACCACCATTTGACATAATCACGACAGCATCGCCCTCGCCGGCATCTCGAACCACAGTGTCAATAATCTCATCCAAAGTGCGCGCAATTTTGGCTTTATTTTGCGCAGCATCAATCACGGGTTGTAAGTCCCAGTCCAAACCTTCAGGTTGATACCAGATGACTTCATCCGCCAAACGTGCAGAATAAGCCAGCCCGTCTTTATGGCTGCCCATACGCATGGTGTTCGAGCGCGGCTCAATAATTGCCCAAAGCTTACGCTCACCTAAACGCTTTCGTGCGCCGTCTAAAGTCGTTTCAATGGCCGTCGGATGGTGAGCAAAATCATCAAAGACTTCAATGCCATTGACCGTATCCAGCAGTTCCATACGGCGTTTTACGCCACCAAAGTTGGAGAGTGCTTTACATGCGGTCTCTATCGAAACACCGACATGTTCAGCCGCTGCAATCGTCGCCAAAGCATTAGCAACTGAATGTTGACCAGTCATGCTCCACTTCACTGTACCTTTAACAATCCCATTTTTAACAACTTTAAAATGTGAACCATCAGCAGAGAGTTGTTCTGCGTAGATTTCAGCATTTTCACGTGCGTCTAAAGAGGTACGCACCACAGGTGTCCAACAGCCCTGCTCTAATACTTCATCAATATTGCTTTCTGTTACAGGCGCAATAATACAACCTTGACTTGGAATGGTACGCACCAAATGATGGAACTGTTTTTGTATCGCAGCCAAATCATCAAAAATATCGGCATGATCAAATTCAAGATTATTTAAAATGGCGGTCTTTGGATGGTAATGCACAAACTTTGAACGCTTATCAAAGAAAGCGGAATCATATTCATCTGCTTCAACACAGAAATATTGACCGCCACCCAAACGTGCACTTTCACTAAAGCCTAAAGGTACGCCACCAATTAAAAAGCCGGGTTCTAAACCTGCTTGATCCAGTACCCATGCCAGCATAGTGGTGGTCGTGGTTTTACCGTGTGTACCCGCCACACCTAAAACGTGCTTGCCTTGTAATACATGATCAGCTAAAAACTGAGGCCCTGAAATATACGGTAAGCCTTGGTCTAGCATATATTCCACTGCATCAATCCCACGTTTCATGGCATTGCCGACGATCACTAAATCAGGATTGGGCTGTAAATGGCTACGGTCATAACCTTGCATTAACGTAATGCCTGCATTTTCCAGTTGGGTTGACATGGGTGGATAGACGTTTGCATCTGATCCGGTCACTTGATGTCCAAGGTCACGTGCAAGCAGTGCCAAAGATCCCATAAAAGTGCCACAAATACCCAAGATATGCAGATGCATGCTTTATAACTCCACTGCTTTTATTGACACATCACTTTGTTGTTGGTGCTGTTGTCGTGATTAATTCGAATTAAACCCAACGATAGCAAGGGTCTATGGGAAAAGATAGTTTTTCTTGTATCGATTATTTGAGATTGATTTATGTGGGATGTTCGCATCTAAAACATTATTTATTTGAAAAAAAACAAATCAATTCATCTGAATTTCATAAAAAAAATATAAAATATGCAAAATTTTTTGCGCAGATATTTTTCATGTTGTT
Source organism: uncultured Acinetobacter sp. (assembly GCA_964579445.1). Lineage (GTDB taxonomy): Bacteria > Pseudomonadota > Gammaproteobacteria > Pseudomonadales > Moraxellaceae > Acinetobacter. Next base: position 4,430 of record CAZOGM010000070.1, read on the forward strand.
TTGGCCTCTATTTCTTTTGGTGATTGCCAATTGTTTCATGACCTTGGCTTGGTACGGTCATTTAAAATTTTTGCCGCATGATGCACCACTTTGGCAAGCCATTTTGTTCAGTTGGATTATTGCGTTGGTTGAATATAGCTTTATGATTCCCGCTACACGTATGCTCTCACAAAATGGTTGGAGCTTGGGCGAGATGAAAATCACCCAAGAAGTGGTGACGCTTTTGGTGTTTGTGCCTTTTATGATTTTTCTGTTCAAACAGCCGTTTAAATTGGATTATTTGTGGGCGGGAATGTGCTTGTTTGGATGCGTGTATTTCGTGTTTCGTAGTCAGTAGCAATAAAGAAAATGCGCTTTAAATGCTTTTCTTTTCAATTTATTCAAGAATTTGAAAAAAATAATAAAAATACAGCACGGCTTTGACTGTTAAATTTTGGCATGACCAAATTTCAGTCTATAATACCCAGCTCAGATTCATCTAAAGCTTGGCTTTCGTCGAGATTTAATTCAATTCTCTCTCTAGTCTCTGGAACATTAAATGAATGCTGCCGCAGCACAAGACGCTTTACCTCTCGTTGGAATTATCATGGGTTCTCAATCCGATTGGGCAACTCTAGAACATACTGCCAACATGCTCAAACAACTGGGTGTTCCATTTGAAGCGGAAGTGGTTTCTGCACATCGTACCCCAGACCGTTTATTTGAATATGCTGAACAAGCACGTGACCGCGGAATCCAAGTGATTATTGCAGGTGCAGGCGGTGCAGCGCATTTACCAGGCATGTGTGCTGCAAAAACAGATCTTCCAGTTTTAGGTGTACCTGTTAAATCGTCTATCTTAAATGGCGTCGATTCATTGTTGTCTATTGTGCAAATGCCTGCGGGTATTGCGGTTGGAACACTTGCAATTGGTCCTGCGGGTGCAACCAATGCTGCGATTATGGCAGCGCAAATATTAGGGCTTACACGCCCTGACATTGCCAAAAATGTTGCAGATTTCCGTATCGCGCAAACTGAAAAAGTGGCGAGCAAAAATATTCCCGGTCAAATTTAGAACCAAGCTTATTAGGGGACATTCCTCATGGATAAAACCATTGGTATTTTTGGTGGTGGTCAGCTTGGTCGCATGATGGCGCAGGCAGCATTACCACTTAATATTCAGTGTACTTTTTTTGAAGCAAGTACAGATTGCCCTTCCGCTGCTTTAGGTCAAGTATTTTCAAGTAAAGCTGAAAATGGTTTACAGCAGTTTATCCAAAGTGCAGATGTTTTTAGTCTAGAGTTTGAAAATACACCACTACTCGATGTCGATGTACTGACCAAAAACAAAGACCTTTTTCCGCCACGCCAAGCTTTAGCCATTGCACAGCATCGTTTGTCTGAAAAAGCGTTGTTTGATGAACTGGATATTCCAGTTGCGCCGTATAAAGCCGTCGATTCAATTGAAAGCTTGACTCAAGCCGTGGCTGACTTAGGTTTACCGATTGTTTTAAAAACGGCAACTGGTGGCTATGATGGTAAGGGACAGTTTGTACTGCGTTCGATTGATCAAATCGATCAAGCATGGGCTGAACTTGGCCCTGCTCGGGAACTGATTGCAGAAAGCTTTGTGAACTTCTCTCGCGAAGTGTCCATTATTGCGGTACGTGGACAAAATGGTGAGGTAAAAACTTGGCCTTTGGCTGAAAATCATCATCACAACGGTATTTTGTCGCATTCGATTGTTCCTGCACCCAACAGCACAGACTTACAGCCTGTAGCGCAAGACTACATCACTCGCCTGCTTAATCACTTGAATTATGTAGGTGTGTTGACGCTTGAGCTTTTTGTCACAGACAAAGGCTTATATGCCAATGAGATGGCACCACGCGTGCATAACTCTGGGCATTGGTCCATTGAAGGTGCAGTCTGCTCGCAGTTTGAAAATCATGTCCGTGCAGTTGCAGGTCTACCACTGGGTTCAACTGATGTGATTCGTCCAACGGTGATGGTCAATATCATTGGTCAACATCCGAAATCTGAAGATATTTTGGCCTTAGATGGCGCGCATTTGCATCTTTATAACAAGACAGAGCGTGAGGGTCGAAAGATTGGACATATCACTTTAATGCCAACAGATTCAGCTGAATTAACAAAGCTTTGCCAACAATTGGCAACGATTTTGCCAAATCCACTGGCTTTAACTCAAGATATGAGCATCTAAACCTAAACCTGTTGTTTATTAAAGCGATCACTGCTGTGATCGCTTTTTTATTGTCAATGATTCAGGCATGATTGCGCCTCTTCAAAATTCAACGCCTTTTGTCGGAAGTGTTTGAAATACTTTGTATTTAATTTGATCAATCCTTTATACATATTCAAAGCTAAAAAAGAATAAAAACACATTGAAGCATCTGAATATTTTTAGCTGAACTTTGAAATTAAATCTTCAGGTTCTTCATTTTAAATTCAAACACATAAAATATAAATTTAAAAAATAGGATTTGAATTCAAAAAATCATGATTGATCAGTTTTGAATTCATAAAATTACCGCTTTGAATTTAAACTATCGAATTTTAAATTCAAAAGAACAAACAATGAATTTAAATTTATTTATATCTGCTAAATTCTGATTTATATCAATTAAGTTATCCACAGGCCTTAAGTCTAATCTAGTTTTAAGTTTTAAATTCAAAGTTTGTTTTGTGAGGTTGTTGATATCTTTTGGGTTGTGGGTAAGATTTAAATTTAAAAATAAAACTATGAATTTAAAGTGGAGAAAATGAATTTAAATTTACCAATTCGCGCTTTAATTTTTTTTTCAGAATGCTATGTTGAGGACATAATTTAAATTTAAAAGATCAGTGGAAGGTTATGCATCGTTTATCGGTTGTCTTCGGTTCATTATTTTTGGCAATGACTCAAGCTCAGGCTGAGCTAATTATTCATAGTCAACGCACGGCTACCTCAACTTCAAATCCTGCGATATCGAATTCAAGTTCTGCGACTTCATCAGCGTCAGTTGCACCACAGTTTAATCCTCAAAATAATTTTCAAGCTTGTATCTCAAATTTAAGACCTCAGGCAATTGCTGCAGGCGTAAGCGCTGCAACTTATGATCGTTATACTCAAAACTTAACACCTGATTATTCCGTAATTGAAAAGCTAAACTATCAACCTGAGTTTTCAACACCGATTTGGGATTATTTGTCGGGTCTTGTTGATGACGAACGCGTCGCTGCTGGAAAGCAAAAGCTTGCACAGCATCATGATGTGCTCAGCCGTGCATCGAGTGTTTATGGTGTTCCTGTTGAAACGATTGTGGCAGTTTGGGGTGTAGAAAGTAATTTTGGTGATATCTCGGGTAAGTATCCTTTATTACAAGCTTTGGGTACATTGAGCTGTGAAGGACGCCGTCAAAGTTATTTTAGAGGGGAGTTTTTTGCCACGATGCGTATTTTACAGCGTGGTGATTTAACAGAAGACCAGTTAAAAGGTTCGTGGGCGGGGGCATTTGGTCATACCCAATTTATGCCAACTACGTATGAAGAGTTAGCAGTTGATTTTGATGGTGATGGTCGTCGTGACTTGGTCTCAAGTACATCAGACGCTTTAGCCTCTACAGCGAATTTTTTGAAAAAACGAGGCTGGCAAACTGGACAGCCGTGGGGCTTTGAAGTCAATGTACCTGCAGACCTGTCTATATCAGGTGAAAGCCGCCGCAACAAAAAATCCTTAAGTTCTTGGGTAGGTCGTGGTTTAACCCGTGTAGATGGTTCGCCATTAATTCAAGGCAATTTATCTGAAAGCTCACAAGCGGGTCTGATGTCTCCAGCAGGGGTCAATGGCCCGACCTTTTTAGTCTTTAAGAATTTCGATGCTATATATAGTTATAACGCAGCGGAAAGTTATGCATTGGCGATTGCGCATTTGTCAGATCGAATGCAGGGCAAACCTGTGTTTAGTAAAACATGGCCAACCGATGATGCCGGTACATCACGTGCAGAGCGCCGAGAGATTCAACAATTTCTGATTCAACGTGGCTATGACATTGGCGTTGTAGACGGTTTGATTGGTGACAAAAGTCGCCAAGCCATTCAGCGTGAACAAACCCGTTTGGGCTTGAGTCCAACAGGTCGTGCAGGTCAAAATATTTTGCGTGCATTTCGAAATGAAAATGCCAAACTAATGTTACAGCAATAACTATTGAAAGCAGATTGAATCTTGTCTCATTTGCTGCGCTGTAATTTATCTAGAAATCGAAAAATAAAAAGGTCTGCATTATGCAGACCTTTTTCAACAGATTAATTCGAATCTATTAAATCGAAGAGGTATCCAATTTCACTGCTTCTAACACATCAAAAATAACATGGGTAACGTCTTGGCTGAGTTCACGATCATTAAAGATTTCATAGGCGGTAATTGTGATATCGGTATCGCTTGGCAGTTGTTTCTGCTCTTCTTCGATCAAATCTTGAATCGGAAGTAAAGTTTGTTTGACTTGAATATGCAAAACATCTTCAAACTTAATGTTCTCTTCCTCAAGCTCAATCAATTGCTGATTAAAATAAGGCAATAAAATAGAGTAAAGATAAGGCTGAATTTCGACGATATCAAAGAGTTCAATATCACGAGTTTCTTCGATCGTGCTGATATGATCATTTACTTCTAAAATAAGATGATAATAACTCACGGCAATCTCCTCTATATAATCAGCTCACACAATAACATGAATTGTAAAAAATAGATTTTCTAAGCTTTAAATACTTAAAAATATTATGGATTTTAATTGCTCATTACACCATCTTAAGGTCTGTTTTGAAGCAGCGCTAAATCTGCTGTGGTCAGGCGGAAGTTTTTAAAATCTTGCTGTTCAAGCATTGGATACATTAATGATCGCGGTTCTTCGCTGTGATTCAATCCTAAGGCATGTCCAAATTCATGCGCTAACGTCAATCTTAGGTCATCATCAGATTGGAATTCATAAATATTAATTTCACGGCCATTAAATACACCTTTATCGAACAATCTAGGTTGAAAACGCTGATTAAATTCATCGATTGATCGATTAACGTGTTGATTCATTTGATTGACAGTATCGACCTGAATATTGAGCTCAGCGACTTTCTGATTAAAGCCATCAATTTGTTGTTGTAACTGTTGTTGTTCATCCTGTAATTGTTGTTTTTGCAATTTTAAATGTTCTAAACCTGCTGACGAGCGCAATTGTTGCGATTGATTAAAGTTCTCAACCTGTTGGTTATAACGATTTAACTTGTCTTGAAGGCTGGCTTTGAGCTGTTCAATCTGCTGTTTATAGAAATTTAAGTCTGATTCGAGTTGGCTAAGCTTATGCCGTTGACTGTCTGTATCGGCACGATACTGCTCAATGTGCTTAATTTGAGTATTTCTAGCCACAGAGTCTGCTTGTCTCTGGTCATAAATCAAATTAATACTCAACTGAGCATTGGGGTCATAAACAAAAAACTGCTGCTGTGTGCCTAAAAACCAAATGTCAGTGGCTTGCTGAGCTAAATTTTGAAGCTGATCATGAGAAATATTAAAGCGTAGATCAATGTCACCCATCTTATAACGTAGCCTTGTGTCTAAAGGGTGCTGTAAGCGATCGGCCACAGAGTTGTGATTCAACTGAGGGTTGAACATGCGCTGAGAAGCAAAAAAAATCAAAACGATTACAAGTACACATAAAAGCAGCAACCGCATAACCCAGCTCTTAAAAGACATTCGATCTCAATTAATGTATAGGAAATTATAAAATTGACAATAATTTGAGCATATTGATTGTTGAACGTTATTTGGCGCTATAAACCACATGCCTTAAAGTTACGATTTATGCTTTATATAGGATGAGTGAAGTGAATCAGAGACAAAATGATTATTTGAGCGTGTTTTTTTAATTGAATTAAACGAATGTGGGGAAATGGTATGTTTTTATAAGGAAGAAGCTTGAAAATAAGAGCAAGAAATGAAAAATCGAATGTAATTCAAAATAAATAATGAAAATAAACCGACAAAATGCTTAAAAAATGAGTGAAAAATCATTTATTTTATCAAAATGGTAGAAAAAACCACCACCCGGTATGATTCACTGAAATAAGGGGTTGCGCTAGAAATAAAACTGTATAGAATACGCTGCAT
>CAZOGM010000071.1:0-8221 GCA_964579445.1 uncultured Acinetobacter sp.
ACTTTTGAAGATTTGGTTTTACCTTTGGCAAGCTCTGAAACAGCAACCCACGTTCCTAAAGTAGCGTTCCAAATCACTTTATAGATTTTGTTCATATTTTATTCCCGTGATGCTGTCTGTTTATTACGCAATTTTTCAATGATTTTTTTATTTTTAAATCGTTAAAAAAGAGTTAGTTTTAGATGTATATATCATTATTTAACATTAATGATACAATTTTATCAACAAAAAAAAGTGTTTTAATTCACGTTTCACAAAAACAAAACACTATTAAGCCTCAGTTTTGAAAATTAAAGTGAAATTTTAAAATTGTAATTGAATATCAAATGGTTAAATTATGTAAAAAAAAATAAATATTAAATGAAGAAAAAATAAACAAAACAAAATGTGTCACTTTTGATCAATATTTACACTAAAAATTATTTTTTTATTTTAAAGTTATATGAAATTAATCACACATTGTTACATACATACTCCTTTAAAATTTTCTTAATAATGAAAATATCCAATGATTAAACAGCAGAGTGGAGCTCGGCTATTTTTGCTATAATGATGTCATAAATGTAAAAGAGTTCGACTATTGAAAATCATCTTTGCGGGTACGCCTGAATTTGCAGCAAGCGCTTTGAATGCGCTGCTCAACACTACACATGAAATTGTCGCTGTGTATACTCAGCCAGACCGTAAAGCTGGACGTGGACAAAAACTCAGTGCATCTGCGGTCAAACAATTGGCGCTCGAACATAATCTTCCCGTTTATCAGCCACTGCACTTCAAAGCTTCAACTGAAGAGGGTCTAGCTGCACAGCACCAACTTGCCGCTTTGAATGCAGATGTAATGGTCGTTGCAGCCTATGGTTTAATTCTGCCTCAAACTGTTTTGGATATGCCAAAATACGGTTGCTTGAATATTCATGGTTCATTGCTTCCGCGCTGGCGCGGTGCAGCACCTATTCAGCGTGCCATTAGTTCAGGCGATACTGAGACGGGTGTGACTATTATGAAAATGGCAGCAGGACTTGATACCGGTGATATGATGTTAAAAACCATCTGCCCGATTGAAGCCACAGATACTTCAGCCACGTTACATGACAAATTGGCTATTCAAGGTGCACATGCGCTTGTTCAAGTTTTAGCATCCGAACAGACCTTGCAACATTATTTAGAGCAACGCGAAGTACAAGATGAAAATTTCACGGTCTATGCCCAAAAATTATCTAAAGCGGAAGCACAGATTAACTGGCAGCTGTCTGCTGTAGAAATTGATCGTAATATTCGTGCGTTTAACCCTTGGCCTGTTGCTTTTACAGCATTGAGTGACACAGAAAATTTACGTATTTGGCAGTCATCACTTTCTGAACTAACGTCAAAGAGTGCTGTTGCAGGTGAAGTGATTGCTTTAGACAAACACGGCGTACATGTTGCGTGCGGTGATCAAAAAGTGGTGTGTCTATCGTTATTACAGTGGCCCGGCGGTAAGCCATTAAACGCAGTTCAAATTTATCAAACTCAAAAATTGCATGTAGGACATATTTTCGCATGAGTCATAGCCCATCTTCGAAAAATCTAAATTTACGTGCACAAGTAGTGAAAACGCTGTTGGCTGTGCAAAACGGTCAATCGCTTGCTTCTGTATTAAATCAACATATCAACATTGTCTCAGAGCGTGATCGTGGTCTTTACCATGAACTGACTTTGGGCTGTTTACGTCAGTGGCACGCGCTTAAAGCGATTACCTTGCCCTTACTGACCAAACCACTTGAAAATGGCACGGTAGAAAGCTGTTTGTATTTGGGTTTATATCAAATTTTGTGTACGCGTGTGCCTGCGCATGCAGCCATTTCAGAAACAGTAACTGCCGCTAAGCAACTCGGTTTTGAACCATTAAGCGGTTTGGTGAATGCCATTCTTCGCCGTGTTTCACGTGAAACTGAAGAATTTAGCCTTGCACTAGAACAAGCCCATGGTTTGCCGAGTTGGTTGTTTAAACGTTTGAAAAAAGACTGGGCAGATCAGCTTCCTGAAATTTCATATAACTTAAAACAAATTGCACCGCTCACATTACGTGTTAACGTCAATCAAGTGAGCCGAGCTGAATATCTTGAAATCTTAGAAGAAGAAGGTTTTGAAGCACGCCCTTGTGAAATCTCTGATGTTGGTATTGTGCTTGAGCAAAATGTGCATATTCCAAACTTACCCGGTTTCGAAGAGGGTGGTTTCTCGGTTCAAGATGAACACGCACAGCTCTGCGCAACACTTCTACCCAACTTAGAAGGCAAAGTTGTGGTCGATGCCTGTGCTGCACCAGGGGGTAAAACTGCACATATGTTAGAGAAATATAGCCCGAAAAAACTGTATGCGCTTGACCATGATGCAAAGCGTTTGGTTCGTTTGGCTGAAAATCTAGAACGCCTAGCACTCAATGAATATGCAGATGTAGAAATTCTCACTGCGGATGCAACCACGTGGACAGCACCTGAGCCAATCGATTGCATCGTACTTGATGCGCCTTGTTCAGCAATTGGTGTAATGCGTCGTCATCCTGATATTCGTCTGCTTCGTCACTCCAATGACATTGTTAAAACTGTCGCTTTGCAAAAAGAAATTTTGAACAATATGTGGCAGCAACTTAAAGCGGGTGGCACTCTGCTTTACATTACCTGCTCAATTTTAAAAGTCGAAAATGAGCAACAAATGGTAGAGTTTTTTGCTGAGCATGCAGATGCAACTGAAGTGAAAATCGAAGCTGAATGGGGCATTGAACAAATTCATGGTCGTCAGTTATTCCCAGAAAACGATCGTGGCGATGGTTTTTATTATTGCCGTATCCAAAAGAACTAAGTTGTTTCCTATTTAAAAAGTGGCTTCGGTCACTTTTTTTTATTTCTAAAATTTTTTTTACATTGAAAATTTAAACATCACCAAGCTACTCGCCAAAATTGCCATACCCGAGACTAAACCGTAGACCGTTTCATGCCCTTTGGCATAGCGCTTTGCAGTGGGTAATAATTCATCAAGTGCTAAGTACACCATGACTCCGCCAATAATACCAAAGACAATGCCATACACATTCGCGCCCAAATAGGGCTGCAAAATGAAATATCCTATGGCAGCACCAAAAGGTTCAGCCAAACCTGACATTAAACTCGCCGTAATCGCAATTTTTTTACTCCCCGTTGCCATATATACAGGTAAAGCTATTGCCACCCCTTCAGGAATATTATGAATGGCAATCGCAACTGCAAGTGGCGCACCTAAAGTTGGACTGGATAACGTGGCAAAAAAGGTGGCTAAACCTTCGGGCATGTTGTGTGCCGTAATCGCAAATAAAGTTAATAATGCAGTACGCATCAGCTGTTGCTGGCTTATGTCTTTTCCAATCTGTTGTTCTATTTTTTCATGGGGATTGGGAATAAAGCGATCAAGCACTAAGACCAGCACAACGCCTGCTAGAAAGGCAAAAGTGCCATAGGCATACGCATGTTGTTCAGTATAGATATCTGAAAATGACAAAATAGATTTATTTAAAATCTCGGTTAAAGAAATATAAATCATCGCGCCTGCTGAAAAAGCCAAACCGAAGGATAAGATTCGTGCACTGGGTTTTTTAAAAAACAAAATCAATGCGCCGCCAACAAGCGTGGCAAGCCCTGCCATCAAGGTCACTGTAAATGCAAGCCAAACACTATTTTGACTAAAGCTTTCCATGATTTTGTGTCATTTCAAAACAAGAAAGTCATTATCATAAATGATAATGACTTTCATTTACATATGCATTTTAACTATTTTCAGTTTTAATGCAGTTAAATATCGTTAAAGCGTGTGTTGATCTTTGACTTGATCTAAAACCTCATCTGCTTCTTCGGGATGTCGCATCAAGTGAATGATCGATAAAATCAGACCACCCCATAAAAATAAAATTGAGATAATCATCATAATAATGGCTGAAGTATTCATTATTGTCTCCTTATCGATCTTTAACTTGAGTTAAAACAACAGCGATAATTCCGCAGAAAATCACACTGCCCCAACCAAAGATCATTTGTAAGCTCATGCTATATGAATCATAGCCTTTGGTTGCCAATGAGAAGATGGTTAATGCTAAAGTCACCAATAAAATCAGTGAGGTAATCACCGTTAAAGTGAAGTCCCAACCTCGTCCAACTTTTACAGTTGAAATGTTGTTGATGTGCTGTTTAATGGCATCCATTGCAGAGCGTTTAAACCATGCTACACAAATAATCGACAACAACGCACCGCCAATAATGCCAATGTTATTAATGAAATGGTCAACAATATCGACTAACTTAATCGAGTTCACACTTGAAAAGAGTGCAACAGAAACGATCGCACTACCGCCACCCACAATTGAAACCGCTTTTTTACGACTCCATTTTAACTTATCCATCATCGCAGCAATCGGCACTTCCAAAATACTCACCATGGAAGAAATACCCGCAACAAATAATGACGTGAAGAATAAGAATCCAAATACATCACCGCCCGCACCCAAGCTTGAAATGATTTTTGGAAATGCAATAAAGGCTAAACCAATACCACCACTTACCACATCTTCAACATTACTTCCTGCCGCGTAAGCCATAAAACCCAGTGCAGCAAAAATACCAATACCTGCCAGTATTTCAGTAGATGCATTGGCAAAACCGACGATTAAACCTGCACCTGTCAAATCTGTTTTTGGTTTAAGGTAAGATGCATAAGTCACCATGATCCCGAAGCCCACGGACAAACTAAAGAAGGTATGGCCATAAGCTGCCAACCATACTTTATAATCCATCATGGCTGACCAGTTCGGGGTAAAAAATGCATTTAAGCCTTGAGCTGCGCCCGGTAAACGTAATGCCTGTATCACCAAAATGCTAAACAGTACAAACAGCAAAGGCATAAAAATTTTATTGGCCAGTTCCACGCCTTTTTTAACGCCACCAAATAAAATCAACAGTGTCAGTATCCAGATTCCCACCAATGGCCAGAAAATATGGCTGACAAATCTGAAATCAAAGGTCGCTGCATCTGTGGTTTGTAAATACGTTTTAAAGAAGAAGCTTTCAGGATCATCTCCCCACATTTGACCCATAGAGAAGTAAACATAACTTCCAGCCCAAGTCAGGACGCTGGCATAGTAAAGACCAATGATAATACAGACACAAACTTGCCACCAACCTAAGGTCTCACCGCCTTTAAACAGTTTTCGATACGCTTTTGGAGGTGAGGTATTGCCTTTATGTCCGACCGCATAGTCTAAAAACAATAAAGGTAAGCCAGCTGTAATTAGGGCGATTAAATACGGAATTAAAAAAGCACCGCCCCCGTTTTCATAAGCCACATAAGGAAAACGCCAAATGTTACCCAAACCCACAGCAGAACCAATCGCTGCGATAATAAAGCCTGATCGTGCAGACCAGCTTTCACGAGTATCTGTCATAAAACACCTAATTCGAAATAGTGAAAACATTTACGGCTGTTTTGTTTGTTGTCTTGCGCGTAAATATTTGCCATTAAAATATTGTTGTTTGAATTAGAAGAATGCCTTGTGAGCATATTTTTTCGAATCACAAACCAGTTATTGTTAAATCATCTTGGTTAAAGTTTTACTTAAAAATAACTGTTTAATGACACAACAATAACGCTTTTGACTGGATTTTTCTGTAATTAATTCTCGAAAAAACTATTTTAAAGTGCAGCTCGATTTCTTTTGATTGTTTTTAATACAACTTGTCTTTGAATTATGACCAAGCCCACTTTGAAATGCTGAGAGAATTGTTATTGAGCGCTAAATGGTCTGCTCTAGATTTGACTCAACCGATTATTTCACCTGCTGCGGAATTCGATAATGCCCAATGATTTTAAACTGATGCAAAATATTATTTTCTTGTGTGCCTTGTCCGATGTTGTGGATCACCAAAGGTGTATTTGAACCCCCTGCTTTTCGATCTGATAAGATACCAATATGCACCAAACCTTTACCCAAATCCCAAGTGACAATATCTCCCGCTAAATACTGCTGATTCTGCACCGTATAATTTTGGCGTTTAAAATACGTCATTATATTTGGCACACGACGATGATCAATATTTCGATCCGTGGTTTTTAAGCCCCATTTTTTAGGGTAAGCACTAAAATTCTTTTTCATATCCTCATGAATGCGTTGTTGCAGATCAATACCTTGCAAACGTAGCGCACGAATAATCACATCCGTACAGACACCTTTAACCAAAGGCACATCGCCCAGTGGATATTTCAATGCGGTATAGGCAGGATCATAGTATAAGGTTCTGCCTATTTGCTGCCGTGCATCTGTAACCAATTTTTGAGCTTGTACAGCCCACGTTTGTTGAACCAAAACACCCATGACTATCGTCATACTCATGCGTTTTAAAATTATTTTGATGGCATTTTTCATCTTTTATAGGTTCTTTTTTAGTTTTTGTTTTTGATCAATTGAGTGAGGACGAGCTGATGCTTCGCCCCCACTGCGCTTGAGTTATTGCTTAATCGCAAGTAAACGCTCTTCTTGCATATCTCGAATCGCTGACTGAATGCCTTCACGACCCAAACCTGAATCTTTCACCCCGCCATAGGGCATGTTATCGACTCTAAAAGAAGGGATATCATTAATGATTACACCACCGACATGCAAATGATCCCACGCGTAGAGCATTTTATTTAAGTTCTGCGTATAAACTCCTGCCTGTAAACCAAAACGGCTGCTGTTGATCTTCGCGATACCTTTTTCAAAGTCTTTATATTTTTCTATAATAGCAACTGGACCAAAGACTTCATCTTTATAAACTTCGAGTTTTTCATCTACATTTTCAAGTAAAGTCGGTTCAAACAACACGCCATTTACAGTGCCACCCGCTAAAACTTTAGCACCCTTTTTGACTGCTTTATCGACCCATTTTTTTAGACGAAGCGCTTCATCATGTTTGATCATTGGGCCAACTAAAGTACTGTCCAAACTTGGGTCTGACGCTTTAAGCCCTTTGAGCTTAGTCACAAGCTTTTTTCTAAACTCGCTATACAGATCTGCATGAATCAAAACCCGTTGCACACTAATACACACTTGCCCTGCATGCCCATAAGCGCCGCCTATCAGGCGATCAAATAGTGCATCTGTCAATTCAGTATCAGGTTCAATCATCACTGCTGCATTTCCGCCCAACTCTAAAGTCACTTTCTTACGCCCAGCCCGCGCTTTCATGTCCCAGCCCACCACATCAGAACCGGTAAAACTCAGTAATTTAAAGCGATCATCTGTCACCAAGACATCCGCTTGTTCACGCGGACAAGGCAACACTGAAAATGCCCCTTTAGGCAAGTCTGTTTCCGCAAGCACCTCCGCGATCTTTATAGCTGAAATGGGGGTTAAGCTGGCTGGTTTTAACACAAATGGACAACCCGCAGCAATTGCAGGCGCAATTTTGTGTGCAGTCAAATTTAAGGGAAAGTTAAAAGGACTAATCAGAGAAACTGCCCCAATGGGTACATGTTTCACCATACCACGGTAGGACGCTGCTGCTTGTGTAACTGCGAGTGGAATTACTCGCCCTTCATCGAGTTGAGTCACTGCATCTGCAGCAATTTGAAAGGTATTGATTAAACGTTCAACTTCAGCTGCCGCAGCCTTACGTGGCTTGCCTCCTTCTGCAATCAAAATTTCCGTCAGTTCTTCACGTATTTCATTAAACCGTTTGACGCAGTGCAGTAATATTTTTTGTTTTTGAAAAGGTTTAAGTGCTGCCATCTCAGCTTCAGCTTTCAATGCCGCTTGAATGGCTTTTTCCAGAGTCTTGGCATCGGCTAAAGCAACGCGTGCGTATACATCTTGACTAAACTTATGTTTGACCTCAAGCCATTGTCCCGTAAATACTGCTTTTGATGCCACATAAAGTGGGTAATCTAGACCATTTTCCACTGCTGTTGCGACCACCATGATTGAGTCCTTTTTATTGAGTATCTGTACTTTTTATATTTATATCATGCTCCAAGCTTAAGACGCGTATTTGTATATTGAACGATACAAAACCAAAACTGAATCCAAAAAAGGGATTTAGATTTCAGGCTGATAAAATCAATAGCTACTTAAACTTTATCAACGTCACACTTTGATTAAGACCTCAATTTAAATTTGGGAAATAAATAACTAAATAGAAGCTTCTTCAAATTGCTGAGATGCGTGAATTCAGAAATGGGAAAT
>CAZOGM010000071.1:8321-10096 GCA_964579445.1 uncultured Acinetobacter sp.
GGAAATTATTCTAATATTGCTTTTTAAAATCAGTCAACACATTCCAATCAAGACAACATAAAAAAGCCCCCAATCACTGGAGGCTTGAATTAATACATGAAACTATGCTTTAACCGCCATCGGCGACGCAGTTTTAATCTTATCTGCTTCATCGTGACTCATAATGAACGCCACGGCAAGTGCAGTAATCAGTACCGGAAAACCAACTGCAATAAAGTTAAAATGTGCAGGTAAGTTCATGCCCAGTAAAGCACCAATTAAGATTGGACCCACAATCGCACCCATACGGCCAATCGCTGAAGCCCAACCAATACCTGTCGAACGAACAGCCAGTGGATAGAACTGCGCCACATAACTGTACAGCAACATTTGTGAACCAATAGATGCGGCACCTGCCAAAAATACCAAAATATAAAGCATCAATTGATTCGACTGGAAGCCCATCAAGCTCATCACAATCGCGCCCATAATACCAAGACACATCAATACAGGCTTCAAATGGAAACGATCTGCTAAAATACCGCCGCCAACGATCCCGACTACCGCACCAACATTCATCACCATCATAAACATCAAGCTGTTATCCATAGAATAACCTGCCGCCATCATTAACTTTGGCAACCAACTGCTCAGCGCGTACATGGTCAGTAAGCAGCTAAAAAATGCGATCCAAAATAATAGCGTATTTACAGCACGGCCACGACGGAACAGGCTCACCACATTGGCAGCTTCAGGTACATCGACTTTATTCAGCTCAAATACCGTTTGATCTGTAACAGACATTTCCGGTGCGAGACGACGTACAATTTGACGTGCTTGATCTTGCTGTCCTTCTTTTACAATAAAGCTAAGAGATTCAGGTAAAAATTTCCAGATCACAGGCAACAGCAGTAAAGGAATACCCGCAATAAAGAACATGATTTGCCAACCAAAATTTGGCGTAAACCACGAACCCAAGAGCGCAGCCATTACACCGCCCACAGCATAACCACTGAACATGGTTGTCACCAATGTGCTACGTTTACGTAAAGGTGCATATTCTGAAGTCAGCGCAACCAAGTTAGGCATCACACCGCCAATCCCTAGACCCGCTAAAAAGCGTAAGATACCAAATTCAGTGGGATTGGTAGCAAAACCACCAGCTGCGGTTAAGCCACTAAATAAAACAATACAAATCATAATGACTTTTTTACGGCCAATTTTATCGGCTAATGAGCCAAAAATCATTGCACCGAACATCATTCCAGCGAGTGCTGTACTTGCAAGCATACCGGCTTGAACCGCTGATAATCCCCATTCATCCATAAGCAACGGTAAAACCACGCCATTAATGGCTAAATCATAACCATCAAACAGAATAATGAGTAAACACCAAGCAACCACATTAAAGTGAAATGGTGTGAATTTTGCTTTGTCAATAATGTCATTAACATTTACTGTTGATGGTGACATTGCTCACCTCCTATGAGATCGAAATTCAGTGAACTTTGATAGCAAGCCGAACAGTGCAGAATTTAATTTTTATGCATTACTCATCAACACTGAGCCATCAAAGTGTGTGAGATCACTTTCACATAAATCAATTTTTTTAGGAATTCAACGATAGTCTAGAAAAATCCTATTTTGATGCTTTTTATCTAAAAAAAGTATTACTGATATTCCATTAAATTATTGATTTGTATATAAAATAAACACTTTTATTATATTTTTAATGATGCTTTTGGGTTGATTATCTACTCTGCTATGATTCACAAACATTCAGCTCTGATTTTTCA
>CAZOGM010000072.1:0-1974 GCA_964579445.1 uncultured Acinetobacter sp.
AGTCATTTACTAACTGTAAGAATGAAAAGCATACGGTTCACCCTATGCTTTTCATCTCGTTTTAAACCTCAGACTTGGTCTTTAAACCTTGAATACCTTTGATGCTCAGTACCAAACCCAAGATTAAAAATATCCCAACAAAGAACATAGAGAACATCGTTCCGCCTGTTTCACTTTGATTGGCTTGGCTGATCGCTTTGCCTATTTCCTCGGCAGAAGTTGCGCCGTCTGCTTCAGCATCTTGCTGAGCAATCCAACCCACTGAGGTTTTACACATCTCTAAAAGCTGTGGTTCTGCACTATTGTTATATTTCTTTTGAACCAACTCTTCACAACGTGCTGTTTCTTCAGAGCTAATCGCAGGTGTTGAACCCAGCCAGTAGATAAAACCACTGAGTAGAAGAAACACAATACCCAAAATTAAAGCGAATTTAGGATTTAATTTTTTCATTATTTTAATTCATCATTATAAAAGTGTGTAGTTTATCTAATCAATAACCTGCTGACAATTGCTTATTTTTTCAACTGTCTGAAGTTTTATTTTTGGCTTTTATTTAAAGTCTTTGCGTTGCATCATTCACGATTAGAGTCTGCCAATTTTTTTATTTTCAATTATTTTGATTGGGTTTTGCATTTTTAGACTTAAAATACGTCAAATTCCAAAGCATATAAAGAAACGTAGACAATAATGCAAACTGCTTCAAAAGCAACACTCAATCGTGCCACCTTCATGTTCCCATTGGCACTCGTACTGTTTGAATTTTCAGTCTATATCTGTAATGACTTGGTCCAACCCGCAATGCTCAGCATTACTCAAGACTTTGGCGTAAGCAGTTCGTGGGCACCTTCTTCCATGTCATTTTTCCTATTGGGCGGTGCATGTCTAGCATGGCTATTGGGGCCTTTGTCGGATCGCCTCGGGCGGAAAAGAGTTTTACTGTGGGGTGTGGTCTTTTTTGTAATTTGTTGCTTGCTGATTTTGTTGACCCAAAGCATTGAACAGTTCTTGGCATTTCGCTTTTTACAAGGTATTGGGCTGACCATTATTTCCGCGGTGGGTTATGCTGCCATTCAAGAAATTTTTGAAGAACGTGATGCAATTAAAGTCATGGCGCTCATGGCTAATATTTCGCTTATTGCACCGCTGTTAGGGCCTGTGCTCGGTGCATTTATGATTGACCATGTTTCGTGGCACTGGGGCTTTGTGGGTATTGCAGTGCTTGCAGCCTTAAGTTGGTTTGGACTCAAAGCCAAAATGCCCGAGCATCAGATCAGTGTTCCGAAACAACCTATCAGTTATATTTGGGATGACTTTAAAGCCGTATTTAAAAATAGACGTTTTGTGGCTATGGCGTTGTCTTTACCGATGGTTTCGATTCCGTTGATCTTATGGATTGCACTGTCACCTGTGATTTTGGTAGAGCAACTGGGGCTAACCAATATGCAATACGGTCTGGCACAAGTACCCGTATTGGGTGGTTTGATTTTGGGTAATATTGTGTTGATTAACGTGATTGACCGTTTGCCACTGGGTAAAACCGTGATGTTGGCATTGCCTTTAATGTTATTTGGCACACTCATTTTAATCGCTGGTGTGATTTGGCAGCAGCATATGTTGTGGTGCTTAATCGTGGGTATGACCTTGATCAGCTTTGGTGAAGGCTGTAGTTTCTCGGTACTGTATCGTTTTGCTCTAAGTGCATCAGACGTATCAAAAGGCACAGTTGCCGCAGCTGTAGGCATGCTGATGATGGTGGCATTCTTTGTGGTGATTGAGGTGGTACGGATACTTTATGCTTACTTTGACATGTGGGCATATAGCATGGCATGTTTTATCCTCATAGCACTGTGGTTTAGTGTGCCCCGAACCATGATCAAAACCATTATGCAAGAGCGCCTTGCCAAAGGTCAGTTTTAAAAAAATATTGGAGATTAAAATGATCCCTAGGAAAGCTAGGGATCATTCAATTAGCC
>CAZOGM010000072.1:2074-9993 GCA_964579445.1 uncultured Acinetobacter sp.
TGAGCAGAAGGGCTGTTTAATTTTTTAAGTTTGTGGTCAAAAACAAAAGGTCCAAATGGTAAAATAGACGCTGCAACACCCATTAAGAAAATTTGAATCGACCATTTCTGTTTTTCACAGACCACAAATAAAACGGCTAAAAATAAAACAAATAATATGCCATGTCCCATACCCACGTATTTGACCAAAATGGGGTTATCAAACATATATTTCATTGGCATGGCGATAAACAATAACAATAAGAAAGAGATACCTTCAAGTAATCCCACCCAACGTAAGGTTTTAATGTTCATCTGCTATTAAATCTCATTTCATGTGAACTCAGTGTACTTGAAATAACATGAAAACTAAAACTTTGAATATGAAAATATTGTTTATAAGTATTTGTATTTAAAATATTTAATTCCAATTGAATTGCTCGGGATTCATATTATTCGTCTAAGTTAGAGAGGATTTTTTCCATCGATTCGCGGTCAAGCTCATAATTGCATCCGAGTAATACCATGGGCTTTTTTCCAGTCATTTCTGACAGCATCAGTTTGTGATGAATGGGTATCTGATCTTCTGAAGGTGTTTCGGTTCTAATTACTTTCTCACCTCTAAAATAAGGTACATCTTTAAAGAAAGGATGCTGGGTTAGACCGTATTGATTGGCCAATGTGTGGATATCAACCTTACCTAAAATAGCGACAATGGCATTGCCAGTCAGTCCAATTTGATGAGTAGATTGCCCAAAAAAAGTATGTGGGGTTTTATGCTGATATATATAAATAAAGGGTTGATCTGAATTTTCCTTGCGATGCCAACCCAACTTTTTCAGTTGAGTGTCATAATCCTCAGTCAAAGTCCCATATTGCGTATAATTTGACTGGCACTCAATCAGATTTTTAAGGTCAGTAGCTGTTATTTGAGCAAATAGGTTTGGGCTTAAGCCTAAGGCTGAAAATAACAGACCAGTGGCACTGAGAAGAAATGATCTTTTTATATTGGATGGTCTATTCATTTAAATCACCTATTTTGATCAATTCTATGTTGAATTTTATAGCAGTCTTTTAACTATCTGATCTCTAAATCAAGTAATGTTTGACGTAGTTTAACCAATTCAGGCAAGGTTTCGAGCAGTAAGCTGATTTGTTTGAGTGTCAAAAGCAGATGGTCAGGCAAGTTTTGCTGTTGGCTTAAATCTTGAATTTCAGCTAATTTTTTTGTAAAAAATGGATCCGATAAAATTTCGGGTTGTACCAAAGCAGAAGCCAAGCTTTGCGCACAATCTTGCATGAGTTCTAAAATTTGAACATCACGGATCAATTCACGGTGACTACCCAAAGCGGATACATAACTTAGTTGACTGTGGCTATACACCAAATACCGAAATGCATGATGAATCAGCGTTGGATTTGGATTGGGTTCTGTACTTAAGCTCGAAATCATACTCGACAGCTCAATATGAGCATTATGCGCAGAACGGCGTGCCATGCGATACGCCATACTGTTATTCTTACCCGATTTGTACTGCTCAATCACCGCTGTGAAATAGGCTAAAGTGGCATCACTACTTTTTTGAATCGTTTTCGAGATATTACGAAAGTTCCAATCTGGCCAAATAAAACTCACTGCAAACCACGCTAGAGCACAGCCAATGAGGGTGTCGATAATTCTGGGTAATATAATGGCATAGCCTGCGCCTTTTAAATTAAAAATGAGTAAAACCATTAAAGTCGCCATGAGGGTTGCCATGGCGTATTTTTTGGATCTCAAATAGAAAAATGCCACCCCAAAAATAATGGTCAAAAACAATTGACCCTCAATACTCGGTACAAAATACAGTACCGGTATGCCCAGTAAAACGCCTAAAACCGTACCTAAAGTTCGAAGTTTCAAACGACTCTTGGTCGCAAAATAACTGACTTGGCAGACAAACAAACTGGTCAGTAAAATCCAGTAACCATTTTGGGCAAAGGGCAACAGGGAAATGAAACTGCCTACGGCAAAGACAAAGCCAATTCGAACAGCATGTCGAAACAATGCAGATTGTGGGCTTAAATGCTGTTTAAGCTTGAGCCACAGATCCTCAGCACCGTGAATATCATCATCGAGTAAATTTTGATTGTCCCGCTGTTCTGTTAGCTTTTCTGCATAGTGCTGTTGGTAATTGCCTTGTTCTATAGCAACATGTTGAAATTGTTCTTGTACAGTCTGCAAATTTTTTAACACCAACAGTAAGTTTTTAACTTCCATATTGTTGGGATTGGCATCAATCCACGCTTGCATAGAAATTTCGAGATTCTGTAAAAGCAGGGGTGTAATGCTCGGAATTTCAAAGTTTTTATTTTGTAAAATAGCATCAGCCAATAGACGGCAGTGCTGCGCTTGTAATTGAATATTTTTTTGAATGCGGTAAATGAGATCTGTACGACTAAAATTTTGCTGCACTTTTTCATAATGCAAATAATTTGAGGTGACTTGTTCATGAATGTCTTGTGCCAAGAAATACAAGTTTAATGCATACATGGTTTTTTTATTGGCACGTGAGGCTTTTAGGCGCGTAAGCAGGGTGGCTTTACTGCTGTTTAGACCTTGTACCACCTGACTGTTCTGTAGTGAAAGTGCATAGAGCAGGCTTTCTACATTGTCGGTATTGTCAGGATCAAACAATAGAGCTTTGGTTTCAAGTAAGGTTGCCAGTTGTTCAAAGCACTGCGCCAAATGGTCTTGAACTGCTTGCGTGGGTTTGAGCAAATAAAACAATATCGCACTCAGTCCATACCAAAGTGTGCCCAAAACAAAGTAGCTGGGCTGGGCATACCACGTCGCATATTCGCCAAAACCAAACATGGTATAAATGGACAGCAGTACTGTACCAAACGAGATGGTGGCATAACGCTGCCCCAAAGCACCCAGCAGCATGAGTCCTGCGCTAGAGAGCGATAAATATAGGATGAAAATAAACGTATAAGGATATAAAAACTCTAAAATGCTGCTGACACTAAAAAATAAAATGCAGACATAAAATAAGTTACGTAAACGAATACTCAGTCTGTCATCAAAGTCGGTGAGGGCAGTTGCAATCGCGCCTAGAGTGACAGGAACAATCAGCTCTTGAAAACCCAAGAACAATAAACCTAAAGTGGTTCCAGATAGAACAATTAGAATTTGTAAGCAGTAAATTAAAATAGAATTGGATTTAAAATCTAAAAACAGCGCTTTAAAGTAATTCACGATAATGTCTTGGTGCACAATTCATGTTTTCACAGCCTGAGCTTTTTTTAAGAATCTGTCAATTCATGATCGACTTAATTTCATTGACTTACACCTGATGGATACTTATTAAATAAATGATTTGCCCAGTTCAATGAATTTAGAAAGCAGAAATAAAAGAATTAAAAATCGAATGCATTAAATGAATAACGAAAGCCTGTGAATAACTTATACATTATCCACAAGCCATCTGTTTAATTGAAAACCTAAGATTTTAGAAAGTCAGATTAGCGAATCACACCGCAGGCAATGCGGTCACCACCACCGCCTAAAGGCTTAGGATGATCTGCATAGTTATCACCACCCGCATGAACCATGATGGCTAAGCCTTGAATGTCTGCAAGTTTTAAACGCGGAGCAACCACAGCAGTTTTCGCTTCACCAGTCGAGTCAACATTTAGTACAGGTAAATCACCTAAATGTCCGTCATTTGGTGTGCCATGACCTGCTGCTTGATGCGGGTTGAAGTGACTACCTGCTGCCAAAGCAGCGCCCATTTTTCCATCTTTTTCAGCAGGTTCACATGAACCTTTTTCATGTATATGAAAACCATGAAAGCCTGAAGGTAATTCTGATAATTTAGGTGTCACTACTAAACCTTGTGGACTATCTTGAAAAGAAATTGTGCCGATTTTTGCTTCAATACCTTGAGCGGAGACCGCATTAACTGCAATGGTTTGAATTGGCGTATTATTTTTATGAGAAATTTTTTCAGGCTTTTGATCTGTACCTGTTTGAACACTACTACAACCTACCCCGATGATGCCGACCAGTGTTGCAAGTAGTGCGGTTTTTAAAACATGCGAGCGCATTGTTTCATCCTTGTTTTATCATATATTTAAGGTTATTCAAACAAACTTAAAAGCATGAAACAAGGTTTATCGGTGTTTCTCTTGTATGACTTTATTAACCATTTCTAATTTAAATTAAGTCACTTAGAGTTTAGGCGTATCTTCATCATCATAGATCATGGTGGCTTTAGGTACGGGTTCAGGCTCAATGGTTTCATGTAACCATTCACGCCAAATTGCAAGTAAAACTGCAAGAATGACAGGCCCAATAAACAAACCGACTAAGCCGAAACTGGCCAAACCACCCAGTACGCCAAACATAATCAATAAGAATGGAATTTGCGTCGCACCCGAAATGACCAAAGGACGAATGACATTATCTGCGGTACTCACCACACAAACGCCCCATGCCATTACCCCAATCGCTTCAACAGTTTGCCCTTGTGAGAACAACCACAACGACACTGCACCGTAAGCGAGTGGAGGACCAAAAGGAATCAGTGCCATGAGGAAGGTCATAATGGTCAAGACCATCGGATTGGGTGCATCCGCAACGTAATAACTGACGCCTGCCAAAATCGCTTGTGCAAGGGCGGTTAAGCCTACGCCATAAACCACTGCACGTGTGGTTTCTGAAATGGTGTCAATGTAATGCTGAATCCGCGGGCCAATGACTTTTTCCATGGCTTTGCTGACTTGTTGCACAATGGTTTGACCATCACGATAAAAGAAGAACAATGACAGCATTGCAAATCCGAGTTTCACTAAATTTTTGGTGATTTCACTCAGTACGAACTTACCATAGTTCAAATGCCCTTGTACCCAAATACTGATGTTGCTAAACAGTGAATTTGGATCAGCATTGATTTCACGCACTATTCGACTGATTTCTTTACCAACAATAGGTAACTCGCGAATCACATCAGGGACGGACAAATGCCCGGATGCCAGTTGGCGCTGAATATCAAAAAAGAGATTACGACCTTCGTGTTGCAGTAAAAAAACAGCAAACACAAAAGGAACACCCACCACCAGCATCAGCAATGAGGTCATGAGCGTCGCGCTTAAGGTAGGACGATTTTCACCACATACACGTTGGATGCGTTTATATATAGGCCAAGTCATATAGGCGATAATACAGGCCCAAAGCACAGGGACAATAAAGTACTTTAGAATGTCATATCCCAAATAAATCAGAATAAAAAACAGTCCAAATAAAAGAGCACGTTGTAAAGTCGGATTAAAATCTTGCACTAATATCTCTAATCTATTTTTAGATATTCAAAGAAATGAAATTTCTTTTTTGAAAACTTCATTTTTGAATAGGGAACCCATCATATCTGAAATTTAAAAAAAAGTGCTGATCTACTACGGTATAACTTTCTAAATTCTTTTAGAACCAATCACTTGGATCATCAATTAAAGCATCTAATAAAGGTTGCCATTGTTGTTGTATTGCTAAGTAAACTTTCTGATTTTTATCGAATACACTCAAGCCTTGCATGGCCAAAGTGCCATAAGCGGCACGTTCTGCAATCCAAGCCACAGGTTCTTGATCAATTTTAGCAAAAAACTGTTGAATGTCTTTGGCACTGGCACCCGAAGGTTTGACGCGGTTCGCCAGTAAAAATACCTCAACTTTACCTTTGCGAATGCGTTTAATCTCTTGAATATGTTTAAGAAAACGACGTGTACTGTCAATATCGAAAAATGAAGGCTGTAAAGGCGTGACCACAGCATCACATTCACTGATGAGTTGTTCTGCATGCTCACCCGTTAAAGCACCCGGCGCATCGATAATTAAATATTGAATATTTTTCGGTGCATCACCAATCGATTTTTCATGTCGCCAATCTAGACTTTGAATTTCGGTGGCATCTTTAGGACGTTGTTTGAGCCATTGTAAAGCCGATTTTTGATTATCTGCATCCGCCAGCGCCACTTTATAGCCTTTTCGGGCCAATGCGGTTGCCAGTGTTATCGCTGTTACGGTTTTTCCGCAGCCACCTTTTTGGTTTGCAATCAATATCGTTTTCATGAGCCTACAATTTTATAAATATGCAAAGGAAGTCTAATTTCTAGCTTAGCATTATTTCACTGAAAAGCGTGTATACATGACAAAAGTCTAGATCTTGTTTACATTGGGCAGAGTTTACTTTTAGGGAAGCAAGAATGTCCATTTGGATGGCAATGCTCATTGGCGCATGTATTGGAATAGTGCTAACTACTATCGTGCTGTCGAGTACACGAAATGGCAAAATTAAAGCCGAATATGAGCAATACATTGCAGAACTGGAACTGGAGCATCAGGACATGTTAGTGCAAGCGCAAAAGCGCAGTGTTAATACCAGTCGTGCGGTACTCAAAGGCAAAATGGCAGAACAAATGGCACCCATCATGCCTGAGTTTCAATACTTACCGAGCGATGCTAAATTTTTGGGTGATCCGATTGATTATGTGGTGTTTGATGGTTATACCGACTTTAGAGATGGCGATGGTTTGGCAGAAGATATTCAGGTGGTACTGATTGATATTAAAAGTGGTGGGGCAAGATTGACCAAAGGACAAATAGCGATTGCACAAGCAATCCGTGAGGGACGTGTCCGTTTTGAGACGGTTCGTATTGATTTTAAAGAAGATTGATTAAAATTTTGGCTAAAGTATTTCATTTTTACTTCTACCAATTATTTATTTTGATACCTCAGGTGAATTTTTTCCAAAGACAAAAAATGACGAATTCACGATATATTGTTACCTTTTTTAAATCTTAGCACTCGTATAAAGCTCTATATTGTCTGTAGAAGTAATGATAGGAGAGGCTCAACATTGAAAAAATTATTTTTTGCTGCATTTTTGGCAAGTAGTGCTTTACATGCGCAGGCAGTATCTACTACGGATTACAATATTGCCAAAGGTTTGGCACCTGTATCTAAAACACAAAAAATTTCAGTGCTGGAACCTTTTCGTGGTGAGTTTCGTATATTGGGCTCAAAGGAGTATACCGATGATGCTCAAGCGCAATTTTCACCGATAGATTATGCGGTAACGCGTGGGATTTTTACTGAACCTGAAATCGCGCGTCAAATTTCAATCAATCAATACGACCGATATTTAAATTGGAAAATGGCGAAGCCTCCAATTCCGCCGAAACTGGCGACTCAATTGGTGAGCAATATGCATATTATTCCTGCTAATCCTGAAATTGCTAAAAAAATTAAGCAAGTTAAACGGGGGGATTTGGTGCATATTGAAGGTGATTTAGTTCAAATCAATGCCAAGGATTTGGTCTGGAAATCTGCACTGGATTGGAATGGTATAGGTGATGGTGCATGTAAGTTAATTCGTGTTGATTCAATCAAATGGGTTGAGAAGCAAAATATCTAATTGGTTTTTTGACTTTAGTCGCTATTTGATTACAAGGTTCAAACCCATTTCATTGATGAAATTAACCAGAGTAATAGATATGAAAGCCTTATTTTTACTGAGTGGTGTTATGACCGCTTTGGCTTTGACAGGATGTCAAAGTTCGACACCACAAGGTGAAGGGCAAATGCATCATTATACGTCATCACAAAAATGCCCAAGCTTGATGGTTATGAAAGTCGGTGAAACCTTGGTCTTTAATGCACCAGAAAATCCCAGCACAGGTTTTCAGTGGCAACTGGTACAACCTTTGAAACTGTTTAAAGTGGAAGAAAGCTATTTGGCCAGTGAAGCCGAAGAAGGCATGCTAGGGGCTGGAGGTGAAAAGTCGTTTCGCTTTCGCGCCGAACAGCCGGGACAAGAGTTGATTGAGTTGGTTCATATTCGCGCGTGGGAAACCACTCAGCCACCTGAACAGCAGTGGCAATGCCGAGTACGAATTTCCTA
>CAZOGM010000073.1:0-9898 GCA_964579445.1 uncultured Acinetobacter sp.
AATGAACTCAATGCTTTAGATGGCGTAATTTCCGATAAACCTTTATCCCCTCCAAATCCAGTACATGAAATGAGCCATTTCTCATCTGTCAAATCAATACTAGTGATGGCTTTCCCGACATCTTGTATGGCTTGAAGTGGGTTATCCTTTATGCCCTGTTTTATACTTGCGAACTTACCTTTGAGTACATCAGAACCATGCTCCTCAACATTTTCGATAAATTCTTTTAAGTTGTCGATCGCTTCTTTAGCATCTTCAAAATAGGCATTAAACTCATCCACAATACCTTTAGCATTACCCCCAAACGAGCCAATATCTTCAATAAACCCACCACAATCTTTTAAGGCATTTAAAGGGTCATTGGCTAATCCTTCTTTGAAAAGGTTCACAGTAGACTGCAAGGCTTGAGTCGTATTTTTAATTTGAAGGGATTGAATAAACTTAGGCAGTCGACTAATGACATTCAATGCATCTGTTTGTTGTTTTACCGCTAACTGACTAAGCATTTTCATACTTTCTTCACCTTGAGAAAGTAAAGACTGTGCTTGTGCCGCCTCAAGGTGATCTGCGATCGCATTTTCCTGAGCATAAGTGGTAATCAGCATACCTTTACCCGCACGAATAGCACCAAATGCATCGGTTCTCAGCTCAAATCCCTCACCGCGCCCATTGCTTAATTCTTTGTCCTTGGGATGGCTTAAGTTTCCTAAATTTAATTGTGTCGCTGCATGGCTACTTTGTAATTGAGTACTGATCTGACCTGTTGTGTCATCAAAGCGAAGTTGGTTAAATCCCGTACCACCAACTTCAGCAGATCGTATCCCACTCAGCTTTTTAGTATCAGGAAGCTGACCTTTTATATCAAACATGGTTTGATGACGCTCTGCCTCATGTAAACGCCCCACGACAAACGGTCGATCGACATTGCCATCAAAGAAATCAATCACCACGATTTCACCAATACGTGGATGAAACCGTGAGCCATAACCTTCACCTGCCCACGAGGTCAGTACATCCACCCATGCAGAGTCTGTGTCATTATCGTTTGCGCCTGCCCCACCATCATGTCCATGGTCATCGCTTCGGGTAAACACAAAGCGTACTTTGATCCGTCCCCATTGATCGACATATATGGTTTCCCCTGCAGGTCCTACCACTTTGGCACGCTGAGGATATGCCAACGGTCGATGCTTGAGAGGATCAAATTCTGGAACAACTGCAACACTACGGCGCACCAAAGACAGCTCATTGGCTTGTCTCTCTTGGGTTTTTAAGTGCTGCCAACGGCTTAAATCGAGCAATGCGTCGACTTGGTTTAAAAGGTCTTTAGGCAGATTATTTTGATTATAAAAATGCTTGGATAAAATTAAGAATTCACGGTCTGAACCTTGATGCTGATCTATTTCAGCATGATCAGAAAATTCAAACCAATAACCCACATGTGCATCACGCACGCTGCTTTGCGCACTGAAGTATTTTGCTTGTAAATCTTGATATTGGGTGAGTTGCTTATTTAACTTTGAAAGCTGTGCGCTACTTGATGTAGTCGACTGATCTTCACCTTTTAAATCACTGATCCATGCAGGGCTGATGGTCCATGCTTGTTCCAAGCTGAGCGTTTCATTGTCATGCTGTTCACTATGGATATGCGGGCTGAGACTAACATCACCTTGGTCTTGTGCCAAAGTATCCGATTGCCAGCGCTGAAGCTGAATGGCATTAGAGCGAATATGACGCTGTGCAACAAAGCTGGTAATGGTATCAAAGCGCTCTGTGGCACTGCTTCGGTGGAAACGAATATGACGTCGATCTAAAGCCTCAAAGGAACTATTGTCATCAATTAGGCGTAACTTTTGGGGCTGAATCTCTGAGGCATTCATTGCAACCACATGTGCTGATTCATCGACTAACCAATTGATACCTTCACTGCGCCACAGACGCGTTAAAAAATCATAGTCTGTTTCATTGGCTTGCATGACAAAAGGACGAATATCATAGTTCTGCTGCAACTCTTTAGTCGTTAAATTTAAACTGGCGCTAAACAGCGGGCTTTTACTTTGCCACTCTTTAAACATCACTTCGGTAATATCAACGACACTTTTATTCATAAACACTCGACTGTTGCGCCGTTTGTGCCATAAAGCAGTTGCATCTTCTAAAGTCAGTTTATACAGGGTTAAGGCACCATCACTTTGACCTTGACTTGCGCCTGTAATGATCCCTGTAGTCCGTGACAGTTTGCCCAAATCTGTGACTTGATCAATCGCAACCTGACAGCCTATAAATTGTTTGAGTTGAATATGGGCATGGGTTGAGAGGCACAACACATCAGCCTTTAAGCCCGCATTGATTTCATGTTGCCCCTGAATACGTTGGATGAACACTTGAGCATTTAAAGTAGGATTTGAGAACTGAATATGCAAGGCACGTTTTTGTAATCCTAAGCCTAAACCTTCGAGCAATGCATGAATGTTATTGAGCATGATGTTAAATCATTGTTGTTATTTTCCTCAGATTCTATGCTTTTTTTAAGAATACTATGCCTAGAGATTTGTTATTTTTTTTAAATAAAAAAGGAACCAACGAATTGATTCCTTAGTAGTTTATTTAGTTAAACTTGAATATTCACGTGATTAAAACGGAATGCGCTTATAACGACGATATTCAGGTTTCCAGAAATTATCTTCAATGCTCTTTAACAACAGCTCATCACTGAGGGGTAAGGCTACGCCATCCGCAATTGCGGCCTGTGCCACTTTAAATGCAATAATTTTAGAGACTTTTTGAAGATCATTTAAATCTGGCAATAAATCTGCATCAGGATTTTGCAGTTTTGGCGAACAATCTGCCAGTGCCATACTCGATGCCATGAGCATATTATCTGTGACACGCGTGGCTTGAGATGCAATCACGCCTAAACCAATGCCTGGAAAAATATATGAGTTATTGCACTGAGAAATATGGTGAACTTTACCATTGTGCGTCACGGGTAAGAACGGAGAGCCTGTAGCAATTAAGGCTTTGCCATCTGTCCACTGAATAATGTCTGCAGGCACAGCTTCAACGCGTGAAGTTGGATTGGATAGTGGCAATACAATGGGATGCTCACAGTTCGCTGCCAGAGTCCGAATGATTTCTTCTGTAAATAAACCTGGTTGACCCGATACCCCTATCAATACGGTTGGTTTCGCATTTTTCACCACATCCAGCAGTGAAATCATGCCATCCACATCCGCCCACGCAGCAACAGTTTCAGTTTTTTGAACCAATTTACGTTGGAAATCCACCAAATTCGGTTGATTGTCCGTGATTAGACCAAAGCGGTCAACCATGAAGATCCGTGCGCGCGCTTCTGTATCTGTTAAACCTTCTGCCATCATTTGCGCGACAATTTGTTCTGCAATACCACAGCCTGCAGAGCCTGCACCTAAGAAGGCAACCGTTTGATCTTTAAGTTGTTTACCTGCAGCACGACTGGCCGCAATCAGACTTCCTACAGAAACAGCAGCTGTGCCTTGAATATCATCATTGAAACAGCAGTATTGGTCGCGGTATTTTTCAAGCAAAGGCATCGCATTTTTTTGTGCGAAATCTTCAAATTGAATCAAGGCTTTTGGCCAACGGCGCTTTATTGCAGTTAAAACATCATCGACAAAACTATAATATTCATCGCCACTGATACGCGGTTGATTCCAACCCAAATAAATCGGGTCATTGAGCAGTTGTGGGTTGTTGGTACCCACGTCAATCGTAATGGGCAAGGTATAAGCTGGGCTAATACCACCACATGCAGTGTAGAGTGATAATTTTCCAATCGGGATGCCCATCCCACCAATACCTTGATCGCCTAGACCCAAGATACGTTCGCCATCTGTAATCACAATGACTTTAACATTGTTTTTATTGACGTTTTGTAGAATGTCATCAATATATCCGCGGTCAGGATAGGATATAAACACCCCACGATGACGACGGTAAATATCAGAGAAGCGCTGACATGCCTCACCCACAGTTGGGGTGTAAATAATTGGCATCATTTCTGACAAATGATTTTCAATCAGATGATAAAATAGCGTCTCATTGGTGTCTTGGATATTTCTTAAATAAATATGCTTATTAATGTCATCATTAAAAGCTGTGTACTGTTGATATGAACGCTGATGTTGTTCTTCTATCGTTTCAATTACGTGTGGCAACAAGCCATGTAAGTTGAAGTTCGAGCGCTCGTCTTCAGTAAAGGCTGAGCCTTTGTTCAGCAACGGAAGTTCAAGTAAGGTAAAACCCGCGTAGGGCGTATAAAGAGGATGTTTCACTTGTAAATTTGCAGATGTCATTTCCAGTCTCATTCATTTGGCACAAGGCCATAACTTCAGTCCAATTTGACTTCAGCACTTTATATACACGTTATATAACAAGTAGCTTAAGCCTATTTTAACTCAATGTGATATTTAGAAAATTGATAATGATATTTGGGGTATTTTTTAATATGATAGATTGCACTTTTTTTGTTTTATGTTGAATATTGAGCATTATTTCACAGCGCATTCGCGCGATTTGCACCAATTTGTTAATTTTTTCTATACAGTGAAATTTTTTGTCTAATATAGATCTAACCCATTACTTTAAAATTTATAACGACATCATTATGAATAGATCACTTAAAGCACCTTGTGCATTTTTTCTTATCGCAGCTTTCATCAGCTCAACAGGCTGTCAAAGCATTGCTGAAACCTCATCCAAAGTGAGCAACAAAGCACTCTCCATGATTGGCCTAGGTGATAAAGAAAAAGCACCAGAAATTGATCAAAAAGGTGTGGTGGATATTAGTAAAACCACCTTAGAACAGATTGAAAAACTTACTACCAATATGCCAACTGGACAGTGGGTTTACATCGAAAATGATTTACAAGGCGTTTATAATTTACAAAACAAAGCCAAAGATGGGCATATGCTATTGATGCGTTTAAATTGTAAAAATATGACGCAAAAGTCAGGCTTTTCAATTCAAAACAAAGAAGGACAAGAGATTTTAAAATCAAATGATCCTCAGTCAGGTAGCATTCAAGTGTTATTAGACAATAAAAACTACAGCAATCCATTTGATACGGTTAATTTGAAGAAATTAGATACCTTTAAAGTTGCGCTGAAAAAAGCCAAAGTGATTAAAGTATTCAATGCATCAACGTTATATACCTTTGAAAATGGGAAAGCTGAACTGCTGGATAAACCTGTGAGTTGTCATCTCTAAACTTATATGTATGAATCGCTATAATGCCCTCTATATAATATTTCTGTGGGCATTACCAATAACAAAAAAAATAATGCCACCTGTGAATTATTCATTTCATTGGTGGTATATCAACGAACTTGGTCGCCAGTTTTCGCACCGCTGGCAACAACAATAAAACACTGGGAAATGCAAATGCCCATGCCAACATCCAGTTGTGGAACCAAAGTCCAAAAAAACCCTCCGTCCAGCCCAAATTGCGCAGCATGGTGACCATTGAAATAATCCCACTCATGAGAAAAGATAAGAAAAATGGAATAACCACGGCAGCCCATTTGGTCGATAATTTCGGGATATTTCCTATAATTTTGGGTGGATCTACAGCCATAAGATACTCATCTATACACGTTCAATCTTTCTATTCTACGCTTTGGTTTTTCACTTTTCTGCACTTTATTGATTTTTTACATCGAATAACTTTTATTCAATACAAATGCCTTTAGCTAAAGTGCCTGAAATTTGCTATATTTATCGTTTTTCTGCGACATTAATTTTTCGATAAATTATGAATACGGCAATACAAGCAGCTCTCGATCATGCAGTTCAATCTCTTCAAGCTGAAGGGATTCTTCCATCCGACTTTAAAAATAGCGGAAACTTAACGCGTACCAAAGACCGAAGCCACGGTGATTTCGCGTCGAATATCGCCATGATTGCCTCTAAAGCTGCGGGTATGAAGCCACGTGATTTAGCTGAAAAAATTCTTACAGCACTTCCTGAAGTGGCAGACATTACTAAAGCTGAAATTGCAGGGCCTGGTTTTATCAATTTCTTCTTAAATGCAGACCAACGTTTTGCTGTTTTGGATCAAATTCAAGCGCAACATAGCCAGTACGGTCGCACGCAAGCGAACGCAGCAAAAAAAATCCAAGTTGAATTCGTCTCTGCCAACCCGACCTCTAGCCTGCACGTAGGTCATGGTCGCGGTGCAGCTTATGGAATGACCGTTGCCAACTTGCTTGAAGCAACAGGTGCAACGGTTGACCGTGAATATTATGTCAATGACGCGGGTCGTCAAATGGACATTTTGGCCACATCGACTTACCTTCGCTATTTAGAATTAAATGGTCAAACATTGGTATTCCCGAAGAATGCTTACCAAGGTGACTATGTTAAAGAAATCGCGCAAAGTATTATCGACCAAGATGCCGATGCTTATGTACGCCCTGTTGCCGATGTCTATAAAGATGTACCAGAAGATGTGCAATTTGCTGCTGAACTCGATGCTGAAGGCAACAAAGTTGTATTGTCTGGCGATAAAGAAAAGCACATTGATGGTTTGATTTTTAATTCTCAAGCTTTAATTGGCACAGGTTATCGCGTGTTTCTTCAAGCCGCTTTAAAAGCCATTCTTGATGATATTAAAGATGATTTAGGCGAGTTTGGCGTGACCTTTAATCAATGGTTCAGTGAAGAATCATTGACGGATAAAATTGAAGAAGCGCTTCAGACTTTAGAGCAACGTGGTTTCTTATACGAAAAAGATGGCAACATTTGGTTTAAATCGACTGATTTCGGTGATGAAAAAGACCGTGTAGTCAAACGCCGTAATGGTCAAACCACCTATTTTGCATCTGACATTGCCTATCATCTTAATAAATTACAACGTGGCTATACCGACATTGTAGATATTTGGGGTTCAGACCATCATGGTTATATCGCTCGCGTTAAAGCGGCAATTGATGCTTTGGGTTATGACTCTAAAAAATTAACCGTACTTTTGGTTCAGTTCGTCAGTCTTTGGCGTAGTGGTGAGATGGTACAAATGTCATCTCGTTCAGGTCAGTTTGTGACTTTACGTGACCTTCGTAAAGAAGTGGGTAATGACGCAGCACGTTTTTATTACGTCATGCGTAAGTCTGAACAGCACATTGATTTTGACTTAGACCTTGCTGTGTCACAAAGTAAAGACAATGCGGTGTATTACATCCAATATGCACATGCACGTATTTGTCGTATGCTAGAAAAAGCAGCAGCCACTGATGTGAATTTTGATCCCGTTCAAGCACGCGCTTTGGCTTCACGTTTAGATCTTGAAGCTGAAACTGAAATTTTGGCGAAGCTTGCTGCTTACCCAGAAATCATTGTCCGTGCTGCCAACAGCTATGAACCCCATCAAGTGGGTAACTATTTGAAAGAGCTTGCAGCATTGTTCCATGGCTGGTACAACGAAAATAAAGTCTTGGGTGATGATGCTGAACTAACGCAAGCGCGTTTATTATTATCAAGCAATGTTCGCCAAGTATTGAACAATGGCTTAAACTTACTGGGTGTGTCTGCGCCTGACAGTATGTAGGTCTAGACTGTTGAATATGCTTTTGAGCAGATAAACATCAAAATCAAAAAAACGATTCGAAATGGCTATGCAAAATAGCCATTTCACTATAAAGAACGAGAGAGGTTTCCACGTGTTTGGAAAAACGCAGCGCGGTGTATCTGAAAGACCCAATAAACCTAAAAAGCCGTTAATCCCAAAATGGTTAGGGATGCTCGTGCTTATTTTAATCGTATTAAGTTTTGCCGTGGCACTGATGCTTTGGAAACCTTGGGAACCGGTTAAACCTCGCAGTAACGAAGTCACCTCGGAACATTATCAAGAAGACACCAACAAAGATTATCGTTTTTACGATTTGTTGCCCCAGCAACAAGTTACCCCAATTCCAGATCAAGCCGTACCTGAAAATCAGCAAGTGGCAACTGCCCCTGTCATTGTAGAAGCACCCGCAGTGGCAACAGCAGAAACAACCACGGCTGAAGATGGCACCGTCACGCAAAGTGCTGAACCTGTCGCAGTTAAACCGAGCTATATTTTACAAGTGCGCAGTTATCCTGATCCGGACAGTGCAGATGCTCGCCGTGCTGAAATTATCTTAAATGGTCTCTCCGCAGATGTCATGAAAACCACGGAAGGCGGTCAAACATGGTATCGCGTTGTCTCAGGGCCTTATGAATCACAAGAAGCTGCCGTAATTGCACAGCAAAGTTTGCAGCACAGTGGCATCGACTCCATTGTGGTCAAACGCTAGAAAACTGATATCAAAAAGGATGCTCATGCATCCTTTTTTTTGACTTAAAATTTGAGCTTAAATTATTTTTCAATGTCACTTATTCGCCTTTGGCTTGGGCACGCAAATAGGCAGGTCGCTGCTTTATACGCTCAACAAAAGCTTTGATTTGCGGGTATTTACCCTGTACCCGCTCTTGCATCGCAATCATGGGGAAGCTCATTTGAATATCTGCAAATGAAAACTCATCTGCGAAAAAATTATGGGCTTTTAAGTGATTTTCCAAAAAGGGAATATGATCATTTAAACGTGGGGTAATAAAGCTTCCCTTCACCCCATCGACGATTTTATTGGCCAGTGGACGAACAATAAAAGGGACTCGCTGAGGCACGAATGACATGACTAAACTCATGACCAATAAAGGCATAAGAGACCCTTCAGCATAATGCATCCAGTAGTTATATTCGCGTTGCTGCACTGGATTTTGAGGTTTAAATTTCTGCTCAGTGTCGTAGGTGGCTTGTAAATAGTCTAAAATCACCGCAGATTCTGCTAAGGTCACATCACCATCAGTCAAAACTGGCGACTTACCCAAAGGATGAATGGCTTTAAGTTCAGACGGCGCAGCATAATTAGGCAAGCGTTTATAATGCTTAATCTCATATGCCACACCCAACTCTTCCAATGCCCAGATAATTCGAGCAGACCGTGATTTTTCTAGATGGTGCAATGTAATCATAATAATCATCGACTTCCTGTAGTGACTTCGACTATAACTGATCTGATTAAAAAAAAGACACCCTGTCTTACACAAAGTGTCATTTTCAAATTAGGCTTTAAAATACTTTCAAATGGTTTACAACACTGAAGTATTGATCTCAACACTACGCAATAACGTCTTGGTCACTGGCGTTTTTTGACAGATATCGAGTACTTTTTGTTTTAGCTCATCAGACAATGGATGGACGAAAGATAAGCGTCGCTCAACCCACTCTTTGCCTTCTTTGTTGGCATTAAAATCAGCTTCAACAACAAACTCTCCCAAATCTAAACCTTTATGCTGTGCATACATACGTAAAGTAAT
Source organism: uncultured Acinetobacter sp. (assembly GCA_964579445.1). GTDB lineage: Bacteria > Pseudomonadota > Gammaproteobacteria > Pseudomonadales > Moraxellaceae > Acinetobacter. The sequence continues at coordinate 9,377 of CAZOGM010000073.1, forward strand.
CATGGTGCATGAAATCAGTCCTGAGCAGATAAAATCATAAGGCGCAAGCCCTTGATCTTGGCCCCCAAATGACTCTGGCTTATCTGTCATTAACTGATGCTTGCCACTGGTGACTTCACCCAACCAATGTTCTTCACGGGTTTGTACTTTTGCATTTGCGATCATTGCCATGTTGTTGTCCTTGTAGGCTGTTTGTTGTTGAATATGTATGGTCTAAATCTTTAATTATTTTGAAGCACGCATATTGTCTGGAAATGCAGGGGCTTCTAGGCGTTTACCTGTATACGATGGAATTGAGCCAAAGCGTTCATCTGCACTATTCCATTGATCAAGTGCAAGTTTCAATTCTTCTTGGGTACGACCCACAAAGTTCCACCACAGTAGAATTGGGGATTCAAAGGGTTCACCACCGAGTAAGAGCACTCGACTATTGGCATGAATGGTCACTTCGATTTCAGTGAGTCCTGGCTCTAACACCACCAAATTATCTGCATCTAAATGATGACCATTGATCACCGCTGT
>CAZOGM010000074.1:0-1324 GCA_964579445.1 uncultured Acinetobacter sp.
TCAGTTTTGACCGCAAGCCTTTCCTGCTTTAAAACTAGACAGTGTAATTAAATAATAAAATGGAGAACAACAATGACGGAACATCAAGGACGAGTCAGCCGAGAAAAACATCAACACGTTTTTTTAATTGGACTAGATCGTGAGAAAAAGCGTAATGCTTTTGATCATTTTATGATTGATGATCTCTCTCATGCACTCACTGAATATGAAAATGATGCAGATTTACGCTGTGCGGTCATTTTCGCCCATGGTGAACATTTTAGCGCGGGACTGGATCTGGTTCAGCTTCAAAGCAAAATGTCTTCCGGTATTTTTTCATCCGACCCTGACATCATTAACCCTTGGGGTACTTCAGGACGTATAAGAAAAAAACCTGTAATTGTCGCAGCGCATGGCTACTGCTATACCGCAGGCATTGAATTAATACTTAATGCTGACATCAGTATTGCCCAGTCCAACACTCAGTTTGCTCAACTGGAAGTACTTAGAGGCATTCTGCCTTTTGGTGGGGCAAGTGCTCGCTTTGTCAAAGCCGCAGGTTGGAACAAATCGATGCGTTACTTACTGACTGGCGATACTTTCAATGCACAGCAGGCTTTAGAGATGAATTTAATTTGTGAAATCACTGAAGATCCTCCTTTGAGTCGCGCACTTGAATTGGCCAATCGCATTGCCAATGCTGCCCCACTGGCGGTTCAAGCGACCATTGCAGCTGCCAAAGATGCGATTGAAATGAATGAAACAGAAGCCTTTAAACGACTCGATCAACACTTGATGCCTTTGCTGAGCACGTCCGATGTGACAGAAGGAGTAAATGCCATGCTTGAACGCCGAGTACCACGCTTTAAAGGCAAGTAAAGAGATGAAGTAAAAAATAAGACGAATCTGATGCAACATTTAATAAACAAAGATATGTTTTTATTTCAAACTGAACCTATCAATTTTAAAGCTAGTGATAGTTAGGTCCTTTCTGGCATGCGCTATGTGTCCAGTCAAATGATCAAAGCCAAAATTATTGTTGCAAGTGCAACAGGTGTCCCTCAGTCTTATTATCGACGCTTTGCTGAATACATTACACAGCAAGGTTATGAAGTTGTTAGTTTTGATTATCGCGGTATAGCTGCATCTGCTCCGCCACAACTAAAAGGTTTCAAAATGTCCTATTTAGATTGGGGCTACTTAGACTTTACCGCAGCTATTGATTATTACGCTGAAGACAATATAGCTTTCTTTATCTTGGCACATTCATATAGTGGATAAGCTTTGGGTTTGACTTGAAATCATGACAAAGTCACCGCAATGTATTGCTTTGGAACAGGTGCTG
>CAZOGM010000074.1:1424-3876 GCA_964579445.1 uncultured Acinetobacter sp.
TATGGGCTTAAACAAATTGGGCATATGGGTTATTTTAGAAAAGGAGCTGAACAACTTTGGAATGAAATCATAGCTACATTTGACCGTCTACTTGAGTTTCATTCTATTCAACTTTTGAAACCTTCGGTATAAATCAGATTTGTTGAAATCCTTAGTGAATTTACATCATCAGACTTGTGGTTAGATTAAACGGCAAACCTGTATTCCTGTTTATGCTCGACCCCTTTGGCATCCACATGGGTATAGAAAATACCATAGCGACCTGCATAATATTCTAGAGATTGATGTTTGTATGACCAAAATACAGACCACTCATCTAAATCAAATTGTTTGATTTGCGTATGCGTTTGAGTGGGCATTTTGTTTAAAAATTCAGCTTGAATTTGCTGCGCTGAATTTAATTCATGCTTTCGAATCTGCTTTTCAAAAAAAAGTTTTGCGACATCATCAAACAATTTTACGTCTTCATGATTGACCTGCTCAGCCTTAACGAAGGTGTCATGCTGAACGTCGAGTTTTACTGGTTTGAAAAGCCTATTCAAATTAAAATTTTTGAAATCAAGGAACGTATAATTTTGATGAATGAGTACAAATTTCCACAAGCAATAAGCTAAAGCGACCACTATTAAGAGAAGCAACATCAGACTCAATATATTCATGGTTGTTTCACTCACTATTAAAGTCGGCTAACAAATATAAGATATTGAATTAAATTAATATTTATTTGTATTTTTATTGAACCAAATTTAATATTAAAAGATTTTCAACATATTTCAACTATAAGAATATGCTTTAAACGTAACAATTAATGTCCGTATTTTGTTATTTTTCACATAATTAAAATGAGTGGATTAAGTATATAGCTATATCAAATGATTTTAAGTAAATTCATATATTTAATTTAAAATAAAATTGTCTAATTTAAAAATGAAAAAATATAAGATATTTTCATAATTACTTTATAATGCTATTCCTATACAAAATCTAAGTTCAGATTATAATTTTTAAAAATAAAAAATCATCATTAAAATTAATAAAAAAACAAATAAAAAGAGCCCTCTTATGAGGACTCTCAGAAAAATAAAGAACTTACACTTCAGTCCAATTATCAGTAACTTCTTGCGAATCTTTATTTAATATCACTTGACCATCACGGATTTCACCCACCCAAGAAGATGGAATGAGATGGTGTTTACCATCACCATGTTTAGTAAGCTTGATGTCATTCCCTTGTATATGATCAACATCACCGACTTTCGTGCCACACGAAGCAATGACGTTTGAATGTTCTTTAATATCTGTAATGTTTACGGCTGTCATGTTCTTTATACCTCTATAGATTAATATTGGTAATTCGAATATTCAGATTAAGCTATTAAATTTTATTTTTCAGCATATGCAATGTAAATACTACACAATGTTAATCTTTATTTACGAAGTAGCTTTAAGTAACAGTTTGTCTATTTTTATTAATTATTTTATTTTTAATTTCATTATTATTACGTATAAAATTAAATATAGAATCAGATTTCAAATACAATATCATCTTAAAATACACTTAAGTTATTCATTGAATTTCAATCATTACCCACTTATTCAAATATGAGTCTAACAATATAATATCATCTCATCTTTTAAATAAAATCAGTAAAATTGAGCTCAATGAATAAACCTAAGTCTTTGTTATATTGACAAACTTAAAAAGCTTTCGTGACACTCAAACCAGCACTCCAGTTCACGCCATCCGCGGGTTCAAAAAAACGGCTATTGCCATCATTCACAATCACAGAACCCGTATAGCGCTTATCAAATAGGTTATCTACCCGTGCATAGCTTCTAACTTTCCAATCATTGTTTTTCCAAACATAACCGACATTCCCAGAAGTCACCGTATAGCTCGGTGCTGCATCAGAATTAATATCGTCAACATAGATCTTGTCCATATAACGGATATCTAAACCTGCATTAAAACCAGTTTCAGGTTGCCATGCTAATGCAGCAAATGCCTGTTTTTTTGCCACACCTGGAATAGCATTCCCTGAAGAAATTAAAGGTTTATCCCCAATAGCTGGAATATCTGCATCAAAAGTCGCATCCAAATAGCTGTAACTGACTTGAGCTGTTAAATCACGCCATAATTTTTTATTCCAAGATAACTCTAAACCTTCACGTAAGGTTTGATCAGCATTACGGAATGTGTTCCGACCATTGTTCGCCTCACTTGAAACAATATCATCCTGTGTTTTACTTTGGAAAATCGCAGCTGTGAACTGTCCAAATTGATTGTCAGTTTTTAAGCCTAACTCATAGTTATCACTTGTTGCAGGCTTTAAATTAAAGTTAATGCCTGCTGCACCTGTAGATGGATACGCCATTTCTGTAAAGGTTGGGGTTTCAAAACCTTTTGAGTAACTCGCATAAGTACTCCATTGTGGTGTAATCGCCCATGACA
>CAZOGM010000074.1:3976-9808 GCA_964579445.1 uncultured Acinetobacter sp.
ATAATTCACATTGCTATAACGCAAACCTGTATCTAAACGCCAAGTCGGTAAAAACTGCCAAGACGCTTGTAAATAAGGATCTAAATTCCATAAAGTATTGTTTTCATCACGGCGGATATCCCCCTTATCACCATAAATGGTTTTACCACCGATAGTATTATAATTTTCAAATCCTTTGCGGTCTTCATCCATAAAATCAACCGCTAAACCTACGCTTAAGCGAGTATTCGGTAACAAGTCTTTACCTGTCCAACGGAAATCTGCACCATAAAAATTACGGTCAAAATCAATAACACCACCTGCATGACGTGGATTCGCTTGTGTAGCACTTGGAATAGACTGATATTGTGTCACTGAACGCTGACCAAAATACGCCATGCTATACAATTCATGCTGATCATTCAGTGGTTTAGACCAAGTTAATCCTGTTTGAGTTTGCTGAATTTCTTTACGCACATTAAATTGTTTTAGAAATGGCACTTGCTGTTTTGGACTCTCTCTCCACTGTTTGCGAGTTAAACCCTGTGGATCATTGGCATCAATATCCACATGATTCAATATCCAATTAATTTTAGAACCATCATCTAAATCCCAAGTCAATTTCGCATTGCTTAATACTTTCTTCGCTTCGCTATGATCACGGTAGCCGTCTGTATCGAAATAAGACGAGCTAATCACATAACTCGGTTCGTTGGCTTTATCTGCCCCGCCTTGTAAAACAACATCTGTACGACCTTTATTATGACTCCCTCCAGCATAGCCCAATTCAATTGAATCACGCCCTTCGCCTTGCTTAGTCGTCGTTAAAATTGTTCCACCCGAAGAGTTGCCATAAAGAGATGAGAAAGGCCCACCTAACACTTCAATACGATCCAATGTAATTAAATCAATATTCGAGGTTTGTCCTTGACCATCGGGCATAGTCGCAGGAATACCATCGACATATAAACGAATACCGCGAACACCAAAACTTGAACGTGCACCAAAGCCACGCATTGAGATCTGTAAATCTTGCGCATAGTTTTCACGGTTATTCAGTTGTAAACCTGGCACGCCCTTTAAGGTTTCACTCAGATTAACGCCTATATTATTTTGAGCATCATTCTGTTCAACGCGATAAACCGATGCTGGAGTATTTAAATAAGACGTATCTGTACGCGTTGCCTCACTCACAATCGTGTCTAACTTCTGAACGTCTTGCCCCTGACTTTCTGCATAAAGGTTTTGACCTACACAAGCAATCAAACAGGATAATGTCGATCTTACAAATGGAAATTTCTTACTTTGATTCATAAATGGCAAGCCTTGTTTAACATTTAGTGAGTTCAGTGAATCCGCTACCAAGAGGTTACGCAGGTGTAATTTAAATCATTGGGTTTTGAGTCATTGATATCGAATACACTTCCTGATTCAATGAAATTTATCTTTTGTTCAATTTATCTGCATCATTTCAGCTTTAAAATGCTCTGTTTCATATCGCACAACAAATTTTGTGGTTTATCACACTTGGTCTCAATCGCGTTGAAAATCAGTCATTTCTAAACCTGATGTTTTAACCACCTTTTAACAAAATTGAGGTTTAAGCTACACATCAACAGCATTTCTCAGAACACTCAAAATGATGGTGATTTAAAGCGAAAATGATAAAAAAAGCCTGACGAATCAGGCTTTTTTAAAAAAACTGAATTAAAAATTCAATTATTTTTGATCAGGTAAGGCATAAGCAACTAAAGCGTCACCCATTTTAGTACCAAACGATCCATGACCACCTGCCATGATCACAATGTACTGTTTACCATTGGCTTCATACGTCATTGGTGTCGCTTGACCACCCGCTGGAAGACGACCTTTCCAAAGCTCATCACCGTTTGTTACGTTGATTGCACGGATATAGTTATCTTGCGTACCACCAACAAACATCACGTTACCCGCAGTTGAGATAGAACCACCCAACATTGGCACACCCATTTTAAATGGCGGCAATGGAACACCCGGCATACTGTCACGAATTGTACCAATACGACGTTTCCATACAGTTTCATGCGTGTTCAAGTCAACGCCTGCAATGAAGCCCCAACTTGGTTGTTTACATGGTAGACCCAATGGCGATAGGAATGGTCCCATTTCAACACCGTAAGGTACGCCATACATTGGTTGAACACCCGCTTCAGTACCTGCACCTTTCGCTGTTTGCACACGGTTTGGATCTTGAGGAATTAAGCGAGATACAAATGGTAAGCCAATTGGGTTCATGACAGCAATTTGACGGTCTGGATTCACAGACATACCGCCCCACTCGAACACACCAAGGTTACCTGGGAACACCAAAGTACCATTTTCCGATGGTGGGGTATAAATCCCTTCATAGTTCAATTTGTGGAAAGATACACGACACATCAACTGATCAAACATGGTGGCACCCCACATTTGTTTGTCGGTCAATTTGTCTTTTGGCGCCAAATTAAAATCAGAGAATGGTTGAGTTTTAGAATAGAACTCGCCCTTAGTCTGTGGACCACGTTTCACAGATTGTGGAACAGGTTTTTCTGTAATCGGCACAATTGCTTTACCGTTACGACGATCAAGAACGAAAGCATTACCCGTTTTAGTCAACACATAAATTGCTGGAACAGTCTTGCCGTCTTTGTCTTTGATATCAGCCAATGTCGGTTGAGATGGTACATCCATATCCCACAAATCATGATGGGTCGTTTGGAAATCCCAAACCAACTTACCTGTGGTCGCATTAATCGCAAGCATCGCGTTTGCATAGCGTTCATCTAGCTCAGTACGATGTCCACCATAGATATCTGGGGTACCTACACCAGTCGGTACATAGACGATATCCAGCTCAGCATCGTAGGCCAATGGTGCCCATGCATTTGGTGAGTTTTTAACAAATTTTTGACCAGGAGCAGGGATCGCATTTGGATCTTCAGCGCCCGTATCAAATACCCATAAAAGTGCACCAGTATTCACATCATAACCACGAATTACACCTGATGGCTCTTCAGTAGAATAGTTATCTGTAGTAGATCCAGCGATGATAATCGTAGTGCCTGTGACTACAGGGGGTGAAGTTGGAATATAACCGCCCGGATAAGGGAATGGCATATCTTTTTGAAGATCTACTTCGCCATTTTTACCAAAGTCTGAACATGGTTTACCCGTCTGTGCATTTACTGCAACTAAACGGCCATCATTCACAGGTAAAATAACTTTTTGCGGACATTCAACAGATGCTGATTTTTTCGCAGCAAGACTCACTTTGAAGCCTTCAGTATTGTTGACATCAAAATAAGAAACACCACGACATGTTAAATGCTGAAAAGTAATATCAGCTTTCAACTTAGGATCGTAAGTCCATTTTGCTTTACCCGTGGTTGGGTCAAGTGCAACCAATTTTTGGTGGGTTGTACAGATGTACATGTTTTCGCCCACTTTGATGGGTGTAACTTGGTTGGTGGTTTCACCTGAGTCTAAATCAGTTTTAAAATCACCCGTGTTATAGGTCCAAGCAACCTGTAGATCTTTTACGTTCGTTTCATTAATTTGCGTTAATGGTGAATAACGAAGACCCGACTGTGTACGACCATAGGCAGGCCAGTCTGAATCGGCAACACCTGGAATCGGTTTAGCTTTTTCAGGTTGTTGGGTTTTTAACTCGCCACGAATTTCTTGAGGGTCATTAAAAACAGCATAAATCATCACTAAAATGGTAATCGCAAGCGATCCAATTAAAGCCATTTTGCCTGTTTTCGCATCATTAAAACCACGCGTTACCGCAGGAATTAATAACGCCAAACCGAATAGACCTAAAATATCTAAACGCGGTGCCAGTGCGAAGAAGTCAGAACCCACTTCCCACAAACCCCAGACCACAGTACCTATAATGAGTACGGCATATACAGTCAGTGCCGCGCCTTTTAACTTTTGCAGTAAAACTGCCGTAGCAATAAAGAAAATACCTGCAATGATGTAGTACCAAGACCCACCAAGCACTGCAAGATAAATCCCTCCAATCAGCAGTACCAAACCAAAGATAACGGCAATAACCGCTAAAATCGTTTTCAGTACCGAACCTGATGATGAAGTATTCATATTGAACACCTATTTTAGATTCTTTGAAAGCCCATGAGTGGGAGACTCACAGACACCATATTGTTTTAGTTGTAAATACCGCTTTATCTTCAGCATGCATCAATTATCAATGCATTAAAATGCTTAAAGATTCAATAGCGTATTTGCAACTTGTAACTTTAAATTAGAACGTTGTACTGAATTTAATGCCGCCAACCCAAGCATTTTCACCGTTTTTATACGCGCCAACATGACGAACATATTGCACGTTTGGACGGATGATTAACCAGTTGGTTGCATGTAAACCGTAGTAAATTTCTGCATCGATTTCTTGGCTACGATTACCAACCACATCATCATTCATATTGATGCGTGCAACACCAATAGCGACTTCATCCTTTGGACGAGCATCCATCGCACCCTTATAAACAAGGCCAATATTTTGCATATCGGTTTTTTCATTGGTTTTAGAATCATGAACAGTGACATTCATAAAACCTGATAAACCACGAGAAGGATCTCCCTTATGCGCAGTCAATTGTTGCTTGGCAACAATCCAACCCCCTTGATGATGGCCTGTATCATTTGGATCAGAAATGACCTGAGCACCAGCTGTGCTGTAGTAATAACCTGCACGGTAATCACCCAAAAGTTTTTGTTCACCTAGTTTGGGTGTCCACACTACTTCAGCAGGAATCATGGCACCTTTAGAACCGTCAGTGCTCAGATTAAAACCTTTACCACGTTGCAAGTTTTCAGGATTAATTTCATACACACCCACTTGAGCATAAACTTCAGGTGTGATGGTGTATTTCACGCGTGCAGCCCATTGTGATACTGGCCAATTGTACCATTCATCACCCACCCAGTTGCCCACTTGTGAACCACAAAGTGCAAGATTCTGGAAGTCACAATCGAAACTGTTAAAGTCTTCACCTTCACCGAAACGACCTACTTTGACATCTAATTTTTGGTCTAGGAATTTTTTCTTGATCCAAAAGTCAGTTAAACGCCATGTTTGACCACGACCCCAAACTTCTTGAGTCGAACTTAAATGACCATTTAAAGCCTCAGAAGTATTAGAAAGACTACGACCATTACGCTGGGTTACGGTGATTTGTGCTTCAGTATCTGCCCAACCCGCAATCTTTTCTAAGTCTAAATGGGTGCCAATAGCAAACTGATCTGCATACTCAGTGCCATGGCTTGAAGAACGTTTGGCATCCAACAAAGTTGCCATTTCGCCGCCATAGCCAAAGCTAAATTCATAACCTTGCTGCTGTAATGCAGTACGCTGACCATTCCAATCCCCAAGCATCCAAGGACTTTCGGGATCAAAAGCATTGTTCGCATGTGAAGTGGTACTACACATTAGCAATGCCCCCAAAGATATATAGATACCTTTGGTTAAAGGAGAGAAAAACATTAAATTTGAAACCTAAATCACGCTCTTGAAATGTTAATGTTACTCCTGTTTGATTTTAATTTCATGGAATACAAATCAATTACATAAAAAAAATGAATATTTGCAAACTATGAAAATTCAGTTTGTATCTTAAAAATTAATGTAAAATTTTGTTATATAAGAAAATAAAATACAATATAGCTATTTTTTGAATATAAAAAATGATATAAAACTTATGTGTATTTTTTTACATTAAAATTGCAAAAGAAGAAATTCATTTAAATCCTTCATCTTTGAACTCAATTTTTTGTTTTTTATTCCACATAATTCTATCGTTATTTTATATA
>CAZOGM010000075.1:0-5065 GCA_964579445.1 uncultured Acinetobacter sp.
TTCAAGTTGTAAATCAATCAACTGCATCCGCTCTTTGGTCTGAACTTTTTGTTGCTCAAGCTGTGCCAAAGTTTCAATATTTTGCTGAAGCAGCTTGTGTTTTTGCCCCAAGCCCATTTTTAATTCAGACAGTTTTTTCTCAGCTTGCTGCCATTCATTTTGTAAGGGTGTTGACTGCTGAATAAGACGCTGAAAAAGTTCGCTGGTCGAGCTTAAGTCATGTTCAACCGTGGTCAGCTCTGAACGTACACATTTAAATTGCTCCCCCAAATGGGTCATTTCAGCACTGTATTCTTGTTGAATACGCTGACTTTGCTCACATTGAAAAGACAATATTTCAACTTTTAAGGTGCGTATTTCAGACTCTAAAGCTTTGTATTGAATGGCTGTTTCAGCTTGTCGTTTTAAAGTTTTAAGCTGAGATTTAAGTTCTAGTGCAATGTCATCTAAACGACTTAAATTTTGTGTAGTGTGTTCCAAGTGCTGCATCGTCTCACGACGACGTGCCTGATAACGAGAAACCCCTGCTGCTTCTTCGATATAAACCCGCATTTCTTCAGGTTTGGCATCGACCAAGCGGTTAATCATACCTTGTTCAATAATCGCGTAGGAACGTGGACCGAGTCCCGTGCCCAAGAAAATATCGGTAATATCACGGCGACGGCATTTGGTGCCATTTAAGAAATATTCAGATTTACCGTCACGATTGACTTGGCGTCGCACCGCCAGTTCATTATAGGCATTATAGGCCCCACCCAACTTTCCATAGGTGTTTTCAAAACGTAGCTCTACACTGGCCATGCCCACAGGTTTACGCTTTGCCGTACCTGTGAAAATAACATCTTGCATGCTTCCGCCACGTAATTGGCGCGCACTTGACTCCCCCATCACCCAACGAATAGCATCAATCACATTAGATTTGCCACATCCGTTTGGCCCCACCACCGCAGTGCGGTTGGCTTTAAATTGTAAGGTGCTGCTGTCAGCAAAAGATTTGAAGCCAGAAAGTTTTAAGCTGCTTAAACGCATAGTGTCCTAATTATCTGCGCGATCTCCGCGCCCAAGCCAATTCGATTTGTTTCATCCGTGTTAAAGACTCTAACACTAGGTTGCGCAAGTGTCGGCAAAAATCATCCATAAATAAAGTGGCTTGTTGTGATTTTCGGATTAAAATTGCATCGATCACGAGTTTTATTAAATCTAAAGCCTCTTGAAGTTCACGTCTTGAGGTATTTAAGGTTAAAAAATAACAACGACGAATAGACGGAAGCAACTCTTTATAAAACTTCATTAAATAGGGATTGCTGACCATATCTTGTTGCTGCGCTAGAAACTGAAATACGGCATCATAAAATTTTTCAGTATTGGGCTGTTTCACTTGCTCATTCAACTGTTGCATGAGTTGCTGTAAAGCTTCAGCTTCATGGCTTCGCCACGTTTCAGCCATACGATATACAATTTGCCCCAACAATAGCGCACTGGTATCAAACAGTGAGCGAACCTGCTGTGCAGACATTTCAGACACAATAGCACCACGGCGCGGGTAAATTTCAATTAAATGCGTCCGCGCCAAAAGCAAAAGTGCCTCACGTACAGAACCCCGACTAACGTCAAGCTCTTTGGCTATTCTTAACTCCTGTATTCGCTCGCCTTCGACCAACTCACCACTAATAATTTGTTCACTTATATGTTTGGCAATTTGTTCTGAAAGGCTATCTACATCTTCCAATTGCATAATATTCCTATTTATTTTTCTATTTATACTCAAACTAACCTGAGTTCGTATCTGTGTTTTTATACGAATAGATGAGCTATTGACTATGTCTTTGTCAGACAATTTTAGAAAATTTAAGTCAATTACAATAAGCGAGATGCAAATTTTAAGCCTAAAAGGCAACTATGCCTTGATACACAAAATAAAGCCCAACAGTTGAAAGTAGAACTGCAAAACATTTTTTTAAACTTGCAGGAGATAAAACATGCGCCACTTTCGCACCCAGTTTTGCGGTGATAAAACTCATGACACTAATCCCGATAAACGCATAAATATGCACATAACCAATTGCATTTTTAATCGGGTCATGTGCTTTTGCCCCAAAATACATAAAGCCCAAAGCACCTGCTATCGCAATCGGTAAGCCGCATGCCGCAGAGGTCGCCACGGCTTTTTGCATCACCACGCCATGTTTATTCAAATACGGTACGGTTAAACTTCCACCACCAATACCAAAAATGGCAGATGCCATACCAATTCCGCTACCTGCCAAGGTCTGTAATAACGCAGAAGGAAGTTGTTTTGATGGGTCGACTTGCACATTTGCAGTGCGAAGCATGCGATATGCGACCCACAGTGCAAAAGCCCCAATGATCAACTGCAAATTATTGCCTGACATTAAACCGGCAAGACCTGCACCCAAAAATGAACCCAGGATCAAACCTGGTGCTAAATTTTTAAACACAGCCCACAGCACTGCACCTTTTTTATGATGTGCAGTTACAGAACTGATGGAGGTCACCATAATGGTGGCAAGTGAGGTTCCAAGTGCCATGTGCATGACCACATTCGGGTCATAGCCCATTTGGGTAAACACCACATATAAAATGGGCACAATAATCAATCCGCCCCCGACACCAAATAGCCCTGCGGCAAAACCAGCAATTGCGCCAATGGCTAAATATATGATTAACTCCATCAATCTTTTACTCTTCTCATATTTAATATGGATTTAGAGACTCGTCATCTGCGACAACTGCTCAGCGATGCACAGCAACTTCCCGAAGTTCTGTTGCTCAAACAAATCACCACCTCCACCAATGATGAAGTCAGAGCACTGGCAAAGCGTGGCGTTCAAGGCATTTTGGTCTGTAGCGAAATGCAAACCCAAGGTCGGGGTCAGCATCAACGAGAATGGGTTTCACCCGCAGGCAATATTTATTTAAGCACATTACTTGAAACGCGAACACCCTTAGATGGGCGCTTAGCCCTTGAAATTGCCTTGAATATATTACAAATACCAAGCTTAAAAAACCTCAGCGATATACAAATCAAATGGCCAAATGACCTCTACAGCGCTCAAGGCAAATGGGGCGGGATTTTGGTTGAACCGATTAACGCAAATCAGGCGATTGTGGGGGTCGGAATTAACCTGTTTCCCTTAGAAGCCCAGCTACCTGATCAGCACACCACATCACTGATGCAACTGGGTGTCCAGTATCCGAATCGGATTCAAATGATCAGTGAACTCTACCTTGCTATTCAACAAGCGGGACAATGGTTCGAGCATGGTAGCTATAACCTGTCAGGTCGTTTTAATCATTATGCGGCTTTCATGAATCAAAGCGTTGAATTTGAGCAAACGCACCAAACGATTGAAGGTATTTTTAAGGGCATCTCAGACGATGGTCGCATCAACATTTTGATCAATCAAAGCATAGAAGGCTTCTATCAAGGTCGTCTTCGCCTTAAAGTAGCGCCATGAATCTACGGAATACAGCATGAAACGTCTTTGGCTTGATATTGGGAACACCCGTTTAAAATACTGGATCACTGAAGACCAGCAGGTGATTGAGCATGCGGCTGAGCTTCATCTTCAATCTCCTGCAGATTTGATATTGGGTTTAGTTCAGCATTTCAAATCGTTAAAACTTGATCGTGTCGGTATTTCTTCAGTTCAAGACAAAAAAAATAATGATCGGATTATCCGCATTTTGAAAATGTTAGATGTGCCCGTGACCTTTGCCAAAGTACATGCTGAATATTCAGGACTGATCTGTGGATACGACGATATCCATCAGCTGGGTATCGACCGTTGGTTACAAGTATTGGCTGTAGCAAACGCTGAGCAAAATTTATGTGTGGTGAGCTGTGGCACGGCGCTGACGATTGATCTGACCGAGGGCTTACAGCACTTGGGTGGCTATATCTTGCCCAATCTCTATTTACAGCGTAACTCGCTCATTCAAAATACCAAAGGCATTAAAATTCCAGATATTGCTTTTGCTGAACTCAGTCCAGGACGGAACACCATTGACGCAGTTCATCATGGCATTTTCCTTGGATTACTCAGCACCATACGCCAAGTTATGTCGCAATCGCCACGCCAATTGGTATTGACAGGCGGTGATGCTCATTTATTTGCACAATACTTAAGTGATTTTAATCCGAAGGTTGAGCCAGATTTATTGCTCAAAGGCTTGAACATGTATATCGCCCAGCAACCCAATTAGAAAGCGCCCACGACCTCACTACAAGATTGTTGAATTTTTGTGATTTTTGAATGATTTAAAAGGTCAAGCGCACTTTTTCACTTATACTGCGTGAAGTACAACACAATAAGCTAAAAATAGTGTACTTAATCTAAGACTTACGAGTAATAATTATGAATAAAAGCGCCCTCTTTTCATCGGTCATTCTGGGTATGAGCGTCTTATTTAGCGGCTGTACCAGCATGGCACCGAATGCTCAAAAAATTCCACCTGCCATTCAACAACAGCTCAGCACCACGCAGCCGATCATCTCTTATTTTAGCAAAACACCCAATGAACAAGATTGTGGCTGTGCATCAACCATCGATCCAAGCTATTCACTTGTTCCTATTGAAGATGGTTACTATCGTAAACTGTTGGGTCGTGACAAAGATGGGCGCTTCTTGGTTCAAGACTTCTATCAAAAAACCCAAACGCAGCAGTCTTCCCCGCTTTGGATTAAAGACCCAATTGGCTTGTTCAGCTTTGAAAATGACTACGTGAGCGGTCCTGTAACGCTCTATTATCCAAATGGTAAAGTCTCTTACACGGGTACATTTGAAGACGGTGAAGAAGTTGGAAGTTCTCAATCTTTTTATAGCAATGGAAAACTCGGAATTGAAAGTGAAACCACAGCGGAACTGATTAAACAGCGTCTTTGGTATTCATCAGGTACAAAAGCGGCTGAAATTAGCTTAAACAATAACGAAGACTATGACTGGGTTGATAACAAAATTTGGGACAAACAAGGTCAATTGGTCGAAGACGATGAACAAAAATCTGAGATCATCAACGCGATCTATGCCGAGTTAGAAGAAGA
>CAZOGM010000075.1:5165-8554 GCA_964579445.1 uncultured Acinetobacter sp.
AAAAAGCAGCGTCGAATCGCTGCTTTTTTAATATCTGTCATGGCTTGGCATAAAACAAAATAAAATTAAGATATTCTCAAACTCAGGGCATTCACAAAACCAATTCTCCTTGCAAAATACTCTGCCTGCCTCATTTCAATCATTTTTGCATTCAAGCTACGTCCATACAGAGACTAATTGCGCGTGCACATAACCATTAAACCTATTGCTCAATAGCAATCACACGAATAATTTCCTGCCATACTTCAGGCAATTCAGTGCAACCTTGCGAGTCAATAAAATGTCCTTGGTGCTGTGCAGCGATTACGCTGGCATTTAGACTTCGTGCTTGTTCCAGACTAAAAGCGGGTAACACTCGATCATCCCCTTCGGAATAAATCACCACCCGTTCTGCAATCTGTTGCTTTAACAAATCAAAATCGATATCCGCGGCATCAATGAAAGGATTGACTTCATCCAGCCGTCCCAGACGACCATTGAAACCTGCCACCAAAATCAGCTTAAGTATGCGTTGCTGCTGTAATTCATGACTCAGATAATGCAATGTGGCTAGACAGCCTAAACTATGCGCGATAACAACACTGTCTTCATTCAGCGATCCGATCTGCTCTTGAATTTGCTGATCCCAGACTTGCAATTTGGGCCGTTCTGAAGGGTCGAGACGTAAAACATTCAGATCAATACCGTGGAGATCGGCCTGCGCTTGCAACCATGGAAACCAGTTCTCTTCTGGACTTGCGGTATAACCGTGTATGACATTCACTTGCGCCATAGAGACTCCTTTTGATTATTCTGAACAGCTTTTATCTTGCCTGAAACGGCTCTAGGACAATGTGTGGACTTTGCTAAAAACTGTAAGTGACTGGACCCTCAATATCCATCATAAAACGTCGATCATAAAAAAAGGTGCACAAGGCACCTTTTTTTATGATCGGGATGAAGCTCACATTATTTCTTTGGTGTGTTATCACCAAATAATGGCCCCATACCTCCACCGCCACCGAATTTCTTTTGCATACCGGTCAATGACTTCATCATTTTCGCCATACCCGATGGATTAGAGAATTTCTTCATCATTTTTGCCATCTGCGCATGCTGTTTAATCAGTTTATTTACTTCCACCACATCCATACCACAACCTGAAGCAATACGCTTCTTACGGCTTGGGTTCATCAGGTCAGGATTACGACGCTCTTTAATGGTCATCGATTGGATAATCGCTTCCATCTTTTTCACTTGCTTTTCAGGATTGGCTTGCGCAAGCGCATCTTGAATACCTGAGTTGCTCATGCCCGGCAATTTGTCCAAGAAGCCCATCATGCCGCCCATTTTATTCATTTGTTCAAATTGCATTAGCATATCTTCAAAATTGAAGCTACCGCCTTTCTGCAATTTTTTCGCCATTTTTTCGGCTTTTTCTTTATCGACTTTGCGTTCAAGCTCTTCAACCAGTGACAGTACGTCACCCATCCCCAAAATACGCTGGGCAATACGTTCAGGATGGAATGGCTCTAAGGCATCCAGCTTTTCACCCATACCTAAAAATTTGATTGGCTTACCAGTAATCGCACGAACAGATAACGCAGCACCACCACGTGCATCACCATCAGTTTTGGTCAGGATCACACCTGTAAGCGGTAATGCATCATTAAAGGCTTTTGCCGTATTCGCCGCATCTTGACCTGTCATGGCATCAACCACGAATAAGGTTTCAGTCGGATTAATCGCGGCGTGAAGCTCTTTAATTTCGTCCATCATGTCATCATCGATATGCAGACGACCTGCAGTATCGACAATGAGCACATCAGCAAACTGGATTTTTGCTTGTTCAATCGCACGATTTACAATGTTAATCGGCTTTTCATCAGCACTCGATTCTAAGAAAATCGCACCAACTTCACCAGCAACCGTTTGTAGCTGTTTAATCGCCGCTGGACGGTATACGTCGGCAGAGACCATTGCAACTTTTTTCTTTTGACGTTCGTTTAAAAAACGTGCAAGTTTGGCGGCAGTCGTGGTTTTACCCGCACCTTGCAAACCTGCTAGCAACACCACAACGGGTGGTTTCGCAGCAAGGTCTAGGCTTTCATTCGCCGCGCCCATCATTTTTGTCAGTTCGTCATGAACAATTTTGACGAAAGCTTGCCCGGGAGAAAGCTGAGTCATCACTTCTTGACCCAATGCCTCTTCCTTAACTTTCGCGATAAACTCACGAGTTACAGGTAAGGCAACGTCAGCTTCTAGCAGGGCCATACGTACTTCACGTAACGTATCTTTAATGTTGTCTTCGGTCAGTTGCCCTGAGCCAGTAACATTTCTTAAACTCTGCGTGAGTCGTTCTGTTAAGGTATCAAACATTGCAAAATCCGCTTAAAATGGTTGTTGCAAAAAAATCTTTCTTAAAATAGAAAATTTATGCATAAGATGCTATAGGATACTGTAGTTCACATGGAATTTATATCTCATCACATGAATATTCAGCATCCAGAAAAAGGTTTGACATGATTAGCCTCCCTTTGGTTTACACAATTTTAGCATTATTTGCTTATACCACATCTTTTTGGTATTTGTTTTTACACTTAATGTCAAAACGTACACCAAATCATTGGTTTATTGGTCTTATTTCTGGCTTAGGTCTGCTTTTACATGCGCTGGTTTTATATTTTGACATGAACACACCGCTTGGCATTAACTATAATGTCTTCAATCTGATGTCGTTTACCTCGGCATTAATGCTGTTACTCAGTTTGCTTTACAGTACTTATCGACCTGTGATTGCACTGAATCTGATTGGTATCCCTGTTGCTGCTTTAGGTCTTATTTTTGGCTTCGCCATGAGCCAGCCCATCTTAGAATTAAAACAAAATTCCTTTGGTTTAGATCTGCATATTATTCTGTCTTTATCGGCTTATGCCGTGCTGTTAATGGCCACCATTCATGCTGTGCTTTTATGGTTACAAGACCGTGAATTACGCAATAAACAAAAAAATCGAGTTTGGGTGAACTTGCTTCCATCCTTCCAAGCGATGGAATCTTTATTGTTTGATATGTTGATTACAGGCTTTGCCTTATTGACAGCAGCCTTACTGTTTGGCTTCTTCACTATTGATAATTTCTTTGCTCAGCACTTGGCCCATAAAACCGCCTTTAGTATCGTGTCGTGGTTTGTCTATGGTGCGTTACTGTTTGGTCATTATAAATTTGGCTGGCGCGGTCAAAAAGCACGTCGCTTTACCATTGTGGGTTTTATTTTATTGGCCATTGGTTTTATTGGTTCTAAGTTTATTTTGGAAATGGTTTTGGGTAGATGAGTTGAGTACATATGTAATTTCAACTTATTCGACAAGAAAAATATATAAAGCCACTAAAACAATATTTTCACATCTATT
>CAZOGM010000075.1:8654-9800 GCA_964579445.1 uncultured Acinetobacter sp.
CGCTTATTTAGGCTTAGTTTTAGTGATCATTATTTTGGTCAATATGAGCCTATATTATTTAGCCTTAATCAGTCTGACACTATCGAAATCTGAAGTGATGACTGTTAATTTAGTCGGTATACAGTATGGGAGCCGAGGTGGGTGTAGGAAATGGATCGTCAAATATATTGATGGTACTCAAACCACGCCATTTTGCCAAAATCAGCAAGCTTTCAATGACGTTAATATTAACTTGCAGATTACGGTAACGTTAACGCGATCATGGTTTGTCGATGAGATTGAATACATTACCCTAAAAATAAACATTGAACATTAAATTTCAGTCTTAAGGTATCTGTATTTCTAAGTTGACTTTAGTCCGATAACTTGATGCTTCATGGCGTGAGGTTATTTGGCTTATTTAAACGCCTTTTCTAGACATCCTCCCTAGAAAAACGTATAACCCTCTTTTTGATTTAATCAGGTAGTTGCTGTGAAACTCATCCTTGCACCGATGGAAGGCTTAACTGATCCAATTATGCGCGATGTTCTGACGCATGTCGGAAGCTTCGACTGGTGTGTAACTGAGTTTATTCGAGTAACCGATGCGGTACTGCCTGACCATGTGTATCACAACTATTGTCCAGAGCTTTTAAATAACGGCAAAACTGCAGCAGGCACGCCAGTACATGTGCAATTCTTGGGCAACAACCCAGAAATGCTGGCTGCAAATGCATTACGTGCTGTGGCACTGGGTGCGCCTGCGATTGATCTAAATTTTGGTTGCCCCGCAAAGACCGTGAACAGACATCGTGGTGGCTCAGTGTTACTCGATGAACCTGAAACGGTACATATGTTGGTCAAAGCCGTGCGTGATGCTGTCCCTCGTCATATCCCTGTCTCGGCAAAAATGCGCTTAGGTTATATGGATCGTAACTACACCTTGGAAAATGCGCATGCTATAGAAGATGCAGGTGCATCATGGCTTACGGTTCATGCACGTACTAAAGCGGAAGGCTATACCCCTCCTGCTTTCTGGGATCAGCTTAAACCGATTCGAGAGGCTTTAAAAATCAATGTGATTGCCAACGGTGAAATTTGGACCAATAAAGATGCAAAACAGTGCCGTATAGAATCGAGTTGTGATGATTTAATGATTGGACGAGC
>CAZOGM010000076.1:0-3059 GCA_964579445.1 uncultured Acinetobacter sp.
GATGCACGACCGAGCATCACGTTTTCAGCCTCTAACCCCCCCACACCAATGGAAATTACACCGAGTGCATCGGTATGCGGTGTATGTGAATCTGTTCCTACACAAGTATCAGGGTAAGCAATACCACCACGGTTTTGAATCACTGGAGACATTTTCTCCAAGTTGATTTGGTGCATGATGCCGTTGCCCGCAGGAATTACATCGACATTTTCAAAGGCTGTTTTTGTCCATTCAATAAAATGGAAACGGTCTTCATTTCGGCGGTCTTCAATCGCACGGTTTTTCTCAAATGCGTCTGGGTCAAAACCACCAAACTCCACGGCCAATGAGTGATCCACAATGAGCTGGGTCGGAACAACAGGATTGACTTTAGATGGGTCACCCCCTTGTTCTGCAATGGCATCACGTAAACCTGCCAAATCGACCAGTGCAGTTTGCCCCAAAATGTCATGACAGACCACACGTGCGGGATACCATGGAAAGTCGTGGTCTTGTTTGTTAAAGATTAATTCTTTTAAGGATTGCTCTAAAATTGCTGGGTCACAGCGGCGAACGAGCTGTTCAGCCAATACTTTTGAGGTATATGGGAGTTTGGCATACGCGCCTGGCTGAAGATCTTCAATGGCTTGGCGCACATCAAAATATTCAAGCTGGGTGCCTTGCAGTGGTTTACGGTAGTTGTTATTCATCGCGATCCTGCCTTTTGCATCATTTTTCTAAATATGTTTTTTTGCGGGATGAGTCATCATCACTTATGCAGGCATAGTACACTGTCAAAATACCATTTCCCAAATTTGTTATATTTCATAAACTTAAACATTAAAACACAGGTTTTAGACATGCTTTGTTACATAAACTTTGGATTAATTGCGCTAAATGTGCTTTTTTTTCTAAAATAGTGGAAAATTAGGCTAATTCTTTAGTATTAGATGCTATTCACGAGAGTATTAAATGAGCACTTTGGCTTTCTCCTCATTCACTTTAATTGGTGTGGATGCGCAAAAATTCCTTCAAGGTCAAGTCACCTTACATGTTGAACGTCTTGAAGAAAATCAAACACGTTACACTGCCATCTGTGATTTAAAAGGTCGTATTCATTTTGGTTTGTGGCTCACCAAAATTAATCCTGAACATTTTGAAATTGTGACCACACAAGATCAAGCAGAAGAATTTGCCAAACACATTAAAAAGTTTGGTGCTTTTTCAAAAATGAAGCTTGAAGAAGTGGGTCAAGTATTTCCAACCGTAACGGATAACACCACCACATTTGCAGCGACTGAAACTGATATTTCAGCGTGGCAAGTCCAAGCCATTCAGCAGGGTCAGGCATATATAAACCAAGCGATTGAGCATATGTTCCAACCACAAGAGCTGCGTCTACATCAACGTGAAGGCGTTCACTATGACAAAGGCTGTTACCTGGGTCAGGAAGTGATTGCACGTTTGTGGTTTAAAGCTAAACCGAAAGCATGGTTGCACGTGATTAAAGGCACTGGTGCTGTTCCTGCTGAAGCAGAACAACTTGATAAAAGCGTGCAAGTGGTCAACAGTGCAGCCGTTGAAAATGGTTATGTGGCACTGGTGGTTGCACGCCCAGAAGCTTTGGCTGAATTAAACTTCACTGTTTTAGACTTGCCTGAATATTTAAGTGGTGACGTGGCTCGTCCTGTTTAAATCTATACATGTTAGGAAGAATTTTTCTTCCTAACATAATAAACCACACCTGCTTTATCATCTGAAAAATAAAAAGAATGTGCGTCGACACGGTAAATATCTACAGGTCGCCCATTGACCGTTTTTCCCACTAAAAAACCATCCACAAAAGTTTCTAATTTTTGCCCTTTCCGCATTATCGCAATTTTGTAGCCATGACCAATCTTTTCGTCAGTTGAGCCATGTAAAGCCACTAAAAAAGAATTCTTCATCGTGTTATCTGTACTGGGCTCATCAAAATATTCAAAGCCGAGTGCAGAGGAATGAGAGGGAAAATAAGCATAGGGTGATGGGATATTCTTACAGCCAGATGCACGTTTGAATTTTGGATCTAGCAAAATTTTACCATTTGATGAATAACAGGATGGCCAACCATAATCAGCATTACGTTTTAATGCGTAAAAAGTCTCATCGGGCTTTTTATTCCCTAAATGATCTGAACCTTGATTGGTGGCAAATAAAAATTTTCCAATCCATTTCAAACCCACGGCATTGCGTAAGCCTTTGGCGTAAATCCTTTGTTCTGAACCATCAGGGTTCATTTCTAAAACGCTTGCTCGGATGTTTTCTTTTTCAACACATGCATTACAACTCGAACCCACGGACACATATATTTTTCCATTGCCTCCCACTGCAACGGTTCGTGTTAAATGCCAGCCACCATATTTATAACTTAAACCATAATCAGGAAAATTTACTAAAACCTCGAACTTGGACTTTGGTTTCACTTCGCCTTGAGTGAATTTTCGTCGGGTTAACTGGTGTGTTTCAGCCATATATAACCAATCTTGCCCTAACGCATCGGTATAAAATTGGATTGAATTTGGATTCTTCAAACCCATCATATAAGGAATAACTTTACCAAATTTTCCAGTCTCAGCATTCCATTCATCCAAAATATAAACGCTACCTTTTGTATTGTCGGTTAAATCATGCATATCTGTTATAAACATTCTACCGTCGGGTGCTTTTGCAAAGAAACGAATGCGTTTTAAGCCCTCAGCGGCAGAAATGATTTCATAATTTTCTGGCAAATTTAAATAAAAATTCTTGCCATTTTTCAAGGTGATTGAATGAGGAACCAAATTTGGCTGTTGGGCGAAAACTGCTCTCGAACCCATTAAACTGATGAATAAAATTAAGAATATTTTTATCATTTTAGATGCGTCTCGATTCATATGATGAAAAGTAACTTTTTATATGACCTAACTTAAATTATTGGAACTAAGTTTTTTTTGATGAAACTGATGTAGCCTTTATATACGAGTGATTACTTTGTATTATTTTTTCTAAAAACCACGTCAAGCCTCTTTGCAGTGGATTAAGGTCTTTCTTATTGTTCTATG
>CAZOGM010000076.1:3159-6928 GCA_964579445.1 uncultured Acinetobacter sp.
ATCAAAAATCATGAAAAAGCTTATTCATATCTTTACAGACGTAATCTTTAAAATGATAAGCACGCGCATGCTTTGCATCAAACTTGGCTTCAGCTTCACCATTTTTAAAGATATAAACGCGATCATCTTTACTCACTAAAAACTGACCACCTAGCTTCATTAAAAGTGCATCAATTTTCTCTTCCTCAGGAATTGATTCATCCTCAAGAACTCTTAAATAGTTACGCTTAATGCTTTTAATAAACATGCTTGTCTCACAAATAATCTACCTGACAATTTAATCAGACTCTGATTGTTAAACCAAGCTTAAAGCAACAATTAGTCAATGTGTTTGGGCTATCACTCAAGCTTGACTGATAAGCGCGCTCTTGAAAATGGGTTTCACACCTGCGGCAAAACTTAACAATCATCAATGTCGCATAAACATCATCGAATAAACAAAATGAACAAATAACCAAGTTAAAGTACATATCGTATATTTACATTCACACAATAAATACTATGATGAAAGTGAAATTTAAACGCCCACATTTTATCCAGACATGAGAATGGGTTACCGTATATAAGGTTATAACAATATGAAGAAAATTCTATGTGGTGCTGTACTGGCATTAGCAAGTTCAGTCGCTTTTTCTGCCGCACCCACTGTTGGACCCGAATTCACTAAGGTTCAAGAACTGATTAAAGCTCAAAATTTTAACGCCGCTTATCAGGAACTTGAACGCCTGTCTAAAGCAGGAAATGCACAAGCCACCTATAATTTGGCGTACCTGACTCAAGCGGGTCAAGGCACCAAACAAGACAATAAAAAAGCAGTTCAACTGTATGAACAAGCCGGTGCCAAAGGCTATGCATTGGCCAATTATGTATTGGCTCAAAACTACGCAACGGGTGGTTTGGGACTATCCAAAAATGAAAAGAAATCACGTGAGTACTTAGAAAAATCCGCAGCACAAGGCTTTGATGATGCTATTGTCGAGTTGGCTGTCGTCCTGTTCTCTGAAGGCAAAGACAGCTCAGATAAACTTGCATTACAAAAACTTGATCCTTTAATTAAAAAAGGCAGCTACCCTGCAATTCATGCCAAGGCGTTGTATGACATTTCACTGGGTTTTAAAACCAAGAAAGAAGCATCAATTAAAACAGGCTTAGCAAGCATTCAAGACCTCGGAAAAAAAGGTTATATTCCAGCGCTTATGGCGATTGGTAATATGTTTGTAAATGGCAATATCGTGCCGCAAAATTTACCTGAAGCGAAAAAAATATTTACAGCTTTGGCTGAGCAAAATGTTCCTCAAGCCAAACAAGGCCTAGATGTGGTCAATAAAATGATCGCTGAAAATGCTAAGAACCCAGCAGCGAAAGCAAAATCTTAACCTAAATAGATTTGAAGTTTTGAGTGTATATAGACATTAAGCCCTGATTTGATCAGGGTTTTTTTGTATTCAAGTCAACAACTCTGTGTAATAACTCTGTTTAATTAAAAAGACCATATAACTCAGCTCCACCATAACGTAATAAGGGAGGCGGACACCATAAAGCCAAAAATTGTACTCATCAGGAGTGGCGTAAGCGTTTGATCATTTAAGCCATAAGCCTGCCCCAACATACCAAAGATCGTCGGCATCGGTAAGGATGCAATAATAGTCCCTGTATAAACCATTTCCTGACTGGCATCGGTTAAATGAGTCAACCCTAAAAACACCAATAAAGGCATAATCAAATTACTGGAAATTATCAAATAAACACTTTGTAGATTGACGTATTTTAGCGTGAGTCCAACAACCCCACCGCCAATAGAAAATAAAGCCAATGGTGAAGCAGTTTGTCCAAGTAATGCCAACGCATCATCGAGATAACGCGGGATTCTGATCTCTAATACGGCACAGCCAATACCGATGATCACGCCCATAAACAATGGATTTTTAACCAAGGTTAAAACAGTACGTTTCAGAATAGACCAGAGATTGGCTTGTTTTTGTGTACTCAGTTCCGCCAACACCAATACAGTCGGTATCAGCAATAAACTTTCGATAATCACCACCAGTGAAGTATAAGTCATGGCTTTTTGACCCATGAGCAAGGTCAAAACCGCAGTTCCAATTAGCCCTGTATTGGACATAGATGCGCCCAAAGACAATACTGCAGATTGAGATTGATTGTTTTTAAAATAATGCGAAACCACAAAAAATGCTGTGGTATAGAGTATTAAGGTCACCCCGCTATAGACAAAGAAATAGCCGGGATACCAAATTTCATGTAGATCTTTAGAGGAAAGCGACTGCAAAAACAGTGCAGGTAGTGCAATTTTAATCACGAAAGCGCCTACAGTCGCGACATTATCTTTAGACAATAACTGGCATTTTACAGATAAGTAGCCCAAAGCGAGTAGCAAAAAAATAGGCACAATCACTGCAAAAACCATCTCAAACTATCCCCTTTAAAACCTTTAAATATAAGCAAAAAACCACTTTCAAACTCAGTCTGATCCAATTTATACGAAAAAGCGAGTGTTAAAAAGTGGTAAGTAATGCACTAAATTTAGAATGCTTTAAACAAAGATTTCACTTCATGTGGCTGACAGCGCAAATATTGTGGACTAATGTCAATTTCTTCACCTAAGCTTGCTGCTGCATGCCATGGCCATCTTGGGTCATAGAGCATGGCACGCGCCAGTCCAATCGCATCGGCTTGACCATGTACCAAGATATCTTCCGCTTGATTTGCTTCGGTAATCAGTCCAACAGCAATGACAGGAATACTGACATTTTGCTTAATGGCATGAGCAAAAGGGACTTGATAATTTGCTCCAATTTTAATGTCTTGCTGAATATGCAAACCACCCGAGGACACATGAATATACGCCACGCCCAATTGTTCAAGGGCTTTGGATAATCCAATGGATGAATCGATATCCCAACCGCCGTGATCATCCATCCAGTCTGATGCTGAAATTCGGACACCCACTGGGTAGCCTTCAGGCACCACATTTTTAATGGCTTGGACCACTTGCAACGTCAGGCGAATTCGATTTTCCAAACTACCGCCATATTCATCACTGCGCTGATTTGACAGAGGTGATAAAAATTGATGCAACAAATAACCATGTGCAGCATGCACCTCAATTAAATCAAATCCAGCATCGACTGCGCGCACAGCCGCATCTGCAAAATCAGCAATTACTTTTTCAATTTCAGAAGTACTCAATGCATGCGGTTTACTGTTGGAGGTGTTAAACGGTATATCACTGGCTGAAACCGTCTGCCAACCTTGAGCATGCTCTGGTGAAAACTGTCCTTTTCCATCCCACGGCTTATCTGTAGATGCTTTACGACCCGCATGTGCGAGTTGCACACCTATCGGCATGGGTGACAAAGATTTCACTTTCACCAACAACGCTTTCATCTGAGCGCGTTGTAAATCATTCCAGAGTCCTAGATCTGCATAGCTGATTCGCCCTTCGGGTTGTACCGCAGTGGCTTCAACAATGCATAAACCGGCACCTGATAATGCATAATTTGCCCATTGCTGTTCATGCCAGTAGCTCAATTCGCCCTGTTCAGATGCCGAATACTGACACATTGGTGCAATAATAATTCTATTCTTTAGATGAAGCGATCCAAACTGAATCGGTTGAAATAATAAAGACATGCGACGACTCCCTTTTGCGTATTTAATCTATAGCAAATAATCTTCACTTAATTCAACAGCAAAAAAGAAACAGACTCGTTTATGAGTCTGTTTCTTTTGTTTTAGAAGTCATGACTTT
>CAZOGM010000076.1:7028-9796 GCA_964579445.1 uncultured Acinetobacter sp.
TTGTCTACATTGTGACTTGCACCCGGGTTAACCACGTACTGAATATTTGGACGTAACATGAGCCAAGGCGTTGCATTGTAGCTGTAGTTCAGTTCAATATTATATTCAGCACTGGCATCATAAGCAGCTTTTCCTGCTGTAAAACGCTCGTTCACATGCACACGGTTTACAGCTAAACCTAAAATATCATTGGGCTGTGAAGCAACCAAACCGATATATTTTAGACCCAGTTGCTGTGAGTTATCGACTTTATTGGTGGTACGGTCATGCCATGTAAAATTGGCAAATGAATGCAAACCCTGACGTCCTGAACCTGTAGAAGTCAGTTGTTGCTCTATGGCCAACCAACCGGCAAAGGTACGATCTTCAGCTTGACCTGTGGCAATATCTTTTTGATTTTTTAAATCATCTGCGGTGTTATACATCCCACCGATGCGGTAACTACCAGGTAGGCCATTCAGCAAGGACTGAGGTGTCCATACCACTTCAACAGGAATGGTCACACCATCTGCGTTGTCAGTATTCAAACTCCAACCTTGGCTTTCTTTGGTGCCATTGCCATTGTCTGGGTTGAACTCATAAACACCTGCTTGCACAGCAAGTTCAGGTGAAATAGTTTTTTTAACACGGGCACCCCACTGTGAGACAGGTGTGTTCATCCAGATATTGCCCTGCCATTTCCCCATTTGTGCAGCACAAAATGCCGTACTGGCAAAATCACATGCCATGACATTAAAGTCCATCCCCAAACCCAAACGACCTGCTTTAATACTTAAGCCTTGATCCTTAAAGTTCTTTTCAATTGAAAGCTCCGTTAAACGACTGTCTTGGTTACCGCGACCAAATGTCCCTTGAACATTGGCCAGTTGCGGTGCAGCTGGATCTTGTAAATTTCGAATTGAGGTACTTTGACCTTGACGCGCAGTCATGACCGCACGAACAGTCACACCATTCAAACCTGCCAATTTTTCAAGATCAAGTTGCGCTCCTAACCAAAACTGAGCAGATAAGGTTGGGTCAGCGCCATCATTGCGTCCCCCATCTGCCAAATAAGCAGCATCTGTTAATGCATTCGCTTCAAACTTTATCCCTTTTTGTGCAAGTTCAGTCCGTTGACCATTCCAGTCACCCAGTAAATATTGCCCTTTCGGCTCAAATGCTTGTTGTGCAGAGGCGTGAGTGGCTGCCATGATGAAGGACAAAAGACTAAAACTAATTTTTTTCATGATCGTACCTAAAAGAGAGAGCGATTTCAGGACAACCAAAATGCCTTTATCCTGTAATGAGAGGAAAGTTACCTAATTTCCATCCGCTTATCTCAGCATTATTTTTATTATTTACTAAACTTTTTTTTATATATTATATTTTAATACATAACAAAATATTGAAATAAAAATATTGTTTTTAAATTTCAGATACTTATTTTTTGTTTAGCTATTTTTTATGATTATCATTCTTTAAAATAAATTTCAAAGCTTAGACTAAGGTTTAAATATTCAGCGAATATTATTTTAATTTTAATTTCATCCACATTAAATTTAAAAAATTGTAGCAAAGCCAGACACAGCAGACTTGTAATTTAAAACCCTGAACCCGATATTAAACCCATTCCCCATTGTAAATGAACGCGCATGCCTGAATTACCTGAAGTTGAAACCACCAAGACCAGTCTGTTGCCACTGATTGATCAAACCGTCTGCCGTGTTCAAGTCAATAATTCAAGTTTGCGCTGGCCTATCCCAAATGACGTGCATAAATTGGTGGGACAAAAACTGATTCGACTCACCCGCAGATCAAAATATATTCTGGCTGAATTTGAACATGACACCATGCTGTGGCATTTGGGGATGTCAGGAAGCTTTCGTTTATGTGAGACACCAACAGAACTGCGCAAACATGATCATTTGGTGATTGAATTTGAAGATACCGAGCTGCGTTATCACGATCCACGCCGTTTTGGTTGTATTTTATGGCTAAATGAGTCGTCCCAAACCAAACTGATTGATACGCTTGGCCCCGAACCTTTAAGTGATGCATTTAACGCAGACTACTTAGCTGCAAAATTTAAGACCAAAAATGTCGGGGCTAAGGTTGCCATTATGGACAATCACATCGTGGTGGGAGTTGGGAATATTTATGCCACAGAAAGTTTGTTTAATTTAGGTATTCATCCCGCACAACCCGCCTCCAGTCTAAGTCGGGATCAAATTGAACGATTTGTAGTTGAAGTGAAACGGATTTTAAAACAAGCGATTGATTTGGGTGGTTCGACCTTAAGAGATTACACCAATGCTATGGGAGAAAATGGTTACTTCCAACAAACCTTACTTGCTTATGGTCGTGCGGGCGAAATGTGTGTGAACTGCGAAACCACCTTGGAAAATTTAAAACTTGGACAACGAGCTTCAGTGTTTTGCCCGCAGTGCCAACCCTTAAAACAGGTTAAAATCGTGAGTAATACAGCAATCAAAGGGAAAAAAGCATGAAGTCTGCCATCGTGCGTCATATCTTGGTCAAAGACAAAGAACTGGCTGAACAGCTCAAAAAGAAAATTAAGGCAGGTGCTGATTTTTCAAAAATTGCAAAACAAAATTCAACCTGCCCATCTAACAAAAAAGGCGGTGAATTGGGAGAGATTAAAAAAGGTCAGTTGGTCGGCCCGATTGATAAAGCTGTATTTACCTTGGCTGAACGTGAGTTGCACGGTCCAATCAAAAGCCAATTTGGCTGGCATTTATTAGAAATTAAATTCCGTATGGATTGATTGA
>CAZOGM010000077.1:0-9707 GCA_964579445.1 uncultured Acinetobacter sp.
CCCTACAAAAAAATGCTTGCTATCATTTTGAAAAAAGATGATTTTAATAACTGTAAAGTTCTAGAAATGAGCTTGCATGAATAGAATTAAAATTAAATTTAAGGATGAATAATATGAACAAAAGCCTAACGACATTGATGATAATCGGTTCAAGCATGTTGTTATCTGCATGTAATGATGATGATCAAAAATATAATGACAATTCAATTGTTAATAAAATTTCAAATCCCGTCGTGGGAACACCTCAGGCATATTCCTTAACTGATATGTCTGCGTATGCTCAGGATAGTGTTGTGATGACCTATAAAATGCTCGGTGTTTCAGGTCAAGAGACTCAAGCAACCAGTTTGGTGTTTACACCCAAGACTGTGCCACCTATAGGAGGTTGGCCAATTGTAGTCTGGGCACATGGTACAACGGGTGTTGCTGATCAATGTGCGCCAAGTCGAAATAAAATTACAGATTCTACTTTAGATTTAATTAGTAAATTATTAAATGCGGGCTATGTGGTTGTCGCACCTGATTATGAAGGATTGGGTGATCCTGGAGGTCAAGCTCATCCATTTTTGAACTTGAAAAGTGAAGGATATTCGATTACAGATGCTGTGGTTGCAGCCCGCAATTGGTTAGGCAAAAAAGCATCTAAACAGTGGCTCACGGTGGGGCATTCTCAGGGTGGTCAAGCAGCATTGGGCGCTGCTCAATATGCAGCTCGTGCGAATATTGATTATAAAGGCACAGTGGCTGTCGCACCTGCATCGAATTTAAGCACTATATTTGCCTTTGGTAATCAATATGCAGAAACACAAACCAGCGTCGCTGATAAAATTGGCACTTATGCGTCTTTAAATACCTATGCGGCTTTAATTGTTGCAGGCATGCAGGGTTATAAAAATCCAGCAACCTATAACCAAGTGTTTCAGACCGACTCAGCTGCAGTTGCACCTGTTGCTGCAACCAAATGTTCAAATGAAGTGGGGATAGATTTTGGCAATAGTATGGGGGCCTATGCAGCTAAAAATTCAGGCTCAATTGCAGGATATGGATTGATCCAGCCTAATTTTATGCAAGTTCCCGCAATTGCAACTTTCATCGCAACGACCTCACAGCCTTTAACGGTGAAAGTTGAAACACCAATTAAGATTTATCAAGGGCTTGCAGATACGACAGTGCCTTATATAGCGACAGATGCACTGGTTGCTGCTGCAAATAAAAATGAAACCAAGATTAGCTATATTACGAGTCCAGCATGGACGCACAGTACAGTAATGAGTAAAAACGTCGACAATATTGTGCAAGATGTAAAAGCTTATATGCCAATTCAGTAAGTTATTTTACTCGGATAGCTCATGTGCTGGACAAAACATGAGCTGTTTTTATTTCAAACTGAATAAAGTTCATTCTAGAAATTAATCAACTTCATGCTACACTATGCGCCAATCTTAGCACGGCTTAAAAGCCCTAATTTAATAGGACCTCGCTAATGTTTGCCAATATCTCAATTGCTGAATTTGATCCAGAAATCGCGCAAGCAATCACCAAGGAAGATGCCCGCCAAGAAGCGCACATCGAACTGATTGCCTCTGAAAACTATTGCTCTCCAGCAGTTATGGAAGCACAAGGTTCAAAACTTACAAACAAATATGCGGAAGGCTATCCAGGCAAACGCTATTACGGCGGCTGTGAATACGTCGATATTATCGAACAATTGGCGATTGACCGTGCTAAAGAACTTTTTGGTGCTGATTACGCTAATGTTCAGCCACATGCGGGTTCTCAAGCAAACGCTGCTGTTTACTTAGCACTTCTTAACCCAGGCGATACAGTTTTGGGTATGAGTCTTGCTCACGGTGGTCATTTGACTCACGGTTCTAAGGTAAGCTTCTCTGGTAAAACGTATAACGCAGTTCAGTATGGTTTAAATACTGAAACTGGCGAAATCGATTATGAAGAAGTTGAGCGTTTAGCGATTGAACATAAACCACGTATGATCGTTGCTGGTTTCTCTGCGTATAGCCAGATTGTAGATTGGCAGCGTTTCCGTGATATCGCGGACAAAGTTGGTGCATATCTATTTGTAGATATGGCTCACGTTGCAGGTTTAGTTGCTGCGGGTGTTTACCCAAGCCCAGTACAAATTGCGGATGTTACAACAACGACGACGCATAAAACTTTACGTGGTCCACGTTCTGGTTTAATCCTTGCAAAAGCAAATGAAGAAATCGAGAAAAAACTACAGTCAGCTGTATTCCCAGGTAATCAAGGTGGTCCTTTGGTTCATGCCGTAGCGGCTAAAGCGATTTGCTTTAAAGAGGCAATGGCACCTGAATATAAAGCTTATCAAAAACAAGTGGTGGTTAATGCTAAAGCAATGGCTGAAGTATTAATGGCACGTGGTTATGATGTTGTTTCTGGTGGTACTGAAAACCATTTATTCCTTTTGTCTTTAATCAAACAAGACATTACAGGTAAAGAAGCTGATGCTTGGTTAGGTGATGCTCATATTACTGTGAACAAAAACTCTGTACCGAATGATCCACGCTCACCATTTGTGACCTCAGGTATCCGTATAGGTACACCTGCAGTGACAACTCGTGGTTTTGGCGAAGCTGAAGTACGTGATTTAGCAGGTTGGATCGCTGACATCTTAGATGCGAAAGGCGACGAGGCTGTGATTAATGCAGTTAAAGCGAAAGTTGAAACGGTTTGTGCTAAATACCCAGTGTATACAAACT
Organism: uncultured Acinetobacter sp.; assembly: GCA_964579445.1. Taxonomy (GTDB): domain Bacteria; phylum Pseudomonadota; class Gammaproteobacteria; order Pseudomonadales; family Moraxellaceae; genus Acinetobacter. The sequence goes on from CAZOGM010000077.1 coordinate 2,736, forward strand.
AAGTTTTAACTTGAGAAAAAGCCCCCTCAAGGGGGCTTTTTTATTGCAGTCAGAAAAAGTAAAAGATGGGTACTGAATTTTTCTGATATAACTAAATGATGAGAACAATATTTAAAGTTGAAGTATTTGCTTGATCAGAATTTTTACAATGGATTTAAAGACATGAAAAAACCACAAATTATTATTTCCGAACAAGATTTAAATCGTCTGGAAACCATGCTTGAACATCATGCTAAATTAACTCCGACCATGCAGATGCTTGAAGACGAGCTGGCACGTGCTGAAGTGGTTCAGCCCAAAGACCTACCCAGTAATGTAGTAAGCATGAATGCAAGAGTACAAGTGACAATTGCGCCTTCAATCAAGTCTACAGAAATCACTCTGGTTTATCCGCACGATTTCAAGGGTGAAGCGGGGCAAGTTAACGTGATTGCACCGATTGGTACAGCGATCTTAGGTTTGGCGGAAGGTCAGGAAATTGAGTGGCCACAACCAGACGGTCATTTAATGAAAGTAAAAATTGAAAAAGTGATGTATCAGCCTGAGCGCGAAGGTGATTATCTTTAAGGGTATATTTGCTTATAAAACAAAATTCACTGACATGACTTCGGTTAATGAATTTAAAAAGCCCAGTACATATACTGAGCTTTTTAAATTAAGTATTTTAATTTGATCTGTCTTCTGTCGTTAATTTTGGATTACGGTTTCTGGAACGTATTTATTTAAGTAAGTTTCTCGAATTTCCTTGCGCTGAACATCTGTAGTGGCACTGAGCATTTTTTTACGCATATCATTGCGCTCAGTTGTACTCATTTGTTGCCAAGCTTCACGCATTTTGAGTTTTTCAGGTTCTGGAAGTTGAGTAAACCAGTCCATGCGCTGTTGTAAAGCTACAGTTTGCTCTGTGGGTATTTCCTTTAAATTTTGGTAACGCTTAATCAATGCTTCTTGTTCTGTTTCAGAAAGGGTATCCCAAGTCTCATTGACTTGAGTATTGGCATCTTTAGAAAAAATCCAAAAACGCTCATATCCTGCAAAACTCGTTTGCAACAGACTGACGGCACAAAATGCCAAAGCAAGACGTTTAGCTGCCATGGGCTAATTTTTCCTCACCAAAAACTGAAAGCATGTCTAAATCTTCCATCATTTGAGGAGAGAGTTTAGGGCTTACAATCACTTGCTGATTGCTGGGCTGATCTTGTAAATCAATCGCATTGGGCAATATCACAAAGCCTGTGATCGCAGCTGCGAGTGCAAAACCTGTGGTTTTCCACGTCATAAAACTGGATAAAAGTGATTTCTCTTGAATATTTTCAAGTACATGCTCCATTACCACAGTTTTATTGCGATGATGGCGAGCAAGATGATCAAGTTTGGAAGTCACTTGTTTAGCGAAGTCATCGTTCTTCATCAGATGATCCCCCTATATGTGGATTTAAGTGAGAAAGCGAAAGTCTTAAACCTTGAATCGCTCGGTGGTAATGCGTTTTAACGCTACCTTCTGAGCAGTCCATAATTTCAGCTGTGGTATGCGTATCAAAACCTTCCCAAGCACGGAGCATAAACGCTTGTTGCTGACGAACAGGAAGTTTGGCAATGGCAGATTGAATTTCTTCAACGGCTAATTCTTGCGACAAAAACTGTAATGGGTTGGGTGTACTGTCATCTACGATGTCCATGACTTCTTCGTCATCAGAATCGAGATCTACTTTTTGAAATAAAGACAGTGGGAAAGGGCGACGCGCTTCTTTTCTACGCCAATCTTGTAATTTATTATTTAAAATCGTGTAAAACAGCGGATACCATTCAGCAGTCGATTTTGCTGCATAAGATTTGTGTAAGGAAATAAAGGCTTCTTGAACCAAATCCATGGCAATACCGTTATGACCGTGTGTCGCACTTTCCATCATCACCAAGGCACGACCTGTGACATCCTGCATGAAAAATTTCAGGCGTTGTTCAGCTGTGCTCAACAGAACACTGGCATCTTCAGACTGTGGATGTTTCGGTGCTAAATCCATAGAGATGGAAAATCCCGTCATTGGGTACCCACCATTATTTTTAATCGTTACTTATATAACGTTAAAAGATAATGATAGGTTGACAATTTAAGCAACTATTTTTAGCAGTTTAAACGGTTTTTATATTTTTAAGCAGTATCGTTACGGTTCTTGAACGAATTAAATGCGTTGACGAACCATTTCGAAGAAGCAAATTGATCCCGCTGCCGCGACATTCAATGACTCTTGACCACCTGGCTGTGGAATGGTAATTGCAGCAGCATTAGCCAGTGCATACTCAGAAACACCTGAACCTTCATTGCCCAAAATCCAAGCACAAGGCTGGGTTAAGTCTTTAGAGTAAAGGCTTGCAGGCTCATGTGAGCTGGTCACATAAACAGGAATGCTGAATTTGGTCAGTAGGTCTTCAACAGCGACATTTTCATAAGTATTGAGGGAAAAATGTGCGCCCATGCCAGCACGAAGTACCCGTGGCGACCACAGTGATGCAGAACCTTTGGTACACACAATTTGCTTAATACCAGCTGCTGCTGCAGAACGAAGTAAAGTACCGACATTGCCTGGATCTTGAATATTTTCAAGAATAAGCGTGTCTTTAGAAAAGTCCAATGACTGCGTAGACGATGGAATATCAATCACAGCAATACACGCTAAGGTCGTCCCTAATGTACTTAAATCTTTATACAAAGATTCACTTAAGACAAAAACAGAACCAGTATAAAGCTGTGCGATTTTATCAAAATCAGGATGTTCCATCGCATGTTCAGTGGTGAAAATCGAATTAAGAGTACGATTTTGCTCTAACCATGCTAGGCTCAAATGTGTACCTTCAAGTACCGTCTGACCTTGCTTTTTGCGATATGAACTTTGTTCAATTAAACCACGTAAGTGTTTAATTTTAGGGTTGTCTTTTGATTCTAAAAAAATAATGGCCATGTCAAAACTGTCCGTGGAAGTCCAATGAAATGATTGGACTTCCAGTATAAAAATTAATTGTGGTAACGAGTAACAAGGTCAACTTCGTTTTTTGAGCCAATCACAACAGGTACACGTTGGTGTAATTCAGTTGGTTGGATGTCTAAAATACGGACGCGACCCGTGGTCGATGCGCCGCCCGCTTGTTCCATGAGCATACTCATTGGATTCGCTTCATACATTAAGCGTAAACGACCTGCTTTTTTCGGGTCTTTCGTGTCGTATGGGTACAAGAAAATACCGCTACGACAAAGAATACGGTGAATGTCACCCACCATACAGGCAACCCAACGCATATTAAAGTCTTTTTCACGCACCGAAGTTTTACCGTCTTGTAATTCACCAATATAGCGTTTTACGGGTTCTTCCCAATGACGTTGATTCGATGCGTTAATCGCATATTCTTGTGTGTCAGCAGCAACTTGAACATTTTCAGTGGTGAGTAAAAATTCTTTAGAAACAGGATCGAAAGTAAAGAAGTCGGTACCTGCACCCACCGTTAAAGCCATCATAGATGATGGACCGTAGAGTACATAACCAGCAGCCACTTGTTCAGTACCTGCTTGCATGAAGTCTTCTGCTTGAGTCACTGCATTTTTAGCAGGCAAAATGGAGAAAATTGTACCGACACACATGTTAATGTCGATATTGCTTGAGCCATCGAGTGGATCGAACAAAACCAAATATTGACCATCTGTTTGTGCAGGGGTGAAATCATCTAATTCTTCAGAGGCTAAACCACCGACATTGGCATTATTTTTCAAAGCATCAATGAGGTAGTCATTTGAGATGACATCGAGTTTTTTCTGCGCTTCGCCTTGCACGTTTTCATTGCCAGCACTGCCTAGAACACCAGCCAAAGCACCTTTTTGTAACAGTACATCAATGTCTTTACAGGTTTGAGCAATCGTTTCGATGACATTTGAAAGCTCAGGTGTGAGATTCCCTTTTTGTTGTTCTAAATATTGGGAAAGTGTGCGGTAAGACATAACAAATGAGCTCCAAGAAAGCGGTAAAAAACTAGCAAAATAATTACTGCGTCTATTTTAGATGACTTCCACTCAAAATAGAAAGCTTAGTGTGAGATTTGTAGTGATTTTAGACTTGTAAGAGTTTTAGAACATGTTATGTTGGAGTGAGGGATAGAAAAAAAGAAAGAGTACCACCATGACTAGATTAACATTCGATGCGACTCCAACACCCAGTGAAAGTATTGATTTAAAAGATATAAGTTCTGATAAATCAAAGGAGGCATGGAAAGCATATGAAGCCAAGCCTGAGTATAAAGACTTTAATAAACATGACATGATTGAGTCGATGCAAAGTCTTGTAACAGAAATAGACCCAAAATCAGAATCAGACCACTATTTGAAAGCAGACCAAGTTAAACACAAATAGTCAAAAACAATCTTAAACAGCCCCCACCAAAACTTAAAGTTAAAAAGCGCCCCATGGTTAGAACGCTTTTTTATTTTCTAAATTACGATTATTTTAACAGCGGTGGAACAGCTTCGTAATTAAGTTCTACGCGGCGGTTTTCTTTCCATGCAGCTTCGGTGTGACCTGCATTGATAGGCATTTCTTTACCGTAGCTCACGGCTTCCAATTGACCTGAATTTACACCATTGGTAATGAGGTAGCTTTGTACAGCTTTAGCACGACGTTCGCCCAGTGCCATATTGTATTCACGCGTACCGCGTTCATCTGTATGACCAGTCAATGCAATTTTTGAGTTCGCATTTGCCAATAGGAACTGTGCATGTGCTTGAAGCGTTTGATAGTCTTCATTGGTGAGTTCACTACTGTCGTAGTCAAAATGAACCACTCGTTTTGCTAAAAATGCTTTATTGGCTTCAGTCACACCTTTAGAAGATGCACCCACCAAGTTTTGTGCATTTAATGCAGCATCTTCACTTAGACCTGACGTATTTACGGTGGTAGACGTAGTCGGTGTAGTGTTTCCAGTGCTAATGTCTGTTGCAGGTTTACGACTTGCACAGCCAGTCATGACGAGGCTAACTGCAATCAGCGGCAACGCTAAGTTTTTAATGACATTCATAATGATCTCCTTGAATTTTAAATTAAATTATTTAGGTGCCCAAGCGGGTTCACGGACTTCACCTTGCTCACTGGGTAAATTCATGCGGAAGCGACCGTCAGTTGACATAATAGCCAACAATCCACGACTTTCTTCACGTGTGGCATAGACCACCATTTGACCATTCGGTGAGAAACTTGGTGATTCATCTAAACTGGTTGGGGTTAAAATATTGGTAATACCGGTCGAAATTTCTTGAATCGCAACTTTGTAATTACTGCCAGAAGGGCGGTGAACCAGTGCCACATATTTACCATCTGCACTTAAACTACCGCGAGCATTGAACGCTCCACGGAAAGTCAGGCGCTTGGTGGAGTTGTCACTAAAATTATGCTTATAAATTTGCGCAGAGCCGCCACGGTCAGAGGTGAAAATAAAGCCTTTGCCATCTGGGGTATAGCGCGCTTCAGTATCAATTGCAGAGTTGTTGGTCATACGTTCGAGTTGGCGCGTAGTTAAATCCATCTGGTAAATTTCTGGATTATCATGCATAGATGCGGTGAAAAGCATACTTTTACCATCAGGTGAGAAACTTGGTGCACCATTTAGACCACGGAAACCCGCAAGCTTTTCACGTTGACCCGTTGCCAAGTCCTGAACATAAATTGCAGGACGTTTAGTTTCAAATGACACATAAGCAATTTTTTTAGCATCAGGTGTCCATGCAGGAGACAAAATTGGATCACGTGAACTTAAAATGGTTTTTGGTTGTTCGCCATCGGTATCTGCAATTTGAAGGGTGTAGCGGTTTTCTGGGGTTGCAGGGTTACGCAGTACATACGCGATACGACCACTAAAGTCACCTTTGATACCCGTAATGGCTTGGTAAATGGCATCACTGATCATATGCGCAGCAGATCGCATACGAGATGCAGGCACTGTAAGTAGCTCATTCAATAAATATTGTTGTTTTTCGACATCATACAGTTGGTAATGTACCGCGAGTGAACCATCGGCATTGGTTTTCACTTCACCATTCACCACATAAGGCACACCTGCCGCTTTCCACGCTGCACCATTTGCCTGATTCATACTGGCTGTTGCTGCCAAGTTTTTCGAAGAACTGGTAAAACGACCTGAGCGATTTAAGTCCTGTTCAATGACAGGATAAAGGCTTTGGTCACCTGAAAAGGGCACAATGGCAATTTTAGGTGCTTGTTCAGGCGCTTTAGCAATTTCCAAATGAAGTTGTGCATAGCTTGTCGTGATTAAAGCAGGGCTAAAAGCTGCAATAATAGCCAAACTAAGAAGATGTTTAGAGATTCGTTTCATTAGAGGTCAGGTGCTCGAAATACTAATTTTTAGATTATGCTAGCTTTGTAGCATATAGAGATGATTTTAATCTATAGAAAGCATGTAATTATGGCGATTATCTAAAAAAATGAATTGAATAAGCATTGTTTAATACTGACTAAAATCAAAATATTTAAGCTTAATCATCATTATGCTATTTGTGTAAATACCCGACCGAAGTCGGGTATCTGGATTTTAGTGCTATTTCACGGTAAAAGAAGCGGTGAAACTACGTGCCTGACTTCGTGCTTCAGGGTCAGATGGCATTGGGTATGGTGCAGCAGAACGAACAGCTTGTTCAACACTGGCTTTTACATCTGGATCCGATGCATTCACAATGACACTGTTTACTGCACCACTATCACTTAAACTCACACGTGCAGTTGCCTTTTGACCTGAAGAGTTGAGGGGCATCCGCCATGCATTCTTTACTTTATTCTCAAAGTCGCGTTTTGCAGATGAAGCGATTTTTTTCGCTTCAGCCTTTTTATTGGCAGCTTCTTCTTTGGCTTTTAGAGCAGATGACGCGCGTTCTTCAGCTGCGGCACGTTCTTTGGCTTCAGCATCTGCTTTGGCTTTATTTGC
>CAZOGM010000078.1:0-2948 GCA_964579445.1 uncultured Acinetobacter sp.
TTTTATTATAAACCAGTAAAATCTTTACAATTTTCAATATTTATTTTGGGTTAAATTTATATATATTGGACTCATCCAAAGATCTTGGATCAAAATAATAGCTTAATAAAGGTAGATAAAATGAATAAATTACTTGTTGCTTTAGGTCTTGCTGCTACTGTTGCTTTGGTTGGTTGTAACAAAGATAAAGCACCTGAAACAGGCGCTACAACTGGTGAGCATTTAGAAAATGCTGCAACTCAAGCGGGTGAAGACATTAAAGATGCAACTCAAAACGCGGCTAATAATACAGCTGTTGCTGTCGATAATGCCGCTGCTGCAACTGAAAATGCTGCGCATAATACTGCTGTAGCCGTAGACAATGCTGCTGACGCGACTGCAAATGCAACCAAGAATGCAACCGCTAACGCTGCGGCTGCCGTTGAACAAGGCGCTGCAAATGTAAAAGAAAAAGCTCAACAATAATTTTGTTAAGCAAAAAAGCCCTTTTCAGGGCTTTTTCTTTATTCAAACTTAAATTACTTGATTTAAACGCGATATCTCTTCTATGTTAAACATACGTTCAAATTTACTGAAATCATAAATGTCGATCTCTCATCACGAACAGCCTCATTATATTCACCGTACTGGATGGTTACGTGCCTCAGTGCTCGGTGCCAATGACGGAATTATTTCTGTCACAAGTTTAGTTTTAGGCATGGCAGCAAGCGGTGCATCTACTCACACGCTTTTTATCAGCTGTGTGGCAGGTCTGATTGCCGGCGCATTATCTATGGCTGCGGGTGAATACATTTCAGTCAAGTCTCAATCTGATATTGAAGAAGCAGATTTAAAACTTGAAGCCAACGAGTTAGAGATAAATCCCCATTTGGAGCTGGCTGAACTGACACAAATTTATATTCAACGTGGTGTGAGTCCCCAGCTTGCACATGAGGTTGCCTCACAGCTGATGCAGCATGATGCGTTGCAAGCACATGCTCGCGATGAAATTGGAATCAATGACATGACCAGCGCCAACCCGATGCTTGCCGCTTGGTCATCCGCACTCTCCTTTTCATTGGGTGCGTTTTTTCCACTGATGGCAATTTTGTTCAGCTCTTCTGAAAATGTCATGCTCAGTGTTGGATGGGTCGGCATTTTTTCATTGGGTTTATTGGGTGCTATGTCTGGCTATTTCTCAGGAACATCTATCCTGAGAGGTTGTATTCGGGTCATACTTTGGGGTGTGAGTGCAATGCTTTTATCAAGCTGGATTGGTTCTTTATTTAATGTTTAATGGATGAAATTTATAAATAAAAAACATAAATGAAGCTCAGAAATAATCATCTTATCAGAATAATCAATATATCAAATCAGATAATCTCAGCCAAATGAACAAAATAACTGGGCAATCAAACCCCCATTTAAATGTAGATCACTTAAAATAAGCCTTTAATATATTTTATTGTTTACTCCCATGTCTATTATTGCTGCAAAACCTGATCGATCGCAGTTATCGGTTTGGGTGGCTATTTTCCTGTTATTGATTGGTACGATCGGCGCTTATCAGATCGTAGGTATCAACCAAGCGTTGCTGTTTTTAATTGGTGGCGCTTTAGGTATGACGTTGTACCATGCTTCTTTTGGCTTTACTTCTAGCTGGCGTATGTTTATTAAAGAACGACGTGGTCGTGGGTTGCGCGCTCAAATGATCATGTTAGGCGTTGCAGTATTGTTGTTTTTCCCAGCCCTAGGTGCAGGTGAACTGTTTGGCAACCCAGTCAAAGGCAACATCAGTCCAGTGTCTATGTCAGTCATGATTGGTGCCTTTATTTTTGGTATTGGCATGCAATTGGGTGGCGGCTGTGCATCAGGCACGCTTTATACCGTCGGCGGCGGTAGCTCTCGTATGCTTATTACGCTATTCTTCTTCTGTGCAGGTTCTTTAATCGCGACTACACATTTAGACTGGTGGTTTAATCTGCCACACCTTGCACCGATTTCTGTGGTGGCAAGTTTAGGTGTGGTGCCTGCGCTAATCATTAACTTTGTGTTATTTGCGCTTATTGCGTTTGCCACTATATATTTTGAGAAGAAACGCCATGGCTCTTTAGAGATTGAACCCAAAAGCGAGTATCGAGGTTGGAAACGTTTCATACGTGGTCCATGGCCACTGATTTGGGGCGGCATTATTTTAACACTGCTTAACTTCGCCACTTTGGCTTTGGCTGGTCGTCCTTGGGGTGTAACTTCTGCATTGGCCGTTTGGGCAGCAAAAGTAGCCACACTTGGCGGTGTTGACGTAGCATCTTGGTCCTATTGGCAAATGCCGGGTAATGCTAAAGCACTGTCTGAATCACTTTGGTTTGATGTGACCTCCATGATGAACTTCGGCATTATGTTAGGAGCGTTGTTGGCGGCAAGTTTGGCTGGAAAATTTGCACCAAGCTTAAATATTCCCAAACGCTCCATTATTGCTGCAGTGGTTGGTGGTTTAATGCTCGGCTACGGCGCACGTTTAGCATATGGTTGTAACATTGGTGCCTACTTTAGCGGGATTGCCTCAGGCAGCTTACATGGCTGGTTATGGCTTATTTTTGCTTTTATTGGCAATAGCGTTGGTGTAAAACTTCGCCCGATTTTCTTTCCGAACGAAAAACCTCAGCCTGAAAAACTAACCGGTTGTTAATTTATACATATGACAACATAAAGCCCATCATCAGATGGGCTTTTTTGTGAGATACACATATTGAATAAAGTTTCATTATCAGTCTTTCTTTAGATCTATTCATCCGTGAATCCATTCCAATTTGCAACAATTAAAAACCGCAATACGATCAATTTATCAATGCGACTTAGCTACATAGTTTTGAATTATCGTTACAGTGCTTGTGATAAAAGAGCTACTGTGAATCGTGAATCGTGAATCGTGAATCGTGAATCGTGAATCGTGAATCGTGAATCGTGAA
>CAZOGM010000078.1:3048-4811 GCA_964579445.1 uncultured Acinetobacter sp.
CGTGAATCGTGAATCGTGAATCGTGAATCGTGAATCGTGAATCGTGAATCGTGAATCGTGAAAGCATAAAAAAGCCCATCATCGGATGGGCTTTTTTTTCAAACGTCAGATTAAGCTTTCTTTTTTAAAGTTGCATCCAATTGTTCTTTATCTAATGAGTTGTCCCAACGCGCGACCACGATAGCAGCACAAGCATTACCCACCAAATTGGTTAATGCACGGCACTCTGACATGAAACGGTCAATACCCAGAATCAACGCCATACCTGCAACAGGAAGTGCTGGTACAACCGATAAGGTCGCAGCCAAAGTAATAAAGCCCGCACCTGTCACACCCGCTGCACCTTTCGAACTCACCATCGCGACGAGCAAAATGGTCAACTGTTCCCAAATGGTCAAATCGATATTACAAGCTTGTGCAATAAACAGCGCAGCCATGGTCATGTAAATATTGGTACCGTCGAGGTTAAATGAATAACCTGTTGGAATAACCAAACCCACCACAGACTTTTCACAACCCGCTTTTTCCATCTTAGTCATTAGTGTTGGTAATGCTGCTTCAGATGAGCTTGTACCCAACACCAACCATAATTCGTCTTTAATATAACGAATTAAATCTAAAATAGAGAAACCGTTGTAACGTGCCACTGCACCCAATATAACCAATACAAAAAGCAGTGAAGTGATATAGAAGGTCAAAATAAGGAGCAACAAGTTACCAATACTTGAAATACCAAATGCACCAATGGTATATGCCATAGCACCAAATGCACCAATAGGCGCAAGCTTCATGAGCATACCCACCAAGTAGAACACTGGTGCAGTCAAATTGGTCAATAGTTCAGTAATCGGCTTACCTTTCTCGCCCACAGCAGCAACCGCCAAACCAAAAAGGACAGCAACAAACAGCACTTGCAGAATATCGCCACCCACCAAAGGACTGATTAACGTCTTCGGAATGATATTCATGAAGAAGTCTACAATGGTTGCATCGTGTGCTTTTTCAACGTAGCTGGCAACCTTATCACTTTCTAAAGCAGCAGGATCAATATTCAAACCTTTACCAGGTTGAACAATGTTCGCAACAATCATACCCACAATCAATGCCAAGGTAGAGAACGTCAGGAAGTAGAGCATTGCTTTAGCAGTAACACGACCGACCGCCCCTACATTGGTCATACCAGCAATACCGGTCGCTACTGTTAAGAAAATAACAGGGGAAATAATCATTTTCACGATTTTAATGAAAGCGTCACCGAGTGGTTTTAAGCTTTCACCCAGTTCTGGCATAAAATGCCCCAGTAATACACCGGCTACAATTGCAAAAATAACTTGAAGATAAAGAATTTGGTAAAATTTCTGCTTCTTGGGTGGCTGAGATTGCTCGTCAACTTGAATATCCATAGAAGACCCTTTTAAACTTGAAAAAACAAATAAACCATTTATTTATATGATACCAGCATCATTAAAATAAATGGATGGAATGGAAATACAGCGCAAATTAGTGCGCGATTTTAAAGAAAACAGTTCAGTATTGGCAACATTTTATATAATCAATTAGTCTAATAAAGGAAGTGAATTGAAAAAACCAACTTGATTCCTAATTTAACTATGGTTTGTCATTGCAACATAAAAATAAAAATCGATAATTATTTTCAAGGCACTGATTTAAATATATATTTATTTTAATTTTCAAACATAAATAAAATATATCTCACCCCAATCCGAATCGCATTGATGATTTTTAAAAGTGATTTAAACTCC
>CAZOGM010000078.1:4911-7126 GCA_964579445.1 uncultured Acinetobacter sp.
TTTTTAATTCAAACAAACTGATTTGAAGCATAGTCTAGATTTCCTTTTCATTCATATAACGCCAGTAGCGTTTCGGCACATATTGCACATGCAGTTTCATATTTTTGCGCGCTTGAATGTTCACGCTGTTAAAATAATCTTTCCAAAGCTGATCATAAAGCACTTCCTCATCATCCAGTTCAACGCAAAAGCTCTGGCTTGCACCTATGGCGAGTTGGGTATCAACTTCATACGCATTCATTTGAATTTGATGGACTTGGTCTAAATCATAATAGATCCCAAATTTTCGCTTTTCATCGTAGATTAACCATTTTTGATCCTGATAACGGCTTTTAAAATGTCGCTCAATCAGCGGTAAAACATTAAAATCAGGTCGAACCAAACTTAAAAATAATCCATCTTGGCATTTCTTAAAGCGTACAAACGCTTCCATACGATGCTTTTCACGACCAACTTGTTTCGCCCACTGCGCCAAAGCCAATACATCCCGATGCCCATAGTCTTTATCGACAGGTCTACTCGACTGGAATACATACAGACTAAAATCAAACAATGATTGAAATGCGTCGATTTTCTCAGATAAAAATGTGTAATAAAAGTTACGAATACCACTACTCGACACTTTCTGCTTCAAGCCTTGCCATACACGCTGCGCTTGCGCATCATTCGACTGCACATCAATACTGTCATCAAATAAGGCATGCTGAATATGATCAGGCGTAACCACCCGAACATCAAATTCTTTAAACTCAAAAGCGCGATAGACACAGCAAAGTAGACCCGTCATGCTGCCATCAAAAACATACTGCGCCATATTTAAAAACCAAAGCCTAACTGTGGAGAAAGCTGTTTTTGATATTTAGATTGCCCCCCTTGTAAAATCTGCTGGCGAATTTGACTGGGTAAGCGTTCTTTAACAAATTGTGGGGTGTCATGACAACGAATAAAATGCTGCGCTCGATTATATGCCACACCCATACGCTTCAACTGATCAATATGAATTGCACCAAAACGGCGTGCCTGAACAATTTTCTTAGCAGAGCGCACACCAATACCGGGTACACGCAAAATCATCCGATAATCTGCTCGGTTAATATCCACTGGGAATTGGTCAGGATGGCGTAGCGCCCAACTGAGTTTCGGGTCGATATCTAAGTCCAAATTAGGGTGCTGATCATCAACAATTTCTGTAGCATCAAACCCGTAAAAACGCATGAGCCAATCGGACTGATATAAGCGATTTTCACGCAATAATGGCGGCGCTGAACCCACTGCAGGTAAAGCCTTATCTTCGTCATTAATCGGGATATAGCCTGAATAATACACTCGCTTAAGTTTATAATCTTTATAGTGTCGATCTGCCATTAAAATCACATCACGATCGGTTTCTTGATGCGCACCCACCACCATTTGTGTGGTTTGCCCTGCTGGAACAAACTTGGGTACAGATTTGATTAACTTGCGCTCATCGGTCAGTTGAATCAATCGATCTCGTACAATACCCAAATCTTTTTGCACTTCGGCATGGGATTTTTCAGGTGCGAATTTTTTTAAGCCATCCTCTGTAGGCATTTCTAAATTAATACTCATCCGATCTACATACAGCCCTGCTTCGTGAATAATTTCTTCCGAAGCACCCGGAATGGTCTTTAAATGAATGTAGCCATTAAAATTTTCTTCAAGACGCAGTTTTTTAACCACTTGAAGCATACGCTCCATGGTGTAATCTGCGGATTTAAAAATTCCTGAACTTAAAAACAAACCTTCGATATAATTTCGACGATAAAAATTAATGGTTAAATCAACCACTTCTTGAACCGTAAATGCTGCACGCTTTACGTCGTTTGAGCGTCGAGAAACGCAATATGAACAATCAAAAATACAGACATTGGAAAATAAAATTTTAAGCAACGAAACACAGCGCCCATCTTCAGTATAGCTATGACAAATGCCTGAGCCTGTGTTGCCCAGTCCTTTATCTTTATTTTTTCGATTACTACCACTTGAAGAACATGAAACATCATACTTGGCAGCATCTGCTAAAATTTGTAACTTTTCACGGATACGATCTGACATATAAATGACTTTAGAAAATATGCGATGTAACTATTATAATCGCGTCCAATATGATGAATATGACACTCATCTTGCGTGCGACACGACATGACGCTTATTTTTCTGTTTTAGGTTTTAGGTTTTAGGTTTTAGGTTTTAG
>CAZOGM010000078.1:7226-9637 GCA_964579445.1 uncultured Acinetobacter sp.
TTACCCAACTATTCATGTGAAATTAGCCTGACAAGAACTAGCATAGTGCACATTTGCGTAAGCGATGTTTTAAAAGCGTTCAAATTAAGTGAGTAGATGTTTTATCTGTGTAAATTTTAAAATTTCTTACAAATTATTGATTTATGAGAAGTTAAATCAGCTTTAGTTAAATCATCAATTATTTCTTGGTTTCGCCATTTCTTTATAAAATAATGAATATAAGTTGCTTAGTCGACAATGCTTAGGCACATTTGAGTTTAATCATGGAGCCTTGATATGACTTTATTAGAACAACTTGAGATTCAGCATCCTCTTTTTCTTGCACCTATGGCAGGAGTATCTACGCCACAGCTGGCAGCTGAAGTCTCAAATCAAGGCGGTTTAGGATCTTTAGGTTTAGGTGCAGCATCACTTGCTTCAGCAAAGCAGCAGATTTTAGAAACTAAAGCTTTGACGGATCAACCCTTTCAAGTCAATTTCTTTTGTCATCAATCAATGCCACAGGATACGCTGCGTAATCAAATCTGGATTGAATATTTAAAGCCTCAATTTAAAAAATTTGGCGCAGAAGCACCGCAAGATCTAGATTGTATTTATCCTAGCTTTTTAGACAATGATGATTTTTTGAATCTTGTACTCGAAACACAGCCAAAGGCAGTGAGTTTTCATTTTGGAATTCCACACCCACATCAGATTCAAGCACTTAAAGATGCAGGAATTATCACTTTAGTTTCTGCAACGAATCTTGCTGAAGCACAAGCGATTGAGGCCGCAGGCATTGATATTATTATTGCTCAAGGCATTGAAGCAGGCGGACACCGCGGTATTTTTAATCAAAATATCGACAGCGGGATTAAAACAGCAGACTTGGTAAAATTACTTACTACACATTGTTCACAACCTATTGTGGCGGCGGGTGGCATTATGAATGGCTTCCAAGCACAGTATTTAATGAATTTAGGCGCAGCTGCGGTTCAACTTGGTACAGCATTTATTCAATGTAAATCATCTGGCGCAAATTTTGCCTATCGTAAAGCTTTACTCAGCAAACCCATTACCCAGATCACCTCTAGCATATCAGGACGTCCTGCACGTGGAATTATCAATGACTGGGCAAAATATGTAGATATACCTGAACGTGTTGATGTTGCACCTTATCCCTATGCTTATGACCTAGGTAAACAGCTGAACGCCGCTGCCTTAAAACATAATCATTCAGAATATGGTGCATTTTGGGCAGGCAATAATGTCAATCAAATTCGAGAGCTTGAAGCAACAGACCTCATGAACCAGTTAATTGTAGAAATGAACCAATACGATTAATAAGCTCTCATAAGTGAGTTAAGACACCAGCGGCTAAAAGAAAAAGCCAAATATTTGCATTTGGCTTTTTTTATGGCATCGAACGCTTAAAGTTGTTTTTTAAATTACACTTCAAGCAAATTCAATTGCTCATTTTGCACATCGCTCATGATTAAACCTTGATCTAGCAATAAGTCAAAATAAGCTTCAACCACTTTGGCTTGATCTAACGTACTTTCAACCTTATACATATTTTGGCGAAATTCATTGCTAGAACGTAACCCTTTGGTATACCAAGCAATATGCTTTCTCGCAATTCGACACCCTGAATATTCACCATAGAATTCATATAATTCTGACAGATGCCCCAACAACACCTCTTTAACTTCTAAAATTGAAGGTGCTGCCAAGTGCTCACCAGTATTTAGATAATGCGATATTTCTCTAAAAATCCACGGTCGACCTTGAGCCGCACGTCCAATCATCACTGCATCAGCACCTGTATGTTCCAAAACAAATTTGGCTTTTTCAGGACTATCAATATCACCATTGGCAATGACTGGAATTTGGATAGTTTTTTTGACTTCTTTAATCAGATCATATCGTGCTGTATTTAAGTACATATCCTCGCGGGTACGACCATGCAAAGCCAAAGCGGCAATTCCCGCCTCTTCAGCGCGCTTTGCCACACGTAAAATATTTTCCTGGCCATTTAAATAACCCAAACGCGTTTTGAGGGTCACGGGAACGTCAACAGCTTGAACTACCGCATCTAAAATTCGTGCGACCAGATCTTCATCTTTAAGCAGCGCCGAGCCTGCCAACTTGTTACAAACTTTCTTGGCAGGACAACCCATATTAATATCGACAATTTGAGCACCGTTGGACACTTGGTAGCGGGCTGCTTCCGCCAACTCTGATGGATCTGAACCTGCAATTTGTGCTGAAATAGGCGCAATTTCACCGTCAAAGTTGGCACGATATAAACTTTTTTTGCTCATACGTAAAGTTTGATCGGCTGTCATCATTTCACTGACCGCATGCCCTGCACCAAAATATTTACACAAGGTTCTAAACGGACGATCGGTTACCCCCGCCATGGGAGCAAC
>CAZOGM010000079.1:0-9503 GCA_964579445.1 uncultured Acinetobacter sp.
TTAAACAATATGATTTATTATGCTTTAGCTTCTAAGCACTATTTAGTTTTAAGTTTACTTGTAATCGCTATCATCATTGCCAGCATTGACCCGCTTGAATATGCCTCTTATGGTTTGCATCAAATTGGCACAGCCATCATGTTGGCATTTCTATTTTATTGCATTAAAAAAGTAGGCTTAAGCTTTTGGTCTTTTGTGCTTTATATTGGATTTTTACTGATTCATGTTGTAGGTGCTCACTATCTCTATTCTTATGTGCCTTACAATGAATGGATCTTGAATATTTTTAACTTCGATTTAAATCGGGCGATGGGCTGGACACGCAATATGTATGATCGTTTGGTTCATTTTGCTTATGGCTTATTGCTCTACCCATTCTTTCTCAGACTTTTTCAAGTTTGGCTTCCGAAGCTTTCTGCCAAAGTTTTATTGATATTGGTCATACAATTTGTCATGGCGAGCAGTTTAGTTTATGAATGGATTGAATGGCTGATTGCTATTGGTTTATCTCCTGAAGAAGCGGAAAACTATAATGGACAACAAGGCGATGTTTGGGATGCCCATAAAGATATGTGGATTGCAACCTTAGGCTCTATGATTACAGGTATAATCTTACTCCGCAGAAGTAAATTTCAAGCTGACATTTAATCCGAATCATAACTCAAGTCTAAATCCAAAGCTAAGCCCAAAAAAAGCCAATCATTTGATTGGCTTCTTGTTTAATTTAACAGTGAAATTATAGCTTAGGATCACGCATTTGAACCAAATTTGAGTTCGCTTTGCTGAGTGATTCCATCATTTTATTTACGACTGCTGGAATGAAACTGTCTGCCATTTGAGCTGCTTGCAAACCTAACTTTTCACCCAAAGTCGGCTTACGGCGCGTTTGAATCAGATAAACATCATGTAGATTTAAAAGATTCAATAAATATTCATCTGACGTTTGCAGTTTATCGACCAAATTCAAATCTAATGAGTCTTGACCATACCAATGCTCACCTGTTGCAACCTTTTCCACATTTAACTGTGGACGGTATTTTTCAACAAAGTGCTTGAACAGCACATGCGTTTGTTGAAGTTCCTCTTCAAACTTGGCTTTGCCTTCTTCCGTATTTTCACCAAACATAGTCACAGTGCGTTTATATTGACCCGCGGTATACAGTTCAAAATCCACGTTATGTTCTTTCAATAAACGATTAAAATTAGGCACTTGTGCAACCACACCAATTGAGCCCAAAACGGCAAAAGGCGCAGAGACAATTTCATTACCAATACACGCCATCATATAGCCACCACTTGCAGCGACTTTATCGACACAAATGGTTAAATGAAAGCCTGCATCACGTAAACGCACCAATTGTGCAGCAGCAAGCCCATAGCCATGCACCATGCCACCTGGGCTTTCTAAACGTAATAACACCCGATCACGCCCTGCTTTAGCAGTCGACAAAATCAGCGTGATTTCTTCACGTAAGTTTTCAACCGCAGATGCCGCCATATCGCCTTTAAAATCGAGTACATAGATTTTTTGATTATTCTTTTTACGTGCGCGAGCTTCTTTAGAAAACTGCTGAGAAAGTTGTAGCAGTTCAAATTTGGACGCCGTAGTTTGCGCTATTTTTTTTCGTTGTTCATTAATACGGGTATTTAAATGGCTGACACGAATTTCAGCAGGCAATTTCGGCAAATGAAATAACATAAAGCTTCATACTCTTTAATTCATATTTATGGATATAACATGAGGTCTATCTCATCGGATTTCAATACATTTATTGCAAATGATCCAAGATCATTTAAAGCACTACTCCAAAGTAGCAATTCAAATGCTCAGCTAAGAACAATACAATAAATTTTATCAAGACAAATTATGTCGTCGTGCCCTAGAGTATTCATTTTATTTTTGGCATGATGCATTTAAGTAATCACTGAATAATCATAAATGACTCAAATGCGTTGGCTCGAACTGTTGTCTACCATCCGAATTGGCAGTAAAAAACAAAGCTCAGAACAGGCACGCAGTCCATTTCATAAAGATTATGACCGCATTATTTTCTCGCAAAGCTTTAGACAGCTCAACCGTAAGACCCAAGTTCACCCGCTCACCCAACATGACGGTATACATACACGTTTGACTCATTCACTTGAAGTGTCTTGCATTGGGCGTTCACTGGGGATGCTGGCCGCTGAAAAAATAAAAGATCATCTTCCTGTATGGATTTCCCCCGCCGATGTTGGGGCTATTATTCAAGCGGCATGTCTGGCACATGACATTGGCAATCCGCCTTTTGGGCATGCAGGTGAATATGCAATTCGTGAATGGTTTGATGATGCATCGCATGGTGATTTTTTAAAAGCGCTCAGTCCAGAAGAACAAGCCGATGTACGTCAGTTTGAAGGCAATGCTCAAGGTTTAAGACTGCTCACCAAAATTGATTATCATCCCAATGACGGCGGCATGCGCCTGACTTACGCAACATTAGGGGCTTACTTAAAGTACCCATGGCTATCAAAAACCATTGCATCTCAAGGTGACACTCCTGCAAGTCAACGGGCTAAATTTGGTTGTTATCAATCTGAAAAAGAGATTTTGAAGCAAATCGCTGAACAATTGGGCTTAATTCAACTCGGTGAAAATCATTATTGTCGACATCCTCTGACCTATCTTTTAGAAGCGGCAGATGATATTTGTTATGCGCTGATTGATCTAGAAGATGGCATTATTTTAAATATGCTGTCTTATGAGCAAGTCGAACCGATTTTTCTGGATTTAATAGGTGAATACGGTATTCCCACTGAACTTGCTCATTCACATACACCATGGCAACAAAAAATTGCAGCGCTACGTGGGCGTGTAATGAAACGTCTGGTTGATGAAGTCACCACAGCTTTTGCAAAGCATCATTTTGAAATTTTGTCAGGTCAGCTTAAAGGTAGTTTATTGCAATATTGTTCAGTCGATATTGAGGTCGGTATTAACAAAGCCAAAAATTTAGCGCGTGAAAAAATTTTTGAGCATCCGCAAAAATCAGGTTTAGAAATTATTGCACATCAAAGCTTGCAACATATTTTAGATGCGTTTATTCCACTGACCACCCCTGATAAAGTGCATAGTTTTAAGGAAGGTCGTTTATTTTCGATTCTGTCAGGTTATGGCGCACGCTTTAGTGACCATCATTATGACAACATTATGCAAGTATTGGATATTGTCAGTAAATTTTCAGATCATCAGGCGTATAACTTGGCGCAAGAACTTCAGGGCAACAAGGTTGGATTCTTATAGTGCAGCCAAATCGCGCGCTATTACATATATAGAATTTAATGTTTAATAAATTATACGAGAACTTTTGCCTTTAAGCGCAATGCACTCTACTATTCCCCCATCAACAAAGAAGTGAATAAATTTAATGATCGGATGTCTAATTGGTGAAGTACTTGCACTCGAAGCACCTACAGTCTTACTCAATGTAAATGGCGTGGGCTATGAGGTCGATACGCCACTCTCTACATTTTGCCAATTACAAAAAGGTCAAAAAGTTACCCTTTGGACGCATTTAGCGGTTCGTGAAGATGCACAACTCCTTTATGGTTTTATGCATCAACAAGAAAAAATCATTTTTAGAACTTTACTCAAAGTGAACGGCGTAGGCCCTAAAATGGCGTTAGGCATTCTTTCAACATTAAGCGTTGAAATGCTGATTCACACCGTTGAACATGGTGATGTAAAAACTTTGGTTAAAGTGCCGGGCGTTGGAGCAAAAACAGCTGAACGCCTGATGATTGAATTACGTGATCGTTTCAAAAACTTTGCAACATCAGCTACATCAACCAATACAGCAACTTCACAAATTCAATTCACTGGAAATTCAGCCGTAGCTGAAGCTGAAGCTGCTTTGCAATCACTTGGTTATAAACCTGCCGAAGCACAGAAACTGATTAATGCAGTCAAAGCAGATTATACTGAAGCTGCGGATATCATTCGCGCCGCTTTAAAATCGATGAATAAATAGGTTAAATCAGATCAAATATGCAAGACCGTATTATTAGTGGTTCTGAGAAACCCGAAGATCATTTTGATCGTGCTATTCGACCAACGTCTCTCGAGGACTACGTAGGTCAACCCGTAGTACGTGAGCAGATGGAGATTTTCATTGGTGCAGCACGTGGTCGCGGTGAAGCTTTAGATCACACCCTGATTTTTGGTCCACCGGGTTTGGGTAAAACTACATTAGCCAATATTATTGCTCGTGAAATGGGTGGTAATTTAAAATCGACCTCTGGGCCTGTACTTGAACGTGCTGGTGATTTGGCTGCGATGCTGACCAATCTTGAAGAGGGTGATGTTCTCTTTATTGATGAAATTCATCGCCTCTCCCCAGTGATTGAAGAAATTCTCTATCCTGCAATGGAAGATTATCAACTCGATATTATGATTGGTGAAGGTCCCGGCGCACGTTCGATTAAATTGGATTTACCTCCTTTTACCTTGGTTGCTGCAACAACACGTGCAGGTCTACTTACCTCTCCTTTACGTGACCGTTTTGGTATTGTTCAGCGTTTAGAATTCTATTCAGTAGAAGACTTAACGCATATTGTGTCTCGCTCTGCAAACTTGATGGATGTACCGACTACAGCTGAGGGTGCATTGGAAATTGCGCGTCGTGCGCGTGGTACCCCACGTATTGCCAATCGTTTGCTACGTCGTGTGCGTGATTATGCGCAAGTCAAAGGCACAGGTGAAGTGACACAAGAAATGGCGCAACGTGCTTTGGATATGTTGAACGTCGATAAAGATGGTTTAGATACGCTAGACCGTCGATATTTATCAATGTTACTTGAGCGTTTTGATGGTGGTCCTGCGGGTGTCGAAGCGTTGGCTGCGGCAATGGCGGAAGACTCAGGTACACTTGAAGACGTGATTGAGCCTTATTTGATTCAGCAAGGTTATGCGATGCGTACTGCGCGTGGTCGGATTGCAACAAATCAGGCGTATCTACAGTTTGGTATGACACCGCCAGAGCCGAAAGAAAAGTGATTGAATCAAGGAGATTCAGTCTCCTTGATTAATTTTCAATCTCAATTAACAATAATCTATGTATCCAATCATAAGTAATTCATAACACATGAATGAAAAATAGAATAATTAACAACCTTTTGCTACTTCTCTTCTATAAGGAGTGCAAATACCTATTTTGAGTTTTTATAGAAGATTTAATCATTAATAAAAGAACTCTAATATTAAATCGACTACTTTAAATACAATAATTTACATTTTCAAAAGGCTAAAAAAATGCTTATTAAACAAGCATCTTTTTAATGTATACCTTTAAGGTAATTTCTATATACCTTTAAAGTTTTCTAAACCTTTAATTTTTATGTGATTATGATAGACATTCCATTTATTTAAAACTTTATAGGATTCTCCAAAAGTATGAATAAGTTCAAGCGAATCACGCTATGTCTCCCTGTACTTCTCTGTAGCCCACTCAGCCTAGCGGACTGGGTAGATGACTCGGTCAGCAAAGTTGAAGCACATACCATTAAACTTCGCCAACATATTCATCAACATCCTGAACTTGGAAATATGGAGTTCAAAACCTCTGAATTGGTTCAAAAAGAATTAAAATCTTATGGCATTGAAGTTCGAAATGGCTATGCCAAAACAGGTGTCATTGGCGTTCTCAAAGGTGGTAAACCAGGTCCCGTTATGGCGCTTCGTGCAGATATGGATGCATTACCCATTGAAGAAAAAACGGGGCTTCCTTTTGCCAGTAAAACCAAAGCTATTTACCAAGGTGCAGAAACGCATGTCATGCATGGCTGTGGACACGATGCACATACCGCAATGCTGTTAGGTGCAGCCAAAGCTTTGGCTACCAATAAAGATAACATTGCAGGAACGGTGGTTTTTATATTCCAACCTGCTGAAGAAGGCGGTGCAGATATCGATAATTTTAGCCAAGGTCATTTGATTGGTTCACGTAAAATGATTGCAGACGGTGCACTGAACAATCCAAAACCTGAAGTGATTTTTGGTATGCATGTGATGGCTGGTATGCCAAGTGGTAATATTCTGTATAAAGATGGAGCAATCCTAAATAGCGCAGATCATTTACGTATTCGAGTAAATGGTAGCCAAGTACATGGTTCAATGCCGTGGTTAGGTCGTGACCCAATTTATGCATCTTCTCAAATGATTTCAAACATGCAAAGTTTGGTCAGCCGTAAAGCAGATTTAACAAAAGGCATGGGCGTGGTAAGTATTGGGAGTATTCACGGTGGCACGACAGGAAATGTGATTCCAGATCAGGTCAATATGGTGGGCACCATCCGCTCAAATAGTGAAGATATACGCCAAGGAATCTTAAAAGATTTACCGAAAATGATTGAACATAATGCGCTTGCAAATGATGTAACGGTAAAAGTTGAAATCGCACCCTACGCGCCAGTCACCACCAATGATAAAACTTTAACTGAGCTCATGAAAGAGACCTTGGCGAAAGTTAACGGCGAAGATAAATTGCATTTATTGGACAATAATGCCAGTGCCAGTGAAGACTTTGCTTATTATGGTCAGTTAATGCCTTCCCTGTTTGTCTTTGTCGGGGCAACACCTGCTGATCAAGATATGAATAAAGCTGCGCCGAATCATAACCCACTCTTTATCGTGGATGACGCCACTTTAAAAACAGGCGTAGAAAGTCATGTTCGCTTCATTATGGACTATCCAAAAGTTGCTGAACAGGTTCAAGCCGATTGGAAAAAGAAGAAAACCGCTTAGCGTATGACTTAACGCATATTGAAAAATCAGCAATATCATTAAAGAGATCATTTTGAATGGCCTCTTTTTTATACTGCATTACTTTGATTAATTTTAAAAATGTATGTTCTAGACAATTCAAACATATGGAGTGAAGCTGAAAATGTTTACTCCATTTCTTGCATTTGACCAAGCGATTTAATTTCGCTAAATAAATTCAAATAAATAAAGCAATAAATGTTTAACAAAACATCAGAGGAGGATCGTTAAGGATATTTCTTACCCAGCCTGCTCTTTTTGATTTGATCTGTTCAGCCATAGGACTCAAATTTCATTCTGCTAAACTGTTGCGCAGTTTACTCGCAGAAGCTTTTAGCTTTTTTATTTATGGTTAAAGAGTCGCTGCGCATACATTGATCAATATAACGGAACGTACTCATGGCGAATAAATTTGAATTCCAAATTCGTGTTTATATAGAAGATACCGATGCAGGTGGTATTGTTTATCACGCCAATCATATTCGCTTTATGGAACGTGCGCGTACTGAATGGTTACGTGCTTCAGGTATTTCACATTATTGGCACCAAAAAGACTATCATTTCGTAGTACACAAGATTTCGCTCAAATATTCACGTCCAATCCTGATGGATGACTTAATTACTGTTACAGCGAGTGTAGTTTCGTGTAAAGCCACATCTTTTGTATTGCAACAAAATATTTATCGTGGTGAAATCATGCTAGCTTCTGGCGAGGTTGAATTGGCTTGTATTAGCTTGGCAATGAGACCGCTTCGAATTCCTGATGAAATCCGTGAACTGATCCAAAAACAATTGGCTCACGAATAAAAATACTATTGGCACCTGTAACTATGGCAACACAACTAGAATCATCTCTACACATTTCAGATTTAATTTTACAAGCAAGTCCTGTGGTTCAATTGGTCATGCTGGTTTTAGTCCTCGCATCCCTGTTGAGTTGGTATTTGATTGCCAAGTTACATATGACCTATAAAAAGGCCCAACAAGGCGATGAGCATTTCCAAAAAGTCTTTTGGTCAGGCGCAGAGTTAAATACTTTGTATAACAATGCTCAAGTGAATTCTAAACGTGAAGGTCTGGAAGATATTTTCTATCATGGCTTTGGTGAATTTTTAAAGCTGAAAAAATCAAAAGCTGAAACAGCACACACCATAGACGGCACAGAACGTATTTTACGTGTTGGCTTAAGCCGTGATCAAAGCCGTATGGAACAAGGTTTAGGCGCTCTTGCCAGCATTGGTTCAGTTGCACCGTATATTGGTTTGTTTGGTACGGTTTGGGGCATCATGAATGCATTTATTGGCTTAGCACAAGTTGAGCAAGTCACTTTGGCAACTGTTGCACCGGGTATTGCAGAAGCATTGATTGCAACTGCTATTGGTCTATTTGCTGCCATTCCTGCGGTACTTGCTTTTAACCATTACACTTCTAAGGGCGAAGAAGTCTATTCGGATCGTGCTTTATTTGCAGAAGAAATGGTGGCGCTGTTACAACGTCAGTCTGTGGGAAACACACAGGAAAATGACTAATGGCGATTCAACGTTCAGGACGCTTTGAACGCGTCAAAAAACCACTTAAAAGTGACATGAATGTCGTACCCTATATCGATGTGATGTTGGTGTTACTGGTGATTTTTATGGTCACTGCACCCATGATTACCAGTGGCATCAAGGTTGACTTACCTGAAGCCAATGGTGCGCCCATGGAGTCTAAAGATGCACCTGCAATGGTGACTTTAGATCAAGATGGTGCGTATTATTTGGAATATAAAGATCAAAAAGCTGAGCCTTTAACCCTATCAGAGTTGCAATCCATTTTAAATGAAGCGCAAACTCAAGCTGAAATGGACAATAAGCAATTGAATGTGGTCATTCGTGGACATAGCTCCCGCCCTTATGGTGACGTAATTGCCTTAATGTCAAACCTTCAAGATGCAGGTTTAACTCAAGTTGGATTACTGACCGAGCCAGTAAAATAAGCCATGAAAGATACGAAACAGCCTTTTTCTAAAGAAAAAAAAATTGCACTTGGTTTCACCTTGGCTGTGCACGTGGTGGCTATTTCAGGTTTACTGTTTTTGGGTTTAACACAGCCTCATGAACCACCACAACCGATTAAAACGGTACTGATTAAGCCTGAAGATTTAATTATTCCCCCTGAGCCTAAACCTTTGGTGGAATCAGACGCAACTGAAACAGCACATGATCAAGTAAAACCGGATATTCAACAAACGGCTGAGCCTGTGCAGGATGCGCCGAATATTCCAACGGTAACGCCTCCTTTACCTAAAGTAGATACTGCCCAAAAACAAGCTCTTGCTGCGGAACAAAAAGCCTCTGAGCAAAAAGCAGCACAAGCGTCAAAAGCTGCTGAACAAGCAAAAGCAAATGCAGCAAAAAAAGAACGTGAAGCAAAGGCTGATGCGAACAACAAAGCTAAAGCTGAGGCTGCTGCCAAAGCGAAAGCTGAAGCTGCTCAAAAGGCAAAAGCTGACGCAACAGCTAAGGCAAATGCCGCTAAAGCAAGAACTGATGCAGCCAATAAAGCCAAAGCTGAGGCTGATGCCAAAGCTAAAGCGGATACAGCAAATAAAGCCAAGGCTGACGCTGCTGCTAAAGCTAAAGCGGATACAGCAAATAAAGCCAAAGCTGACGCTGCTGCCAAAGCAAAGACAGATGCAGCCAATAAAGCCAAAGCTGACGCTGCT
>CAZOGM010000080.1:0-9217 GCA_964579445.1 uncultured Acinetobacter sp.
GGGGTTGCAGAAAGTTCAGTTGAACCACTCGGTAAATCGCCTGGTTTAATTCCTGCAGTCATAAGTCCACCACTGACTTGATGACTAGAGGGTTTAACTGGATTTTTTTTACGCTGAAGTAGCCAATAATCCATAATAGGACGCGCAATAGGGGTCGCACTACCACCACGACCATTTTCCACAATGATCGCTAACGCAATTTCAGGTTTCTCGGCAGGTGCAAAACCCACAAATAAACCATGATCCAGTTGGCGGTCGGTCAGAATCGATTCATTATAACGTTTACCTTGCGCGATACTTTTGACTTGAGCTGTCCCTGTTTTACCTGCAATTTGGTATTGCAGACCACCGCGAATAGCTTTACCTGTACCTGATTGAATCACATCCACCATAGCTTCACGCATTTTGACCCAGTCTTCAGGTTTACCATTAAACTGAATTTGACCGTTTGGTGCATTGTGGACTTTATGAGCTTTGGCACCTTTAGTCTCGCGTAGCACGTGAGGTGTCACATGTGCGCCTTGATTTGAGGTGATTGCGGTTGCCATAGCCAGTTGTAATGGGGTTGAGGTAAATGCACCTTGACCAATACTGACCGAAATCGTTTCACCTCTAGACCATTTGGTTTTACGCGTTCGAAGTTTCCATTCTGGGCTTGGATACAGCCCAGTACTTTCGCTGGGTAAATCAACACCTGTTTTTTCACCAAAACCAAATTGGCGCATCCAAGTATTCATTTTATCTATACCCATTTGGAAAGAAAGAATATAGAAGTAGGTATCACATGAAACGACTTGCGCTTTATGCATATTAACCGAGCCATGCCCCGATTTTTTATGATCACGGAAGCGGTGACTATCTCCAGGTAAAGTAAAATAACCTGGATCAGAAATCGTGGTATTCCAATCCACAACCCCATAATGTAACCCCCCCATACCAAACATTGGCTTAATGGTGGAACCTGGTGGGTAAGAGCCTTGCACCGCGCGGTTATACAGCGGCTGGTCTAAATTGTCACGTAACGCACTATAGTCTTTGGAGCTAATACCCGTCACAAACAAATTGGGGTTAAAACTTGGGCTAGAAACTAAGGCTAAAATTTCCCCTGTGTTTGGATCCATCGCAACAATCGCACCACGCTTCCCAATGAGTTGTTCTGCTGCAACTTGCTGTAAACCATAGTCGAGCGAGAGATAAAGATCATTACCCCGCACAGAGTCTTTGCGTCCTAAATTTCGAAGCACATTGCCATAGGCATCGGTTTCAATCGACTCAAAGCCCGGTACACCGTGCAGTAAATCCTCATAGAATTTCTCAACACCAATTTTACCAATCAGGTTGGTACCTGCGTAGGCATCTTTATCAATCGATTTTAATTCTTTGTCATTAATACGCCCAACATATCCAATCACATGTGCAAATAGTTCACCATGCGGATAATAACGGGTCATTTGAGTTTCAATAGAAACCCCAGGAAATTTAAATTTGACTTCACTGAATTTAGCGATATCAGTTTCAGTTAAATTCAATTTTAAGGTCACACGCTCCGTCTTTTTTGCTGTTTTAATTCGACTTGAAAAACGCTCAATATCTTCTTCTGACAAATCAATGATCGATCTTAAACGTTCAACCGTATCATCAATATCTTTAACGTCGGCCTTACTTAAAGTCGCAGTAAAGACGGGATAATTGTCTGCCAACAAGATTCCATTTCGGTCATAAATATAACCTCGTGCAGGAGAGATGGGCTGCAAGCGAATACGGTTTTTGTCCGCAGCATCCTTGAATTGTTCATAATGCACAATTTGCAAATATGCATAACGTGACAGTAACAGCAGTAAAAAAAAGGTCACAAAACCAATGGCGAAAAAAACTCGACTACGAAAAATACGTTTTTCTTGTTGAACATTTTTAAGGGGAAACTGCTGTTTCATACGTTGTCGACTTAATTCACGGAAATGGAGCATGTTGGAAGGAATTATTTTACCTGAGAATCAAGCAAAAAATTTAAAAAATAATAAATAGTTCCATACTATGAAATCTAAGCATCTTGACCTTATAGACATTAATTTAAGCATCATTTGTATATAAGATCGAAAATTAATCTGTTAAAGTCAAATTATTAAGGACAATTAGAAAAAGTGGATCTCAAGGTGAGACAATGGAGAAAATAATCAGAAAAATTCTTCCTTTGGCTTTGCTCATGTCAATAGGGAGTATCGTACATGCTGAACGCTCAGACTATTTACCTGCAGCCAAACTTAAAACAACCGATGCATCACGATTGAATTTAGGCGCGGGAGTCACGCAAAAACTGGCACATTTAAATGCTGAATGGGTCAACAGCTACGGTATCGCGTACGGAAAATTGGGTGCTTTCATTAATGATGGGCATGAAATTGGTGGGCAACTGGGGTTTCGTTATCCTGTCGCACTCAATGGTAAAGATGCCAATGGGTTTTATTTGGGTGCATTTGCAGGTCATCTTAGGTCTAAGACCTTCAGGGGGCAAGATGAGTCACAATTGGGTGGTGGTATAGATTTATCTTATGTGCTTTTAAATAAAGAAAGAGTAAGTAGCTTTAGTATAGGTATAGTGGCAGGTGAGGAAGTGACGGTGGGAAATCAGGTTATTTATGAGACCAAGCCTGAACTACAATTTGCCTACAGCTTAAGTGTAGGTTTTTAGAAGATTTTGTGCTCTGATGCAAATACTCTTCCGCAAATAGAAAATTATTACGAGAGTCATGAATGTTTGAATATGTTAGTGATTTGTGGCAAACCTTTTTAAATCGACCCGATTTTTATGCGGTTTTAAGTATTATTCCAGTGACTGCTTTTGTAACGTGGGCACATGTGTGGATGGCACTTAAAATGGTGTTTTATCCAATCAAATTTTGGGGATTCCATTTGGGTCCTTTGCCTGTGGGTTGGCAAGGGATTGTACCACGTAAAGCTGGACGTATTTCAGGCATTATCACGGATAATACCTTGTCAAAACTCGGTTCGCTTCGCGAGTTTTTAGATGCCATGGATCCTCAGGATATGGCGCGCATCATTGGTGAGCAAGTTGGATTTGAGCTTGAACATTTGATTGATGAAGTGATGATGGATCGTAATGCGGTACTGTGGGAAAACCTACCTTATTCCATAAAAAGAAGAATTTACGCACAAGCGCATAAACAATTACCGAAAGTACTTACTGATTTGGTCACTGAGCTCACCATGAATGTTGAGTCGCTGGTTGACATGCGTGAAATGGTGGTCAGTCAAATGGAAGGTGATCGCCAGCTTATGGTGAACATGTTCTTGAAAGTCGGTCAAAAAGAAATTAACTTTATTTGGCACATCAGTGCGCTGATTGGGATGATCTTTGGTATTTTCCAAATGATTGTGTGGTTTGTGGTTCCTTGGCACTGGACTGTCCCGTTTTGGGCAGCGATTTGGGGTTTCTTGACCAACTGGATTGCAATCTGGATGGTGTTTAATCCCGTTGAACCGAATTACGTGAAATACCCACAGTTTTTTGAACGTACGAAAAATCGCACATTTCCGTGGATCAAACCTGTTATTCCACGAATAGGCACCTATAATGTTCAAGGTGCATTTATGAAACGCCAAGAAGAGGTTTCAGATGTATTTGCTGAGGTGGTCACATCAGATTTGATTACATTAAAATCAATCATGACTGAAATGATGTTTGGTGGGAAGAAAGACAAAACCCGTCGCATTGTGAAACGTCATATTAATGAAATCATGGAAACACCATTGGTTCGGACATCTTTACAGCTGTCATTGGGGCCAAAAGAGTATGCAAAACTCAAGACGGACTTGATCGATCGCTCAATTGAAATTACGATGGTGCCTGTATGCGACCCTGCGTTCAATGCGAGCCGTGCACAGAAAATCTTTCAAATGTTTAGGGATCGTATTCGCGAATTGACGCCGAAAGAGTTTCAAAACCTATTACGTCCTGCGTTTCAGGAAGACGAATGGATTTTGATTGTCCTTGGTGGGGTAACCGGATTCTTCGCTGGATTAATACATTTGTTTGTGGCTTTCTTATAATTAGATGCTAGCGCTCATATCAATTTTGGGTTTGATATGATCTAAGCGTCGTACACATTGTTAAAAAATGAGGATGTTTATTTATGCGCATTATATTACTCGGACCACCTGGAGCAGGTAAAGGTACACAAGCTCAGTTGATCTGCAAGCGCTACAATGTCCCACAAATTTCAACCGGTGATATGCTCCGTGCTGCAATTCGTGAAGGAACTGAATTAGGTCTTAAAGCTAAAAGCGTGATGGACAATGGCGGTCTGGTATCTGACGAATTGATCATTGGTTTGGTAAAAGAACGTATTGCTCAGCCTGATTGTATCAATGGCTGTATTTTTGATGGCTTCCCGCGTACGATTCCTCAAGCTGAAGCTTTAGAAAATGAAGGGATTAGCATCGATCACGTGATTGAAATTGATGTTGCAGATGAAGAAATCGTGCAACGTCTTTCAGGTCGCCGTCAGCATGCAGCGTCTGGTCGTATTTATCATCTTGTTTATAACCCACCAAAAGTGGAAGGTAAAGATGACGAAACAGGTGAAGACTTGGTTCAGCGTCCAGATGATAAAGAAGAAACGATTCGTAAACGTTTAAGTTCTTATCATACCGAAACTGAGCAATTGGTTGGTTTCTATCAAGGTCGTGCAGCGTCGGGTGAAAATGCACCGTCTTACAATAAATTGAACGGTCTTCGTCCAATTGAAGAAGTTCAAAAAGATTTATTCGCGATTTTAGATCAAGTTAAATAATTCATGCTGTGAATTTTTGACTTTAAAGGAGCCCTCAGTCATATTAGGGCTCCTTTTTTTGTCTTTAATTTGAGGGTTTTCTTTTGCAGAACATTGCTATTATCTTTGTATTGATCGCTTGCTTAGCTTTGCTGGTTTTTCTGCTGTATTTCAGCTTTAAACTGCTGCGTGATACTCAAAAGCAAGTGGATGCCGAAAAAGCGCAAAAAAAAATTGATCAGAAAAAAGCATCCACACATTCAAAAAAATAAACCTGATTTGATCTTCAGCTTCACTCCGTCGCTATCATTTTGATTTGTGTAGGCTTGGTTGCACCAAATTCAAAACGATCTGGCCAGTTGCACACATCAGATACAATACATTCGTGGCATTTTGGCTTACGCGCGATACAGCAATAACGTCCGTGTAAAATTAACCAGTGATGTGAATCGACGATAAATTCTTTAGGGATGACTTTCACCAAACGATGTTCCACCTCCAGAACATTCTTACCTACAGCTAAGCCAGTACGGTTGCCCAAGCGGAAAATGTGTGTATCGACTGCCATCGTAGGCTGACCAAATGCGGTATTAAGGACGACGTTTGCTGTTTTACGACCCACTCCCGGCAAAGCTTCTAAATCTACGCGATTATCGGGTACTACACCGTTGTGCTTCTCTACCAAAATTTTACAGGCTTTAATCACGTTTTCCGCTTTTGAATTATATAAACCAATGGTTTTTATATAGGCTTTTAAGCCGTCTACACCCAGTGCATAAATTGCTTCTGGGGTGTTGGCAACAGGAAAAAGCTTGTCAGTGGCTTTGTTCACACTGACATCTGTGGCCTGTGCAGACAACGTCACTGCGACCAATAATTCAAAAGGGTTAGAATAATTTAACTCAGTTTCAGGGTTCGGGCGTTGCTGACGTAAACGTTCAAAAAAGGTTTGAATCTGTTTTTTTGTCATGTTTTTAGAAGGCTTAATATTTAAATTAGTCATTTAATTCACCTTATACATTGGCAAGTTGCTGAATTAAACTGGTCAGTAATTCACGCTTTTTTGAATCTTCACGGACAGCAAGTTGTTTTTCTAATTTTTTAATTTGGCTACGCAATTTCGCCAGTTCAATGGTGGATTTTGCATCAAGACTGGGCAAAGCATCCATTGATTTTTCTGTCAAGGTGACCGTGGGTAACATGCTGGATTGTGCAGAGAATTGCGCAAACAGTTCTGTATCTATTTCAGCGCGAACCACAGGACCATTACGTAAATTACGCAATTTTTCTTCACGTTGAATGTGAGCGTAGTAACGATATCGTAAATCGTTTTGTTCTACCAAACGCTGTTCATCTGTTTGGAGGGGCTTTAAATCTTCAATCAAGTCGATGCAGTCCACTGGACAAGGTGCAATACACAATTCACAGCCCGTACACAAATCAGTCAAAATCGAATGCATTACTTTGCCTGATCCAATAATCGCATCAACTGGGCAAGCGCTTATACATTTTGTACAGCCAATGCACTCATCTTCGCGTATAACGGCTTTCATGCGCTGCGGGCGACCATCTGCTTGAATAGGCCATACACTTGCTTCAGCAGGCAATAGAGCACGATTTAAAAGCTGAGCAATCGCATTTGCGACTGGTTGACCACCAGGCACACATTTATTGGCATCCTCACCTTCGGCAATAGATTTTGCATAGGGCAGACAACCATCGCGATGACCGCATAAGCCACACTGGGTTTGCGGAAGAAAAGCATCGATTTGCTGAATCAGAGAAATTTGCGGGTTCATGTGAATGGAAAAACTTTAAAGAGATGAAAGTACTGAGAAAGATTTCAGAGGAAATCGATTTTAACATGAAAGCATACGCTTTTGGGTGCGCTAAAATTGCTCATAAGATGCGCATTTAAAGCGCAAAATAGCTGCTTTATTCATAAATAAAAGGACTAGTAATTATGATTAAAAATTATGAATGCTATATTTAAATCATTGATTAAATAATTAAATTAAAAAAACACTGAAAAGTATTGTAGATTAACTTCAAAAGATATTTAATACTTTGCGCCAAAACTTATCAATTTTTTGAAATTTTGACCAATTTTGATCCACCTTTCTGCTGAGGATTAAGCGTTGAAATATAATAGCCTTAACGATTTCCTAAACTATGTAAAAAACCGTGATGCAAATCAACCTGAATTTCTACAAGCTGTAGAAGAAGTGATGATGAGCTTGTGGCCTTTTATCGAAAAGAATCCAGAGTATGCTGAACATGGATTACTTGAACGTTTAGTGGAGCCAGAACGCGCGATTCAATTTCGTGTGTCTTGGGTTGATGACAAAGGTCAAACGCATGTTAACCGTGCTTTCCGTGTGCAATACAACTCTGCTATCGGACCGTTCAAAGGAGGGATGCGTTTCCATCCTTCTGTCAACCTTTCTATTTTAAAATTCTTAGGTTTTGAACAAACTTTTAAAAATGCCTTAACAACACTTCCTATGGGCGGTGGTAAAGGGGGTTCAGATTTTGATCCTAAAGGTAAATCTGAAGGCGAAATTATGCGTTTCTGCCAAGCCTTAATGATAGAGCTTTATCGTCATTTGGGTGCAAACACAGATATCCCAGCGGGTGATATTGGTGTGGGTGGTCGCGAAGTTGGCTACATGGCTGGCATGATGAAGAAGCTGAGCAATGACACTGCATGTGTATTCACAGGTAAGGGTTTAACCTTTGGCGGTTCACTGGCTCGTCCTGAAGCTACAGGGTACGGCACAGTCTATTTTGCTGAAGAAATGCTGAAGACTCGTGGTGAATGCTTCAAAGACAAAGTCGTGACCATTTCTGGTTCAGGTAACGTTGCTCAATATGCGGCTGAAAAGGCGATGTATTTGGGTGCGAAAGTGGTATCACTTTCGGATTCTGCCGGCACAGTATATGTTGAGAGCGGTTTTACAGATGAGTTGCTTGCTGAAGTGATGGAGCTGAAAAACGTAAAACGCGGACGTATCTCTGAGTTTGCATCTAAACATGGTTTTGAATACCTTGAAGGGAAAACACCTTGGGGTATCAAATGTGACATCGCATTGCCATGTGCGACACAAAATGAATTAGATGCGGCTGATGCAGATGTACTTCTTGCTAATGGCGTAATCTGCGTTGCAGAAGGTGCAAATATGCCTTCTACCTTGGCTGCTGTTGAGAAATTCGTTGAAGCGAAAATTCTATATGCACCGGGTAAAGCATCAAATGCTGGTGGCGTAGCGACTTCAGGTCTCGAAATGTCACAGAATGCATTGCGTTTGGGTTGGACCTTTGAAGAAGTTGATGAACGTTTACACGCAATTATGAAAGAAATTCACCGTAACTGCGTGAAGTTCGGTACCAAAGAAGACGGTACAGTAAACTATGTAGATGGTGCCAACATTGCAGGCTTTGTAAAAGTCGCTGATGCAATGCTAGCACAGGGTGTTTACTGATTTTTGATTAAAGTTCAGTAAAAAAAGCCGATACATATGCATCGGCTTTTTTATGTATCTTAGAAACTTAGAGTGCCCCTTGAATCGCTTCACGCTCAACAGTCATATCATGTATATATACATATTTGGACTGATCTGCGGCAGGGTTTTTAATTTCATAGCGTTTCACCCGAATCACTTGGCGTTCATTCGGTGTATGTTCAAAACCCTGAATTTCATCGTAGAACAAGCCCCAATCTTTATCCACTTGAGTTTTAATGCCATTGTCTGCATATTTTATTTCTTT
Organism: uncultured Acinetobacter sp.; assembly: GCA_964579445.1. Classification (GTDB taxonomy): domain Bacteria; phylum Pseudomonadota; class Gammaproteobacteria; order Pseudomonadales; family Moraxellaceae; genus Acinetobacter. Next base: position 8,559 of record CAZOGM010000080.1, read on the forward strand.
AACTTGTAGACATGTGCGTGGCATTAACCCGCTACATTTTTTTGTCTCAGGTGAAACTTCGAAGAAAAAAGTTTCACTCGCAGATTGATATTGGGTTTCTGGGGTCATTTTGCCTGTAAATACAACACTTGTACCTTGGAGAGTGTTCAGCGTTAAAGTTGGATTTTTGGGATCTTTCAAATTCAAAATAAAGGGGATTTTTGCATTTGAAAAAAGTGCTCCTGCAAATCCTTCTTGTTTCATTGCATGGTCTGTGCAGGCCATCTGCGTTGAGATTATATTACTTGCACTCAGTATATTTTTTGCAACAGCCCAAGTGCCAGACAATGTATTACAACTTGTTGAAATGGCGACACGACCATTGTTGGTGAATTGCACAACTAATGGTTTTAGATCATCAGTGGTCTTGGTGCTCCAATCATATGAAGACAGGATTTGATTGGGATTTTGCTGCTGTAACACAGTCACGGCTGAATCTCCCACTTTTTGAATATTATTCGCTTGGCAGGCGACTAAAGCCAAAGGAAATAATGCAATTGCCAGAAATTTTAATTTCATTTTTGGGTTGGTTCTTAGATTTTAAAATAAGATTAGAATAGCTGAAAAATATTCAAAGAAAATGGATACATTGAAGCCTTTTCAGTTGAAAAGTGTATCCA
>CAZOGM010000081.1:0-9142 GCA_964579445.1 uncultured Acinetobacter sp.
CTCAAGCCAAGGCTTTTCATGAGATTCGTTCAACGCTTCAATTGAAATATTTAAATTCATCTTTGTCTCTGATTTATTTTTAATTTTTCCAAAAAACAATCTAGCATTACTTCATTTTAAATTACCAAAATTTTTTGATTCTTAATTCTTAATTCTTAATTCTTGATTCTTAAATGTCGGTTTTATTTTTTGATATTTTCAGTTTCAGCATTGATTGTCATACGTTTAGGAAACAGTTTCACACGATGCTCAGCTGATCTAAGCTTCAAGTTTGATTAAGATGGTATAACCTCTCCAACTCAACGTGAATTAGAAATGTCAGAACAATTACATGCAATAGATAAAGCCCTTGAAACGAAAGCACCCAAAGATGTGGTGCATGCGTTCTTACTCAATACCTCTAAAGAACTCGTTGCATACGCAGCTGAAAAACTGGTCGCAGTGGATGCAACTTATGTGTCTTTAAATTTTAGCAATCCTGAACTTAAAAAAATTGAGCCTTGGGCAGGGACTTCTCAAGGTCGAGAGGTCTATGTTTATACTTTTTCGAATGTTGGAACATATTGGAATGTAGATGATTTTCAAGTCAGTGACTTAATCTGCGAGGGTGAAACGGTCGCTGTTTTTGGTCAGTTCACATATACCTCTGTAGTTGCAAGGCGTACTTTTACTTCACCATTTTCCATCAAGGCAATTGTTAAAAATGGTTTGATTACTTATTTTCAGTTTATGGAAGACACCTATGCTTCAGCCGCATCATTTCGCGTAGCTGGAGAATGGATCATTCAACAAAACTCCGATAGCGCTCAAAATTTCAAGGTTTCAGAATAAACCGAATTGCAAAAAATACAAAAAATTAAAGCCCTTTTCAGGGCTTTTTTTTATACCAATTTAAAGCTTCTTCACCAATACGCGATCAACTTGTTTACGACCTGAAGTCGTTTCACGGTTTTGACGACGGACCTTAATAATCTTGTCTTCTTCCATATCTTTCAACAAAAGTACCACAGCAACCATGCTTTCTAAAGATAGATCTTGGCCAATCCACTTCTCTTCACCCGCATCCATTAAGGTAATTTCATCACTAATCTGGTTATACAGGCTCATATTTCCTCACTTGTGACATTTAAAAGCCACACTAAAATTTTAATACCGAATAAATGGCGTGAACATTATACGCGTTAATGCAGCATTAAAGCAGAATATTGCTCACCATTTGATAGAACAAAAAAAGCGCTCCACATGGAGCGCTTTTCCAGTGGCTTAATCTAAGCGATTAAGCTGTAATTTCTTTAATCGCAGCAACAACCGCTTCAGTGGTAATACCAAAATGTTGGTACAAATCTTTTGCAGGTGCAGATTCGCCGTAAGTGGTCATACCAATCACACGACCATCTAAACCTACAAACTTCCACCAGTAATCTACATGCGCAGCTTCAACTGCAACACGTGCACGAATATGAGACGGAAGAACTGCCTCACGATACGCAGCATCTTGCTTCACGAATTCTTCAGCACATGGCATAGACACAACACGCACACTATCTAGTTGAGCATAAGCTTCCATTGCAAGTGATACTTCAGAACCTGTTGCAATAATGATTGCTTTTAATTCGCCTTTTTCTTTAGCCAATACATAACCACCTTTCGCAACATCAGCAATTTGAGCTTCAGTACGCGTTTGGAATGGTAAATTTTGACGAGAGAAAATTAACGCTGTTGGACCATCAGCACGTACAAGTGCCGATTTCCAAGAAATCGCTGCTTCAACGGTGTCACATGGACGCCATGTATTTAAGTTAGGCGTACCACGAAGTGATGCAATTTGCTCTACAGGTTGATGTGTAGGACCGTCTTCGCCTAAACCAATCGAGTCATGTGTATATACATGAATCACACGTTGCTTCATCAATGCAGACATACGTACTGCATTACGAGCATATTCCATAAACATTAAGAATGTTGCTACGTAAGGAATGAAACCACCGTGAAGTGCTACACCATTGGCAATTGCAGTCATACCGAATTCACGTACACCGTAATGTACATAGTTACCAGCAGCATCATCTTGAACGCCTTTAGCACCTTTCCAAAGGGTAAGGTTAGAACCTGCAAGATCCGCAGAACCACCTAAAATTTCAGACAATAATGGCGCAAATGCTTGGATTGCATTTTGGCTCGCTTTACGCGTTGCAACTGTTTCAGCTTTAACATTTACTTCTGCAATATAAGCATCTGCTTTAGCAACGAAATCAGCTGGTAAATCACCAGACATACGGCGCTTAAGGTCAGCTGCTTCAGTTGGGTATTTTGCAGCATAAGCAGAAAATACTTCGTTCCAAGCTGCTTCAGCTTGAGTACCCTTTTCTTTGGCATCCCAAGCAGCATACACGTCAGCAGGAATAACAAAAGCGTCATCTGTCCAGCCTAACGCTTCGCGTGTTAATGCGATTTCGTCATTACCTAATGGTGCGCCGTGGCAATCTTCTTTACCTTGTTTGTTTGGAGAACCCAAACCAATCACTGTTTTACAGATAATCAATGTCGGTTTAGCAGTTTCAGCTTTTGCTTCCAAAGTTGCTGCACGTAAAGCTTCGCTATCATGACCATCAACTTTAATCACTTGCCAGCCGTAAGCTAAGAAACGTTGCTCTGTATCGTCAGAGAACCAACCTTCCACTTCGCCGTCAATTGAAATACCGTTGTCATCATAGTAAGCAAGCAACTTACCTAGACCTAGCGTACCCGCCAATGAACATGCTTCATGAGAAACACCTTCCATTAAGCAGCCATCACCCAAGAAACAGTAAGTGAAGTGATCAACAACAGTGATGTCGTCTTTATTGAACTGGGCTGCTAAAGTTTTTTCAGCAAGTGCAAAACCAACTGCATTGGCAATACCCTGACCCAAAGGACCCGTCGTCGTTTCAATACCTGGTGCATAACCCAATTCTGGGTGACCTGGTGTCTTAGAGTGTAATTGACGGAAAGACTTTAAATCTTCAATTGAAAGATCATAACCTGTTAAATGTAACAATGCATAATGAAGCATTGAACCATGACCATTGGACAACACGAAACGGTCGCGGTTCGCCCATTGTGGGTTGGTCGGGTTATGATTTAAAAAGTCACGCCATACTACATCGGCAATATCTGCCATCCCCATTGGCGCACCTGGATGTCCAGAATTTGCTTTTTGCACAGCATCCATTGCTAATACACGAATTGCATTGGCAATGCGACGTTCATTCAGCGGGGTTGTCATAGATCAGCGTCCGATATATATAAAAATGGGAAAGTTGAATAAAATTCAAAAACTAGACGTATTGTCTTCAAAAAACAGCACAGCGTAAAGCCTAGACGTGAATATTTATCTTTTCTGTAGAAGAAAAAATAAAAATCCACCCTTCTGTCAAATTATACTACAGCTCAAGCATGTATTTAATGTGAATTTAGGCAAAAATGACCCGATTACGTCCTTTTAACTTGGCTTCATATAAAGCCAAATCAGCTTCGTTGAGTATACTTAACCAATTTTTTCCGCTCTGAGAAAATGCAATACCGATACTACAGGTGACTTGAATTTGAGTGCCCACGCCAGCTTGATGTCTGAAATTTTCCAGCGCTTGCCGACAACGCTCCGCGATTCTATATACTTCATAAGAATGTGAATTTTGTATAATCATGAGAAATTCCTCACCGCCATAACGCCCCAACAAATCATGCGATCTTAAGTTTTGTTGAAGGATTTTGGCTGACTGAATCAAGACCTGATCGCCCACAATATGACCATACGTATCATTTACACGTTTGAAATGATCTAAATCCAGTAACAAAATAGCGTAATTAGACATCGTATTTAGGTCGTGTTGATCCAATGTCACCAAATGCTCAGTCAATACACGCCGATTATACAGACCTGTTAAATCATCTCTTTGACTCAGCTCTGTAATAAAAATTTCACGCTTACGCCACTGATTTAATATTGTGCTTAAAACATAGATCCCAATTAGAAAAGGCGGTGCACTAAAATACAATGTACTTGCCAACCAAAATTTGTTCTTAAAATTGGGATAGCCAATCGAAGCCAAATTAAACATAGGCGCATAGTTAAATTCCCCTGTCACAATCCCACTCATATCAATTGCGCAAAATATAAGAAACGAATAACACAATGAAAAAAATAGAATCTTTCGCTTAAACAGCACAATCATCAGATAAAAAAAACTCATGACATTGATGATAATGCCTACAGCTAAAGGTCCTGATGAGTACCAGTCAAAAACCAACATACTGATTAAAAGTACCATACACACATAAGGCAAATAACGCTGAGCTTGATAAGGCAAATAACGCTGAGCTTGAATTTGAGTTCGAGAGAAATAAAAAACAGGTAAAATAACAATAACCAATACAAATTCTAAGAGATCTATTTTTAAGTGAAACATCAGTGATGCAAAGTTAATGTATTGAAGCAAATGCGGTGAAGTAAGGGTATAAACAGTCCAAGTAATCCATAACATTTTTATAAAAATAAAAAAAACCAGCATTAAAATGCACTTGTGAATAGAACTCCAATTTAAAATATTCGGATCACGAACAACTCTAGACTGTAGTTGCTGTAATTTAATTCTCATCGAAATAAAGGCACCTTATTCTTTTTATTATGAATATATACTTAACAGTATAGTTAAAATAACAACGAAATAATCTGGTCTTTAACGTAGATACAAATCTTTGCTTAAACATTACCCAATGTTGTATTTATGGCACAATTCATTACAAATACAGGCTTTAAACAAATAACAATTTAATCCTCTACTTCATTAAAGAAGAGATATTGAATGATTTCATGAAATCAAAGCTAAAAAAATGAATATTAAAAGTGGATCAAATTCAGCTTTTTATGGTTCAAATGAGCTTACTTCAGCCCAATATCAGATAAAAAGACAACTAATTGAAATAATTTCATGCTTTTTAGTCAGGATAAGCTAGTCCAAAAGTCTAACTCGATGTACCATATTGCGTCTTTTGAATTAACTGTGATAGGACTTATGCGCGAGTACGCTGTATTTACTTCAGAATCTGTAAGCGAAGGTCATCCAGACAAAATGGCTGACCAAATCAGTGATGCTATTTTAGATGCCATCTTAAAAGAAGATCCGTATGCGCGGGTTGCTTGTGAAACGCTTGTAAAAACAGGTGCTGTAGTTCTTGCAGGTGAAATCACAACAACTGCAAATGTAGATTTTGAAGCGATTGTCCGTCAAACCGTAAATGGTATTGGCTACCATCATTCGGACTTAGGTTTTGATGGGTCGACGTGTGCTGTCATTAATATGATTGGTAAACAGTCTCCAGAGATTGCACAAGGTGTCGATCGTCAGAAGCCTGAAGATCAAGGCGCGGGCGACCAAGGCTTAATGTTTGGTTATGCCAGCCGTGAAACTGACGTTCTAATGCCTGCGCCAATTTCATACGCGCATCGCCTTATGGAAAAACAAGCCGAATTACGCCGTAACGGTAATCTGCCATGGTTACGTCCTGATGCAAAAAGCCAAGTGACTTTTGCCTATGAAAATGGCATGCCCGTTCGCCTAGATGCTGTGGTTCTATCGACTCAACATGATCCTGACATTTCACAAGCTGACTTGAAAGAAGCTGTGATTGAAGAAATTGTAAAACAAGTCATTCCTGCAAATATGTTCCATGCAGAGACTAAATTCCACATCAATCCAACAGGTATGTTCGTGATTGGCGGTCCTGTCGGTGACTGTGGTTTAACAGGTCGTAAAATTATTGTCGACACATACGGTGGTATGGCGCGTCACGGTGGTGGTGCTTTTTCTGGTAAAGATCCATCGAAAGTTGACCGCTCTGCTGCTTATGCAGGTCGTTACGTAGCAAAAAATATTGTTGCTGCTGGTCTTGCAGACAAGTGTGAGATTCAAGTGTCATATGCGATTGGTGTTGCGGAACCAACGTCTATTTCAATTAACACATTCAATACTGCAAAAGTGTCTGAAGAGTTAATTATTGCTTTGGTACGCGAACATTTTGATTTACGCCCTTACGGCATTACCCGTATGCTTGATCTTATTCAGCCAATGTATAAGCAAACTGCTGCTTATGGTCACTTTGGTCGTGAAGGTTCAGATCATGCATTTACATGGGAAAAAACCGACAAAGTTGAAGCGCTGAAAGCTTCTGCGGGTCTGTAAAAAATTGATATAAAAAAAGCTCACTTTGGTGAGCTTTTTTATGGCTTAAAATTAAATCTGATTGATATCAATGGTTGCTTCTTTTTTAGTTTTTTTCGCGACTATCATTTTTATTAATTCAAAAACATATTTTTTAAAATGATTTTTATAATGAATCCGCCCCATCTCTCTAGTGAGAAGTTTTATTACTCTGATTCAGGCTATCTAAGAAAGAAGTTTGTACAGGTACACTCTGGTGATCTTTTAAATAAACATGCATCAATTTAAACGTGACTGCTGTAATAAGACAGGCAAAAATGCAAAACAACCAAAAACCATAAGGTGTTTTTATATTATGAGAACCGCATTCATGACAGGCTTTTTGATTTGAAGCAACAACCTTGTCACAACAAGCACAATGATATTGATACAGCATAGTTATACTCCTTATCTGACTTTAACTATTTATTTTTATGATAATTTTAGAGTCAACCCTCACTCGATGTTTATATTATGTGAGCAATATTTCATTTACAATACACATAAATGATTTATTAAAATTTTATTCAAGAATATGACTTTAAACTGCTGTATTCAATCATAATCTTAAATTTAGAAATTTCGTTTAATATGTAAGTAAATCTTATTTAAAGTGAATATTACAACACTTTGAAGACAATCAAAATCTTATTCCAGTGAATATAAATAATTTTTCAGCTAAAATATGAAAATTCAATTTGGGGTAGCAAGCAATGGTACAACTCATTAAAAAAGGCGGTTTAAGAGAACGTGCCAACCGTAGTCGCACTTATCAAGGCTCTGAAAATACTGAAGCTACGCTTAAACCAAATCGTTATCAGCATACTTTGCCCTCTGTCACACCTACAAATCAAAACGAGGAAGTTACACCTTCCCCATTTCGTCAAAGTCTTAAACATGCTGATGATTTAGATTCCAAATAACGCTATGGATCATTCATCTCTAAAGTAGAAGTAGAGCGTCATACCACAACCAAATTGCAAAAATTAAAAACAGTGCACCTGATATAATGTCGATATAACTGCCTGAGCGCTGATAAATGTTTTTAATTTTTGGCATCGACATAATCCACATAAAGATCGCAAATACCACAAAGGTCTGTAATGGAATAATGACCGCCAATTGCATTTTTAGATAAGTCGATGCGGATGAGCTTAAAGCCAGTGAAAAAACACTACTAAAATAAATTAGGGTTTTGGGATTGGATAAATTGGTCAGTAAGCCCAGTAAAAAATAATTTTGCGCAGGTTCAGTTTTTAACTGCTGACCTTTGGCCAAATCTGCACTCACATTGATGTTACGTATGCCACTTTGAAACATTGCCCAGCCCATTTTAGCGAGAAATAATCCACCAATCAGCATTAACACCTGTTGAATCCAAGGAAATTGCTCAATAAGCACCGTAAAACCCAATAAGGTTAAACAAACCCAAATCACGATGCCAAATGAAATTCCCAAGACAATTTTAAGCGAGTTTTCACGTGTAATAGTCGCTGCACTTTTTGCTATGAGCAAAATATCAGGACCAGGACTAAGCTGTGCAATGAAATGCAATACACAGATGGTTAAAAGCAAAGACATATAAAATCAGGAGAGTGTTACAAAGATCTATTATACCTATTGCAGGTTATAATTAACATCGAGCAACACATATCTGCATGGTAATCAAAAAAAAAGCCGAATCAAATGATTCGACTTTAAGCAATTCAATTTAAGATTATTTGTTTACATCTTTCATTTCAATTTTTTTGGCTTCAGGTTTAATTTCACGCGCTTCACCATCAATAATAGTGGAGTCATGATGACGACCTGCTTGTTGATTTTGTGCTTCTTGCATTTGACGCATAATGTCAGCAAATGGGTTTTGACCTTGAGCGCCGCCGCCCATGCCCCCCATACCATTCATATCGCCCATCATGCCACCCATCATTTTTTCCATCATGGCTTGCTGACGCTTCATCATGGTTTTCATCATTATGGCTTTGAATGCAGCTTGTACAGGTGGAATCAAAATCAACAGCGCTATGAGATCTGTGATTAAACCTGGAATCATCAGAAATAAACCTGAAATGATTTTAGGTAAATTATTGGTTAAATTCGGATCTGAACTCATATGACCCTGTTGCATTTGTTGCATCTGAGGCATTAATCCTGAGGCATGAGTACGAATCATATTCATCCCGATAAAAAAGGCTGCGATAAACCAGAAGAACACATACCACATACTTCCAACAAGATCACCTACCCCGATCCATACGAATATTTCTAATACCAAGCCGACTAAAACAATAAGAGCTAATTTCATGGGCAGTAATCTAATCTCAACAAAATAAATAGATGGCAGTAATCATGTGCTTAATCTGTATCAAGCTTTTTTCATACGCTTATGTAACAATATGGGCATTATTCTATTTTTAAAGTCTCTGCATGTCATTAATTATTGGTATTGATCCGGGTTCACGTTTAACAGGTTACGGAATCATTCAAAAAGAAGGTCAAAAATTGATATTTGTTGATGCAGGCACTATTCGTACAGAAACACCGGATATGCCCGAGCGCTTGAAACGTATTTTTTCTGGTATTGATCGTATTGTAAAATTTCACGGTCCAACAGAAGCTGCGGTCGAACAAGTGTTCATGGCGGTCAACCCTGACTCTGCGCTCAAACTGGGTCAAGCGCGTGGTGCTGCGATTGCTGCACTGACCTTTTCTGACTTACAAATTGCTGAATATACTGCACGTCAAATCAAACAGTCTGTAGTCGGTTACGGCGCCGCAGATAAAGAACAAGTCCAGATGATGGTCATGCGCATTTTAAACCTCAGTATTAAGCCGCAATCGGATGCGGCAGATGCACTTGCCGCAGCCATTTGTCATGCGCATGCATCAGGTAGTATGTCCAA
>CAZOGM010000082.1:0-8945 GCA_964579445.1 uncultured Acinetobacter sp.
CCTTTAGGCTGAGGTAACTTAATCGCACTTTCTTGGCTGACGGTTTTAAATATTTCAAATTCAAAATCATCTGCATCTCGCAAGGTATGACAATGCGAACATAGCGTACGCACCAGTCTTTGTGCAATCACTCCAATCAGTGAACTTGACAAAAGGAAAGGTTCAATGCCCATATCTTTTAAGCGTGTTACAGCTCCAATCGCGGTATTGGTATGTAATGTAGATAAGACCAAATGTCCTGTGAGTGATGCTTGAACCGCAATTTCGGCTGTTTCCAAATCACGAATCTCACCGACCATCACCACATCGGGATCCTGACGTAACATGGCTTTGAGTGCGCGTGCAAAGGTCATATCCACTTTGGTATTGACTTGAGTCTGCCCAATGCCTTCAAGTTGATACTCAATCGGATCTTCAGCCGTTAAGATATTTTTAGAGCCATCATTTAAATCCGACAGTGCTGCATAAAGTGTTGTGGTTTTACCCGAGCCCGTAGGCCCTGTCACCAAGATAATCCCATGCGGACGATGCACCAATTGGGTCAAGCGATCATAATCACTTTGCATCAGTCCCAAATGGGTCATGTTCAAACGCCCTGCTTGTTTATCGAGCAGACGCATCACCACACGTTCGCCATGCGAAGACGGTAAAGTTGAAACACGCACATCGACTTCACGCCCTGCAAGCCTTAAAGAAATACGACCATCTTGTGGAATTCTTTTTTCTGCAATATCCAGCTTTGCCATGACTTTAATACGCGATACCAAAAGTGGCGCTAACTCACGGCGCGGCTGAACAATTTCTCTGAGTTGACCATCAACACGCAAACGCACCGAAAGTTTTTTTTCAAAAGCTTCAATATGAATATCAGACGCACCTACGCGAATCGCTTCAGAGAGTAAGGCATTGATTAACCGGACAATGGGCGCATCATCTTCTTGATCCATCAAATCTTCAGTTTCAGGCACTTGATCCGCTAAACTGAGTAAATCAGGATGATCCTCAAGGCCAGCTGCAACTTGTTGAGACTCACCTGTTTCTCCTGCATAACTTGAACTCAGCAGTTGATTAAAATCTTGTTCAGTGCTTAATTGATGATGAGCCACACGTCCGATATAACGACGCGCCTCTTGAATCGCAACCAGCGAAGCATCTTGACGACGAACAATAAAAACTTGATCACCTTCATAACGCAGTAGCACTCCATGCTTTTTTGCAAAACTATAAGGTATTTGTAATTGTTTAAGGATTTGCATTACGACTTATAATGATGATTAGAATTGTTTTGAGTGTACTCTAAGCACATGACAGCGTGAAGCCTGTTTTTTCAGAGAATTTTTTAAGGATATGCCACTTTGTTTCAACATGAACCATTAACGCCAGAGAATACAAACCTAAAATGGTGGGGCGAACAAAAATTTGAATTGAATCAATCCAAGGCATGGCAATTTGGTTCTTTAATGTTTCGCTTAACCCGTGGGATGCAAGAATGGCGTTTAGAATATTACCGTCCACAGGTACAGCATGATTATGAACAAAACTGGTATGCCATTGACGATGTCAATTTCGCTTTTCCACAGCCTGTGCATGTGGAACGTTACATGTTCCGCGAAACCAGTCCAAATGTACAATTGCTTCCACGCTTAGCAGATCGCTCAGTAGTAATTCGCCCTGTTGATCCGATTTACATTCCAGCAGGTCAGCGCGGAACGCTCTACATCAGTACGCCTTTATGGATTTCTGGTTATGTACATGGTCAAAAAAATCCACTCTTCGACATTCCTGTGATTATGCCCAAAGACACTTGGTTTGGTCCGGATCACCGTAGTGGTGAAATGTGTTATGCCACATCTGTCGACGGACGTACCGAGCTTAAACAGCTTCGACCGCGTGCATTTCGTGCGGTCACCCCTATTGATTTTCATAATGTCAGTGGTCAGCAATTGCGTTTTGACCGCATGAATGTACCAGTGCCTGCCTTGCCACTATTCCATAGTGAAAGTACCCAGCGTTTATGGACATCACAAATTAAAGTCATTCATGAAGGCAGTGACCGTCCTGCACGTATTCGAATAGAAAACCGCACGCCACCTTTGGCCGGCGAAGTGACCTATGTCAATCCTGCGCGTTCGCCGGGCGGTGCGCTATTCAATATGTTTGATTCATTCTTTTAAGAGGGCAATATGGCTGATAGTATTACCAAAACAATTGCTGATAGTCTTAAAAGCATTTTCACCAACATCAATACTGACCGCCTGACTGAGATTTTAATTGCAGTTGTGCTGTGTTTTATTGGTTTCTTATTTGCTCGTGTGGTGTCCAATACATTTATTCGGACCATTGGACATAAGTTTAATGCGCACCAAAGACTGGTCTGGCGACGCGGTATTTTTTACTTCATCTTTTTAATTTTTGTGATGGCAAGCTTAAAAGAAGCCGGTTTTAAACTGAGTGTCTTCTTGGGTGCAGCGGGGATTTTAACGGTTGCCTTGGGTTTTGCCTCGCAAACCTCTGCAACCAACTTAATCAGTGGTCTATTTTTGATTGGCGAAGGTTCATTTGAAATTGGTGACACCATTCAGCTCACCCTCATCCGTGGTCATACCATTGAAGGTGAAGTCATTTCGATTGACTTACTGTCGGTCAAATTACTCACGCAGGACAATGTCTATGTGCGCTTGCCGAACGAACAGCTGATTCGTGCCCCCGTACATAACTTGTCAAAATTCCCTATACGGCGAATTCCAATTACCCTTGCAATTAACTTTCATGAAGACATTATTAAAGTACGTGAAGTATTACTGGGAGTTGCAAATAGTTACCCACTGGTGTTGGCAGACCCTAAACCGGCGGTGACAGTGACCGCCTTTCGTGAGTCATCCATTGAGTTGTTGTTTGCCGTGTGGTGCCAACAAGAAAATTTCCTTCAAGTTCGCGATGAAATGCAGGAAAGAATTCGAAATGGCTTTGTCGACAATCACATCGAAATTCCTGTACCCAAAATGGGTTTTGTGGATCGTCCATCACAGCAAGCCCTGAGCAATGAAGAAATTGACAGTTATGCCAATGCAGAAGCGTTAAAGCGCGAACCGAAAATTTGATGCGCCCTACTTAAATCATTAAGCTTTGAATATTGATCATTAATCATTGATCACAAGAATTTAAAGCATTGAGAATGAGATGTTTTTAAATGTCTCATTCTCAACGCTTCTATCCAATCTTTTAGATTTATAGTTTCGACTCCTGAGCCACTGCATTTTCACTTTCTGGCATCGGTGCAATATAGGCAATCACTAACATGACAAAGCCTGCACCCAAAAATGAAATCACTCGCGTCAATGTTCCTACATGGGATAAATCCAGCAGTACCAGCTTTAAGGTCACAATCAATAAGATACTGCCCCCTAAAATCCACAGCGAACGAATTTTTTTTCGCGTTGCAACACTCATGGTAATAAACGCTAAACAAACCCAAAGTAAAGTCAAACTCAGCTGGACTAAGGCATTTCCCCACAGCTGTAAATCGTTATACGGCGTTTGAAAATAAACATGCAATGCGCGCAGTACAATATAGCTACTTAACCACAATAAACTCAGCACCATTAAAATAGCGACCACACTTCGATCTAACCCAGATTTAAGCTGAGAAGATAGCATTCCGATAAATACCAAAAGCATTGCCAAACTAACCAAATCGAACGGATTAATGAGGGGTAATACATAACCCTGAAAGGCTTGCTGAGAAAATAACTGCGAACTGATCATCCAAATGATCATTAAGATGAGGACGCTTCTCGATTGCCATGACAGTGCCCATATTTGATGTGACTGAGAAAATCTCGTCCCGATGCAGATCAGCAGTGGTAAAATCACAATACTGATATATGGCATACTCGGTAGCAAAGTAAGGCTTGCCAATCCTAGTGAGGTAAACCCACCTAAACTGATCCACTCATGTTCAGGTTGCTTACCCAATGATGCTTTAGCCCACGATTGTTGAACCCATATCGGTCTGAACCACAACATAGTCAGCGCCAGTGCTGAAACCGCAAAAATCATGCGTTCAGAGATTGAACTCCACTGTAATGCACCTGGTTCAACACGCGTCAGTATGATCCAAAATGCAAAAGCCATCAGTGGGATTAAACCTGACCACTTCGGTATAAGCCATGTCCAATTTGCTTTTTTAAACACCAGTAGTTCATTGATCACGAAATAGATAACACTGACCAGTAGCAAGCTCAGCACAGACTGCAAAATACCTTCCAACGCATCTAACCATAAGATGATCTGGAGGGTACTGGCAGAGAAACTTAATACACTCAGAAACAGCACACTCAGCAAAGACAATTGCGTCCGAAAATCTGGACGGATATTGGCAATCAGCACTACAGCCAAGTAGCTACAACTGAGTATCCAATACATCCTGCTTGGAAAGAGATGAGACTCGACCAAATAGTAGAGACTAGATAAACCCGCTACGATGAGTAATCCCATTGCCAAATAACGGCTGATGATCGACTGACGATAAAGCGCAAAGATAAAAATCAGCACACCTTCGAGCGCCCAACCTGCCACGCTCCATTCTTCAGGCAATAAAATGGGTGGAATTAATGCGAGGAAAATTAAGCTTAAACTGAGATAACTTTGTGAAATTAAACCAATCGATTGGTTACGTTTAGCCAGTTGATACAGCACTGCAAACACAACAGCAAAGCCAAAACTCATACTTGCTTGCCAAGTAATCTCTTCAAAATACATCAAGTAAATGCACAGATAACCGACTATGGGTGCGCTAAAAATTAGAGCAATATCTAGTACAGGTTTTAAACTGAGTTGAACCACATCTTGTTTTGCCAGCAACTGACTAAACCGAAAACCCAACCAAATAAAAATAGCCGTATGTGCAACGACCAAAGCGGTGAGTACTTCGCGCTCTTGGACATAACCATGAATAAAGGCATAGCTGCCACCAATTGACGTGGTGGCCAAAAAAGCGATTTGATTGAGCATTTTCCATGGTTTAAGCGTGCTTAATATCGCAACTGCAACATTAATAACCAAATAATACATCACTAATTCAACCGCTGTGGCATCACGTACAGGAAGTGTAAAAGGTGCAATATAGGCAATCAGCATCGCCATAAGTGCTAACTCAACACTTTTTTGGCGCAAACTTAACGCCAAGGTGCACGCCATAATGACCATATAACACAGTGCCGCACTGCCTAAACTTGCAATCACCTGATTGTAATAAGCAAAGAATAAGGTGAGGAACAGCCCAGCCAAACCCAAACCTTCAAGTGCTAAGGCAAAGCTTTTATTTTTATTTACTAAGGTGACTCCCAACACCGTAGTCAGCAAACTCAATAGCGCAACAATGCTGAGTTTCAAGGCAAGACTCAATTGCCAATGCTCTGTTGCAAAACGCAATAATAAAATCACACCCATAACCAAAACCACAATCGCGACTTTCAAAACAGGATTGCCGTGAAATATCCAAGATTTGATTTGCTCAATAAAACCCAGTTCTGCTGCGGAAGATTGAAGTGTTGACGAGGAGGATTGCGAAGCGCTCAACGAAAGATCCAAAAGACCATCCTGACTTTCCACCATTCCTTGTGTATTTTTGCTTTTTTGATGGGCTTGAATATGATTTAAATTTTGCTCCAACCGCCGAAGCCAACGTAGAAAAAAGAAAATCCAACTGGATGCTGCAAAACCCACCAACCCATACCAACCCATCAGACTCCCCACTACCGCGACAATTGAAGACAGATACAGG
Source organism: uncultured Acinetobacter sp. (assembly GCA_964579445.1). Classification (GTDB taxonomy): domain Bacteria; phylum Pseudomonadota; class Gammaproteobacteria; order Pseudomonadales; family Moraxellaceae; genus Acinetobacter. The sequence continues at coordinate 5,786 of CAZOGM010000082.1, forward strand.
GGAACTTTAGAGGTTGGCTCAAATAATGCGTTTGATTGTGCAGCTAAGGTCTCAGTAGGTTTTTCAATTGCATCAATATATTGCATCACGCTCAACACAAAAGCGATGGCACACAGAAAAGTCAGAATCGGAAGTTGTAAAAACCAAGTCCCGACTGCGGAGATGATCAAAACCATGAGCCAGATCATTCGAATTTCACTGTGTTGCTTCAGCATATAGTCGCTCTCTATCCTTGAAATTTGATCATACAGTAGCGCTCTCGCTTGTTCTGCTAAATTCATCAGATATTCGGTAAGCGTAAGCCAGACCAAGAATCAGCGAAATGCCTAAAAATCACGTACAATAATCGGGTTATTTGGATAAGGAAAGTTTCAATGCCACCATTTGTCTTGGTCGATGGGTCATATTTTTTATTTCGTGCTTATCACGCACTCCCGCCGTTAACCACGTCAACCGGTTTACAGACCAACGCTATTCGTGGCGCAATTTCTGCAATCCAAAAACTGATGCGCCGTGTACAACCGACGCATATGGCGGTCATTTTCGACACGCCTGAACCCACTTTTAGACATGAATTATCACCCATTTATAAAGGTGATCGTCCAAGCATGCCGGATGAGCTGTCTCAACAAATACCTTATTTGCATAATTTAATTCGGGCACTCGGCATTCCCCTGCATGTTCTGCCGGGAGCTGAAGCCGACGATATTATCGGGACGCTTGCCAAACGCGCAGAAAAAGAAGGTCACCAAGTTCTGATCTCGACTGGCGATAAAGACATGGCGCAGTTGGTCACCGACAAAGTCACTTTAGAGGACAGCTTTAAAGACAAACCGATGGACGTGAATGGTGTCTTTGAAAAATTTGGCGTTTGGCCGAATCAAATTATTGACTATTTAACGCTCATGGGCGATGCATCTGACGGCATTATGGGCGTTCCAGGTGTAGGTGCTAAAACCGCCGCAAAACTTTTGACTGAATATGGCTCTATTGGTGGCATTTTAGAAAATGTCGACAAGATTAAGGGCAAAGTCGGTCAAAATATCAAAGACAGTGTAGAAGGCATTACGCTGGATCATCAATTGGCAAGTATTGTCTGTGACTTAGAGCTGAATCTGACTTATGAAGATTTAAGAGTCGCTGACCCGAATGTTTCGGAATTACGCCGTCTTTATACTGAACTTGAGTTTCGTAATCAATTACAATCCTTAGATCACCCCAACAACCCCAACAACAGCGCATATAAGCAAAGTGCGAAAGCGATTGAAAAATCTATTGTAACGGACACGTCGCAAGATATTTCAACTGAAGATCAAGCCACACAAAGCAGTGTTGACGATCAATTGGGTCAAGCCACCTACCATACGGTACTGACCCAATCAGACTGGGCTACCTTCTTTCAACGTTTTAGCACTGAAACCTGCTTTGCATTTGACACTGAAACTACCAGTTTAGATTATCGTGTAGCGGAAATGGTCGGTTTTTCAGTTGCATTTGATGCAAACGATGCCTATTACATTCCTCTGGCGCATGACTATGAAGGTGCACCTGAACAGTTAAACCGTGATGTGATCATTTCAAAAATCAAACCTATTTTAGAAAATCCTGACGTGAAAAAAATTGGGCATCATCTCAAATACGATGCGCATATTTTAGAAAATCATGGGATTCATTTACAAGGTTGGTATTTCGATACCATGCTCGCATCGTATGTCTTGAACGCTGTTGCAACCCGTCATGGTATGGATGATGTCGCACGTGTTTACTTAAGCCACTTAACCACGACCTACGAACAAGTAGCAGGCAAAGGCGCGAAACAAAAGACATTTAATCAGATTGAGATTGAAACTGCCGCGCATTATGCAGCAGAAGATGCGCATGTGACCTACCGTTTGTATGAAGTATTAGAACGTAAACTTAAAGAAACACCACCACTGCTGGACATTTTACAAAACATTGAAGTTCCAACTGCCACTGTTTTAACCTCTATGGAAGAAAATGGCATTGCCTTAGATTTGGCATTTCTGGATCAGTTGGGTTGTGAGTTTGCAGACACCATTCAAAATCTGGAAAATCAGATCATTGAAATTGCAGGTCAGTCTTTTAATGTCAGCTCACCGAAACAAGTGGGTGAGATTCTGTTTGATAAATTGGGACTCAAAGGTGGCAAAAAAACAGCAACGGGGCAATACAGCACCAGTGAAAGTATTCTAGAAAAAATTGATCATCCGATAGCTGAGCTGATTTTAGAATATCGCGGACTGTCTAAACTCAAAAGCACCTATACAGATGGATTACTCAAGCAGGCCAATGATGGTTCACATCGTGTGCACACCAGTTATCATCAAGCATTAACTGCAACAGGACGACTCTCTTCAACTGATCCAAACTTACAAAATATTCCTGTACGTGAGGAAATTGGTCGTCAAATTCGTAAAGCCTTTGTTGCACCTGAAGGTCGTGTGCTACTGGCCGCCGATTATTCACAAATTGAGCTGCGTTTAATGGCGCATTTCTCTCAAGATGAAGCCTTGGTCGATGCCTTTAACCATGGTCAAGACGTACATCGTCGTACTGCTGCTGAAGTGCTCAATGTTGCACTAGAAGATGTCACCCATGATCAACGTCGTCAAGCCAAAGCTGTTAACTTTGGACTGCTCTATGGTATGTCAGAGTTTGGTTTGATTCGCCAGTTGGGCTTTAGCCGTGAAGAATCACAGAATTATATTAAACAATATTTCCATCGTTACCCAGGCATTTATGAGTATATGCAACGCACTCGCCAAGTGGCACTGGAGCAAGGTTTTGTGGAAACAATTTTAGGTCGTCGTCTCTATACGCCTGAAATTGATGCACGTAATATGATGATTCGTAAAGCAGCAGAACGTGCGGCAATTAATGCCCCATTACAAGGTTCTGCGGCAGAAATCATTAAACTTGCCATGATTGCTGTAGATAAAATTTTACCGAAAGATCAAGCTAAACTGCTCCTGCAAGTACACGATGAATTGGTGTTTGAAGTGGATGAATCCATTGCAGATGAATTGGCTTTAAAGATTGCGGAAGCCATGCAAAATGTTGTGAAAATTTCAGTACCTTTACTGGTTGAAGTTGGTAAAGGACAAAACTGGGATGAAGCGCATTAATTATTAATCTCCCT
>CAZOGM010000083.1:0-8860 GCA_964579445.1 uncultured Acinetobacter sp.
AATGTATAGCATGATGTATTAGATCAAAATATATATTGAGCTGATGGCTTTGGTTTGTGGGTAAGTATGATTCTATGGTGATTCGTGTTTAAAGTTATTTGTATGCTAAAAGCTAAATTTAGGGTGTAAAAAAAAGCCCTAAAAAGGGCTTTTTTTCAATACAACTTAGTTAGCAGCTAAAGCTTTAACTTGTGCATTTAAGCGGCTCTTATGACGAGCTGCTTTGTTCTTATGGATGATGCCTTTATCAGCCATACGATCGATTACAGGAACTGTAGTTTTGTACGCTTCAGTTGCTGCTGCATAGTCGCCAGCTGCAATAGCAGCAACAGTGCGTTTAAGATATGTACGAACCATTGAACGTAAGCTAGCGTTGTGTTTGCGTGCTTTAACGTTTTGACGAGCACGTTTTTTAGCTTGAGCAGAGTTTGCCACTCGTGCACTCCTTGAAATAGATTGGTCTGGGCGGGCTGAAATTGCATCTAATAATCTTCACCAGAAGAATTACACCAGCCCGTAAACAAGTGCCATATTGTGATTAATTGAGTAAGCAAAGTCAAGTCTTGACATGCTTTGACAACATTTTTGATGCAGATAAAATGATGTTAAAGCGTTAAATTATACAGATTAGAAGCGGAATGATTAAAAAATGACTAAATTGATCAGAAGTGCAGTAGTGATTGGCGCAACAGGTTTGGTGGGCCGTGAGCTATTAAAACAGCTCAATCAACTTGAAAGTTGTGAACAAATCGTGGCCATAGTTCGTAAAGAAGACCAGCAATTAAAAAAACTGGAAAAAGTTGAACAATGGGTCATGGATGATTTTTTATTGATCAATGATCAAGATGTACATGGTTTTAGTCATGCATTTAGTTGCTTAGGTAGCACTATAAAAAAAGCGGGGTCAAAAGCAAAATTTTATGCTATTGATTTTGAAATCAATGCTCATTTTGCAGATTTATTGAATAGTACGGATACGCATTATGTATTGGTCAGTGCGCAGGGTGCAGATGCGGGTTCATTATTTTTTTATAATCAGGTGAAAGGTGAGCTAGAACAGCATGTGCAAAAATCCAGTTTGACAACAATTTCAATACTGCGTCCATCTTTGCTCCTCGGTGAACGACATGACTCACGTATGCTTGAAGATACTGCCCAAAAACTATTTAAAGGTTTATCGCATTTAGTACCTGATACATTTAAGTATAAGCCAGTGACAGCAGCACAAGTGGCTCATACTATGGTCGAGGTTGCGCAAACCCAGACTGAAAGATTTAAAATTTATGATAATTTACAAATTCAACAAAGCACATAAAAAGGAATAACTCCGTGACCGTAGCTCCATTTGTAACCTGTGATATTTTAGATGATCATCCTGAAAAAAACATTCAGGTCATGATGCCGTCGATTGATGGACATTTTTTTAAAAGTTATGGCGCAGTTAAAAGTTTTGGCGGTGAAGTGGTGACAGTGAAATGTTTTGAAGATAATTCACGGGTGAAAGAGTTGTTGGCAACAGAGGGTGCAGGCAAAGTTTTGGTGGTTGATGGTGGCGGTTCTATGCGCTGTGCCTTGATGGGCGACATGATTGCAGAATCTGCGGTAAACAATCATTGGAATGGGGTGATTGTCTATGGCTGTATCCGTGACGTTGATGCAATAGCGAATTTAAAACTTGGGGTACATGCCTTGGCTTCTATTCCACTGAAGAGTAACCGTAAAGGTGCAGGAGAGGTTGATCTGGTCTTGAAGTTTGGTGGGGTCACGATTCATTCGGGTGATTTTGTTTATGTAGACAATAATGGCATTATTATCTCAAAAGAAAAATTAGCAGCTTTTTAAGCATTCGCTTGTATAGCGTTAGATACAACAAAAACGACAAGGAGAGACTAAGGTGAATCATCACATTAAAGTGTTACAGGCTGTTTTATCTGGTGTGACTGAAGGTGGTCGTGGTGTAACGGGCACGCCATTTCCAAAGCAGCCAGAAAAAGCGTTAAAGTTATACGAATTTGAAGGTTCACCTTTTTGCCGTCGTGTACGAGAAGTGCTGACCACCTTAAATTTGGATTATGAGGTTTATCCTTGTCCTAAAGGTGGGAGTAAATATCGTAAGCAAGTCCAAGCCTTAGGCGGTAAAATGCAGTTTCCATTTTTTGTAGATGAAAATACAGGCGAGCAGCTGTACGAGTCGCAAAACATTATTCATCATCTATTTAAACACTATGGCAAAACGGGTACAACGCCACAAAAATATGCGCATTATCCGAAAATTCCAGCTGTGGCTTTATTTGGGACGCTGGTCAATGGTGTGCGGGGTGTCTATATCAATAAAAAAATTATTGATCGGGTTGCCCCTGAACATTTGCTAGAGCTATGGGGCTTTGAAGCCAGTCCTTATACTCGTGTTGTGCGTGGCGTACTCACTGAGCTTGAAATCCCTTTTATATTTCATAATGTCGCTAAAGAGCGCTGGCAAGATCAAGGTCCCGCATCACTGCGCTTAAAGCCGGGCAAATATGTGCCTTTAGCAGGCGGTAAGCGTGAACAGGTGGTGCAATTGATGAATCGTCAGAAACAGGATATACAAGTGCCTTATTTGGTTGATCCGAATCAGAATGTCAAAATGTTCGATTCTGCTCAAATTGTTGCGTATTTAGAGCAGCAGTACGGCTAAATCCAATGGATAAATAAAAAGTACGCATCAGGCGTACTTTTTATATGGATGTATTTTATATGAATAGATTCTATATAAATTCGCCTACACGCATTACTATACCTTCACCGTCCAGCAAAGAATTTAGACCATGCTCAATAAACTCATTGGATTGTTTAAATCGGATAAAGAAAGCGCAGAACAGCTATTTTTGCGTGAAAATAATATTCAAATTGATCCAAACTTGGGTTTCATTGTAGATGGGGTTGTGGTGAATGAATGGTCTGAGCGACTTGAATATTTTTCAAATCGTAAGCTTAAAAATTTTGATGATCTTAAAGAGCTTTATTTTAAAGCTATACTCATCAATGAAAAAATTGACTTGGAGATTGCCAATCAGCGTTTCGTGGCGCGACTTGGCAATAATGAAGAAAATCTTGTGGCATTGAAACAGGTCATTTCAAAATTAAATCAGTACTATCGACTCTTCTTGAGAGAAAAATAAGATATCACTTTATCAGTGTATGTAGTTTGATTATGCCGATTGGACGGGGTATTAAAATAGCCAGTTTTGAAACCGATAAATAACTCAAAGCTCAAAAACATCATGTTAAGATATTGCTCATGTCATTTAGACCCAAAGCGATATTCATGTTCCAAGATGAAATTTCACAGCTCAATTTAAAACAACTCAAAAGCAATGAAAAACGATGGGTGGGGGCCTTAGCAGGATCCTCCGCCGCTTTATTGTTTGGAGAAATCAGTCATCGCTCAGAGCGATTATTTGTGTTGGTAGCACGCAATAATCAACATTTGGGACAACTGGAAAATGAGCTAGAGTTTTATGGAATAAAGCCCACGATTTTCCCCGATTGGGAAATTTTACCTTATGATCGTTTGTCTCCGCATCAAGATATTGTTTCGGAACGTCTGGCGATTTTATCCAATATGCCCAAGACAGGGGTATTATTACTCTCAAGTACCACCTTACTACAGCGGGTTGCGCCAACTTCTTGGGTGTTAGGTGAGCACTTTGACATTAAAGTCGGTCAAAAATTTGATTTAGAACAACAAAAAATGCGCTTGGTTCAGGCGGGCTATCATTTGGTTGATACTGTCTATGATCATGGTGAATTTGCTGTCCGTGGCAGTATTATGGATATTTATGCCTCAGGGCAAGAAGCTCCGATTCGTATTGATTTATTTGATGATGAAATTGACAGTTTAAAATTTTTTGATCCAGAGACGCAGCGTACCACCACTAAACTAGAACATTTCACAGTATTACCTGCGAAAGAGTTTCCTTTAAAAGAAGCCCGTTCTGTTTTTAGAGATCGTTATGCCGAAAGTTTCCCTACTGCCAATCCAAAGAAAAATCCAATTTATCAGGATGTTTTGGAAGGAATTGCCTCACCAGGTTTAGATTTCTATTTTCCGCTATTTTTTAGCAAAGAAGCAATGCAAACGCAAAGTAGCATTACTTCGTACCTACCAAGTAATGCAATTGTCATTACAGATTCGCATTTAGAGAATGAAATTACTCATTTTTGGAAAGAGATTGATCGACGATATGAGGATCGTCGACATAATGTAGATCAGCCTTTATTGCCACCAGAAAATCTCTTTTTCTCACAAAACCAAATTTTTGAACAACTGAATCAATTTCCAAGAGTTGTTGTATCGAGTGAAGCTTTTGATGAAAAAGCGGGTGTCATTAACCTGCCCACCATCGAATCACCGCGTTTAGCAGTTGATCCAAAACACGAACGACCTTTTCATTTGGTGAAGCAGTATATCGATGCGGCCAATCACCCTGTGTTATTGGTGGCTGAAAGTGCAGGACGCCGTGAGTCTTTAAAAGATTCGTTGCGTTCAAGCATGGGGGATATCCCCGTTGTAGAAAACTATCAACAATTTATTCAACAGCAGTATTCAGTTGCCATTACCAATGCGCCTTTAGAGCGAGGTTTGGTGATTCAGAATAAACTCACGGTCATTTCTGAAAATCAGCTGTATGAACATCGCGTGGTTCAGCGTCGTCGTAAGCGCCAACAGGAAGTCTCTGAAGAGTTCTTGGTGCGCAGTTTGACTGAGTTGAGTCTTGGCGCACCTGTCGTACATATTGATTATGGTGTGGGGCGTTATGCAGGGCTTGTGACTTTAACTATTGATAATCAAGAGCATGAGTTTTTACAACTCGATTATGCAGATGCCGCTAAAGTTTATGTTCCAGTAACCAATCTGCATTTGATTAGTCGTTATAGCGGCGGTGATCCAGATTTAGCACCGTTGCATAAACTGGGTACAGACGCTTGGAACAAAGCTAAACGTAAGGCACTTGAGCAAATTCACGATGTCGCCGCTGAACTTTTACATATTCAAGCGCGCCGTAAAGCTAAACCAGGAATTAGTTTCGAACTTGATCAGGCTGCATATATGCAATTTGCAGGGGGATTTGCCTATGAGGAAACGCTTGATCAAGCCAATGCGATTGAAGCGACCTTGCATGATATGCAACTTGCGAAACCTATGGATCGTTTGGTCTGTGGTGATGTTGGTTTTGGTAAAACAGAAGTCGCCATGCGTGCAGCATTTTTAGCGGTACAGAATAACAAACAAGTGGCTGTTCTAGTCCCTACGACATTACTGGCCCAGCAACATTTTGAGTCCTTTAAAGACCGTTTTGCAGATTGGCCTATCCGTATTGAAGTGCTGTCACGCTTTGGTACTAATAAAGCACACACCAAGGTGATTGAAGACTTAATCAATGGCAAAGTGGATATCGTCATTGGAACACATAAAATTTTGCAAGAAAACGTGCAGTTTAAGAATTTAGGGCTAATGATTGTTGATGAAGAGCATCGTTTTGGGGTTCGAGATAAAGAACGAATCAAGGCTATGCGTGCAGATGTCGATATGCTGACTCTCACCGCAACACCCATTCCACGTACTTTAAATATGGCATTTTCTGGAATGCGGGATCTATCGATTATAGCGACCCCCCCCGCACGCCGTTTGGCTGTTAAAACCTTTGTCAATGAACAAACCGATGCGACCATGAAAGAGGCGATTTTGCGTGAATTGCTGCGGGGCGGTCAGGTGTATCTGCTACACAACGAAGTTGATAGCATTGAGCGAGCAGCAGAAAACATTCGAATGCTGGTGCCTGAGGCTCGGGTAGCTGTTGCGCATGGTCAAATGCGTGAACGTGAGCTTGAACAAATCATGCAGCAGTTTTATCACAAAGAATATAACGTACTGGTCTGCTCAACGATTATTGAAACTGGAATTGATGTTCCTAATGCCAATACGATTATTATTGAGCGCGCAGACAAGTTGGGTTTGGCACAGCTTCATCAGCTTCGCGGTCGCGTTGGACGCTCGCACCATCAGGCCTATGCTTATCTGATGGTACCTTCACTCAAAGCCTTAAAAGGTGATGCAGAGAAGCGTCTAGATGCGATTCAACGTGCGTCTAACCTCGGTGCAGGTTTTATATTGGCCACCGAAGACTTAGAAATTCGTGGTGCAGGTGAGCTTTTGGGTGAGCAGCAAAGCGGTTCAATGCATGCAATCGGTTATAGTCTCTATATGGAAATGCTGGAAAAAGCCACCAAAGCGATTCAACAAGGCAAAACACCAAACTTCGATGCGCCGTTATCGCTGACCTCCGAGATTAATCTGCATATGCCTGCACTGATCCCAGACGAATATCTGGGCGATGTGCATCAGCGATTGTTGTTTTACAAGCGTATTAGCAACACCGACACGCAAGACAAGCTTGATAATATCCGTGTGGAGCTGATTGATCGCTTTGGTATTCCGCCATTACAGGTCAAACAGTTATTCAGCGTGCATCAATTACGAATAAAAGCAGAGCAGTTGGGCATTACTAAAATTGATCTGGGTGCTCATGGTGGCAATATTGAATTCTCACCAGATACACCTGTACAAGCGATCAGTATTATCCAAATGATGCAGAAGCATCCGACCTTCTTTAAAATGGACGGTGGACAGCGCTTAAAAGTGATGGTGATGTTAGAAGATCATGCTAAACGAATTCAATTTGCGGATGATTTGCTGTCAGAACTTTTAAAAGGATTAACTGGCTAGCGATCAAGATTTTGAAGTGTCAGCGATGAAATCTAGCCTTTTTTAAATGCTGCGCTTATATGCATATAAAGGCTTGATTTCTTTGTGACAATCTTTCATCTATTTATGTGATTTTCAATCTGGTCATTTAGTATTTTTTTGTGTCAAAACACAGTACTAATAATATTCAGGTCAAAACTGATGTGTTAGTATTAGCCATCAATTTAATTTTGCGTCATTTATAAATATATGTTTAGTTTGCATCCACAACTTGCTCAAGATACTTTTTTTGTCGGCGACTTTCCGCTTTCTACATGTCGTTTGATGAATGATATGCAATTTCCATGGTTGATTTTGGTACCGCGCGTACCAGGTGTAACTGAATTATATGAATTGAGCCAAGCAGACCAAGAACAATTTTTAAGAGAGTCAAGCTGGTTATCCAGTCAGTTGGCTCGTGTTTTTCGCGCAGATAAAATGAACGTGGCAGCTTTGGGGAATATGGTTCCACAATTGCATTTTCATCATGTGGTTCGTTATCAAAATGACTTGGCATGGCCGAAGCCAGTTTGGGGTGCTGCACCTGCAATTCCTTATAGTAATGATGTTTTGGCACATATGCGTCAAACATTAATGCTCGCATTACGTGGTCAAGGAGATATGCCTTTCGATTGGCGTATGGACTAATCTCTTAGCTACAGAGTAATTATATAAAAATAGCGGTGAATTGAGGTAATAAGCATTGCCATTAGATCGAATATTGGACAAAGAACCAAAGCAATTTGAAGTACTCCAACGGATTATGGGGTATATGATGGTTGCACTTTTGGTCGTGATCTATTACTTCACTTCACCGCATGCAAATTATCAGCTATTTTTTCCTATTTTTGTTGTTCTCCTCATCCTGTTTACACCCCGTATTTCGCATGCCATTCAATATCGTTACGGTAGTAAGACGTTACGTTATTGTTTTTTTGTGATTGACAGTGTGGTGGTGTCAATTGGACTTGCCGCAGTTCATTTAAGTCTGTTGCTGACATTTATCTTTTTATTCGGCTTGGTTTATACCGCCATTAATAACAAAATTTCGATGATGGTGGCTTCAGGCTCAATTTTGATTGCGATTGTCGTATTTTACTTGAGCACGATTTTCGTTTTTGGTTTTGAAGATTATTTTATTCAAACACCAACTGAACTTTCTGTTGTGTCTTGCATCTGCGCCATTATTTTCGTTAATTTTGCCAATTATTATCAAAATCGCCGTGCAAAAAAACTAGATGTACAGCGTCAGACTTATTTTAAAGAAATGAACCGCTATATTGAGCTGTCTAATCAGCTCAGTCGCTATGCACCGATTCAATTGTGGCAGTCAATTATGCGCGGTGAAACAGAAGCCAAGCTTGAATATAAAAGAAAAAAAATCACCATTTTCTTCTCTGACATTCAAGGTTTTACTGAGCTTTCTGAAACCTTAATCCCAGACGATCTTGCTTTTGTATTGAATGATTATCTGAGTCACATGACTGAAATTGCCAAGCAGTATGGCGGTACGATTGATAAGTTCATGGGAGACGCTATTCTGATTTTCTTTGGAGATCCGAATTCGCAAGGTGTTGAACGTGATGCTGAAAACTGTATTAACATGGCCATGGCAATGCGTCAGCAAATGAAGTTTTTGCGTGAGCGTTGGGTCAAAATGGGTTATTCCGCATTGCACGTGCGTATGGGGGTAAGTACAGGGTATTGTCACGTGGGTAACTACGGTGCAGTACATCGCATGGCGTATACCATTGTTGGGCGTGATGCAAACTTGGCAGCCAGATTACAAAGCGTAGCGGAAATTGATGAAATTTTAATTTCTGATGAAACCTATAAATTGGTGAAAAATCATTTCTTGTGTGCGCCTCAAGCACCGATTGAACTTAAGGGGATTCAAGGTTCAATCAAAAGTTGGCAAGTGATGGAGAAATATGACTCCAAAAAAGACAATCAGCAATGGTTTGACTATGAATATAAAGGCTTTCAACTGGTGCTGAACTTGGAAGAAGTTCAAAACTATGAATATGCAGAACTTTTGAGTGTGCTTGAAAATATGGTCGAGCGAATTAAAGT
>CAZOGM010000084.1:0-8648 GCA_964579445.1 uncultured Acinetobacter sp.
TCTTTATTATAACCTGAGCGAGTTGAAAAATGAGAGGGTTGGAATTTAAATGTAATGCAATGACCACCTAACTATTAGAATGAAAAAAATCAAAAAATTACCATAATTTTTGAAATTAACTTTTATCGAAATGAACTACAATGAATATTTATAAAGCTATTAATGGGTGTGGTTCTCTAACCTATGTTCACCTAAAATCTATTTCACAAATTCAGTTTGATTTAAAAAAAGGGAGCATTAACTTGGATTATTCACCCATTTCAAAAAATCGGATTAACTTGAGCATCATTGATTTCAAAATGAATTAGATATCCACTCAGATTAATGGCAAGGTAAATTCCTTTAGTTGCTTCACCTCTTGATGTTCCAATTAATCTAGCTTCACCATTCCGAGCTCAACATTTATAATGATTTGCGCGGATAAAGCTTCTTTCAATGAAGACCTATTCTTGATCTAATATATCCCCTCACTTTGACAGTCAAGTCAATAAAATTCATCACTGAATTAAATTCTGATCAATACCATGAATATTTTGATTGACGTTGCTTTCCAGGATTGAAAATAAACGTTCTTGAGCCTCATCGGTGGCCCAAGCGATATGTGCGGTAATCATCACATTATCATGCTTAATATTCAATAAAGGGTGATCTTTAGGCGGTGGCTCTTGATCTAATACATCTGCGCCAAAACCACCAAGATGACCACCTTCAAGTGCAAGTACGACATCTTGATTATTGACCAAACCACCACGTCCAACATTGATCAAAATACTGTTCTGTTTCATTTTACTTAGAACATCAGCATCAATCATGCCACGTGTTTCTGTGTTAAGTTCACAATGTAGTGAAAACACATCTGCTTGCTGAATGGCCTGCCCAAAAGGTACATAACCTTCACGACATATTGTCGTATTTTTGCGCTCACTGAAAATGACATTCATCCCAAATGCTTGCGCTTTCTCAGCCAAGGACACACCAATTTCACCTTTGCCTAAAATGGCTAATGTTTTGTTTTTTAACTCACGGATCGGAGCTGCCAAATAGAAAGAGACAGAGCCTGCAGACCACTGACCTTGCTGTACAGCATTCACTTGAGATGTAAAGTTTTTAATCAGATTCATCATTAAAATGAAAGCATGCTCAGCGACAGCATCACCAGCATAGCCACGAATATTGGCAATTTTGATGTTCTTTGATCTGAGTAGGCTGACATCAACATGATCATAACCCGTCGAGCATAATGCCAAGAGTTTTAAATTAGGATTATGCTCTAAAACTTTTGCATCAACTTTTAAGTCACTGATAATCAAAATATCTTGATCATGTACTTGATCATAAAATTCTTGTTGTGTCAGTTGTTCATATTCTGTGTATTCATGTGGAAAATTAAATTGAAAAGCTTTATTCAGCAGTACACCTTTTTCAACACATGTGATTTTTAATGTAGTCATAGTTCCACCAATATCATAAAGCCAAAGGCTTATTTTTTAATTAAATCATAAGCCATTTTTGCATCCTCGAGTTGGACCAAAGAGGCATGGCGAGCGGATAGAGGATCTTTATTCTCAATCGCAGTCATGATCGCTTTATGGCGGGGTAAAGAGTGTTTTTGTAAATTAGGTCTTAAACTGGTGGCTTGAATAGAATGCTGTAAGGGTAAAACCAACATTTTAGACATATATGCCAATAAATCATTGCGTGTTGCTTTCGCAATAGCCAAATGGAAATCAATATCGGGTTGAATAAATTCAGCCACTGTTTTCGCTTTTTCCATCCCTTGATAGGCGTTTTTAATGCTTTTTAGGTCTTCTTCAGTCGCCGTACTAGCCGCAATATATGCCAGTTCAGGCTCAAGTACTTTTCGTACCGTTGAAAGTGTTTTAAAGAACTCATTTTCTGGCGTGGATTGAATCAGCCAAAACAATACATCCGGATCGAGCATATACCATTCATCACGAGGTCGAACCACCGTACCAATTTTGGGACGTGAATAGGTCAACCCTTTGGCATTCAGCACACGAATCGCTTCACGAAAGACTGGACGACTCACCTGAAATTCTTCACATAGTTCAGCTTCAGAAGGGATTTTTTCATTTTCAGCAATTTCCCCTGAAACGATTTTTAATCCCAATTGTTGAACAATGAGCGCATGTTGGCTCTTGCTTGGAATAGGGTTTTTGTAGTCAGCGTTACTCATATTTGGCGATTCATCACAGTTAATCTGAAGTATGGTATAGAGGAGCTTATGAATACACAAGATCCTCTATTTTCACAATTTTGCTATAAACATTAGTGAGAATGTCGAGGCACCTCGGAACCTCGGCATCCTACCAAGAAGTCAAAATCACAACCTTCATCTGCTTGAAGCACATGATCCACATAAAGTTGACGATAACCACCAATAAAATTAGGTATAGGAGGTGCTTCAAGATTGGCTAATCGCTGTTGTAATTCTTCATCACTGATGTCTAAATGCAATTTTCCTGCATAGGCATCGAGCTCAATGAAATCCCCATTTTGTACTGCCGCCAAAGGACCACCTGCCATGGCTTCAGGTGCGACATGCAGGACGACGGTTCCGTAAGCGGTACCACTCATACGTGCATCGGAAATACGCACCATATCTGTAATGCCTTTTTCTAAAATTTTTGGTGGTAAGCCCATATTACCAACTTCAGCCATTCCAGGATAACCTTTTGGTCCTGCATTTTTAAGTACCAAAATACAGGTTTCATCGACATCCAAGTTCGGGTCGACAATACGTGCTTTATAATCATCAAAGTTTTCAAATACTACGGCACGACCACGATGTTGCATAAGTTCAGGAGAGGCCGCAGAAGGTTTGAGGACTGCGCCTTTAGGTGCAAGATTGCCACGTAAAATACACATTCCCCCATCTTTACGTAATGGATTGTTAATTGGGCGAATCACTTCATCATTGTAAATGGGTGAATTTTGACAGTTATCCCAAATACTTTCGCCATTTACAGTCAAAGCTTGTGGATGAGGCAACAAATTATGTTCACCCATACGACGAATCACGGCAGGTAAGCCGCCACTGTAATAGAACTCTTCCATCAAGAAACGACCCGAAGGTTGTAAATCAACGATGGTTGGTGTTCCTCGACCAACACGATTCCAGTCATCCAGTTCCAAATCAACCCCAATACGGCCAGCTATCGCTTTTAAATGAATGACGGCATTGGTGGATCCGCCAATTGCAGCATTGACCTTAATTGCATTTTCAAATGCTTCTTTGGTGAGAATTTTAGACAGTGTCAGATCTTCTTTGACCATGTCAACAATACGCATACCTGATAAGTGTGCCAATACATAACGACGTGAATCTACCGCTGGAATCGCGGCATTATGAGGAAGCGATGTCCCTAAGGCTTCCGCCATACATGCCATGGTTGAAGCGGTTCCCATGGTATTACATGTTCCTGCGGAACGTGACATACCCGCTTCAGCAGATAAGAATTCATTTAGATCAATCTTGCCTGCTTTAAGCTCTTCATGCATTTGCCAAACAATTGTACCTGCACCGATATCTTTACCTTTATGTTTACCATTTAGCATGGGTCCACCCGTCACCACAATAGCAGGGACATCACAACTTGCTGCACCCATCAGTAAAGCAGGTGTTGTTTTATCACAACCTGTAAGTAAAACGACGCCATCCATTGGATTTCCACGAATTGCTTCTTCTACATCCATACTGGCCAAGTTACGCGTCAACATCGCAGTCGGACGTAAATTAGATTCACCATTTGAGAATACTGGAAATTCAACAGGAAAACCGCCAGCTTCTAAAATGCCTTTTTTGACATGTTCAGCAATTTTACGAAAATGCGCATTACATGGGGTGAGCTCTGACCATGTATTACAGATGCCGATCACTGGACGACCATCAAACTGATGGTCTGGAATTCCTTGGTTTTTCATCCAGCTACGATACATAAACCCATTTTTATCTGTCGTACCAAACCATGCTTGAGAGCGTAATGGCTTTTTATCTTCCATGCTTATATCTCTATATAGTATTACTATTTAAGTGATTTTAGATCAAAATACACTAAATAAAATCTTTTTAAAAGGGTTTGTAATTTAAATAGTATTACTATATCTTATTTTGTGTAGGGTATTTCCAATAGCATGATGCTTAGAATTAAATGGAAAATGGAGCGGAATATGGATTTCGAAAAGGATTTAATACGGACAGTTACGTATAAGTTAATTCCCGCATTAGTCATACTTTATTTAGTTGCTTATATTGATCGTGCTGCAGTGGGCTTTGCTCATCTACATATGGGTGCAGATGTTGGGATTGGCGATGCAGCTTATGGTTTAGGCGCAGGTTTATTCTTTATTGGTTACTTTTTATTTGAAGTTCCAAGTAACTTATTGCTGGATAAATTCGGTGCACGAAAATGGTTTGCCCGTATTTTATTGACTTGGGGCGTGATTACCATGGCTATGGCACTGATTGAGGGGCCAAAAAGTTTTTATGCTTTACGCTTCTTATTGGGTGTGGCTGAAGCTGGATTCTTTCCTGGTGTTCTATACCTCATTACACAGTGGTATCCAGTCCGACATCGCGGAAAAATCATGGGCATGTTTGTACTTTCACAACCCATTGCTATGATGATTGCAGGTCCATTGGCTGGAGCATTATTGGGTATGGATGGTATTGCCAATATGCATGGTTGGCAATGGTTGTTCATTTTAGTGGGTTTACCAGCTGTTCTTTTGTCTGTACCAACTTATTTATACTTGCCTGATGATTATAGAAAAGTGAAATGGTTGAGTGATGAACAGAAGAGCTGGCTTAAAAATGAATTAATTAAAGATGAATCTGAATATGACCAAACCAAACATACAAATCCATTACATGCTTTAAAAGATAAACGTGTATTAACACTGGCTTTGTATTATCTACCTGTCACTTTAAGTATTTATGGTCTTAATCTCTGGTTGCCGACCATCATTAAACAGTTTGGCGGTGGTTCTGATCTACAAGTAGGGTTCTTGTCGAGCATTCCTTATGTTTTCGGGATTATCGGGCTTCTAATTATTCCACGCAGTACGGATCGTTTAAATGATCGTTACGGTCACTTGAGTTTTTTATATGCGGTAGGTGCATGTGCCATGTTCTTGAGTGCATGGTTAAGTTCACCTGTGATGCAGTTGATGGCACTTTCGGCCGTGGCATTTTGTTTGTTCTCAACCACGGCTGTTTTCTGGACTTTGCCTGGGCGTTTTTTGACAGGTGCCAGTGCCGCAGCAGGTATTGCTTTGATTAACTCTGTCGGAAACTTGGGTGGATATTTAGGTCCATTCGGTATTGGTCTTTTAAAAGAATATACCGGCAACATGGCCGCAGGCTTGTACTTCTTATCGTGTGTCATGGTGTTCGGATTGATTTTGACCTACATCGTGTATGCAAAATTTGAAAAAAACAAAACTCAAAAATTCAATGTTAGTGAAAAAGCGTAAGGAAATCTGAAATGAATGTCATTCAGTTTGAAAATAATCAAGATCAGCGTGCTGTTGGCGTTGTAGAGCATAACGTGGTGAAACGCGTAAACAACGTGACTACGGTTCGCGACTTGGCATTACTGGCGATTGAAAACAAAAATAGTTTAGAACAACAAATTCAACAACTCGGATTTGCTGAAGAACAGTTTGACTATCAAGCTTTGCTGCAAGCGTTAAAAGTACTTGCGCCACTGGATCATCCCGATGCAGCGCATTGCTTTGTTTCGGGTACGGGTTTGACGCATTTGGGTTCTGCTTCTGCACGCGACAAAATGCATCAGCAAAATCTAAACGATGACGCTGCGATCACTGACACCATGCGTATGTTCCAGTGGGGCATTGAAAACGGTAAACCTGCTGAGGGCTTGATTGGGGCGCAACCTGAATGGTTCTATAAAGGCGATGGTTCTATCGTGGTTCGCCCAGGAACCGATTTGCCATTGCCGCCATTTGCAGAAGATGGAGGTGAAGAGCCTGAAATTGCTGGTCTATATGTGATTGGTCCAGATCTAAAGCCATACCGAATTGGTTTTGCATTGGGCAATGAATATTCTGATCACGTGATGGAACGTCGCAATTATCTTTATTTGGCGCATTCAAAATTACGGTTCTGCAGTTATGGACCAGAACTTCGTACAGGTGAATTACCTCGACATTTGGTCGGTAGCAGCCGTTTACGTCGCAATGGTGAAGTGATTTGGGAAAAAGAATTTTTATCAGGTGAAGACAATATGTGTCATAGCTTGAGCAATCTCGAATACCACCATTTTAAATATCAACAATTCTTAAAACCTGGTGATGTACATATTCATTACTTTGGAACAGCAACGCTTTCATTTGCGGACGGTATGCAGGCACAAGTCGGCGATGAGTTCGAAATTGAAATGAAAGAGTTTGGTCATCCACTTAAAAATAAATTGGCATATACTCAACCTGAGTTGCCAATCGGTTCAGTTATTACACTTTAAGGAATATCCCATGATCATTGGACAAAACTTCATCGCTGGTCAACGTAGCGCAGCAGGCAATAAAACCATTCAAAGCTTTAATGCCACCACGGGTGAAGCATTAGCATATGAATTTCATCAAGCCACTGAACAAGAAGTCAATCAAGCATGTGAAGCCGCAAGTGCAGCATTCAAGACTTATCGTCATACTTCACCTGAGCAACGTGCGCAATTCCTTGAAGCGATTGCGGATGAATTGGATGCATTAGGACAAGATTTTCTAGAAGTCATTTCTGAAGAAACCGCATTACCGCTTGCGCGTTTACAAGGTGAGCGTGGCCGTACCAGTGGTCAAATGCGTTTATTTGCAAAAGTTTTACGTCGTGGTGATTTTTTAGGTGCACGTATTGATACGGCTATGCCTGATCGTAAGCCACTACCTCGTGTTGATTTACGTCAAATTAAAATTGGTGTAGGTCCAATTGCAGTCTTTGGTGCGAGTAACTTCCCATTGGCATTTTCAACCGCAGGTGGCGATACTGCTTCTGCATTGGCAGCAGGTTGTCCTGTTGTAGTGAAAGCACATAGCGGTCATATGACCACTGCAGATCAAGTAGCTCAAGCCATTGAGCGTGCTGTGATCAAGACCAATATGCCCAAAGGTGTATTTAATATGGTGTATGGCAATGGTGTGGGTGAAACCTTGGTCAAACATCCACTCATTCAAGCGGTCGGTTTCACTGGTTCATTGAAAGGCGGTCGTGCACTGTGTGATATGGCCGCTGCACGTCCACAACCGATTCCAGTCTTCGCTGAAATGAGCAGTATTAACCCCATGCTGATGCTGCCTGAAGCATTAAAAAATCGTGGTGCGCAAATTGCTCAAGATCTAGCAGATTCAGTGGTCATGGGTTGTGGTCAATTCTGTACCAATCCAGGTCTAGTCATTGGGATCAAATCACCTGAGTTTACCCAATTGGTTGAAAAACTCACGGAGATTATGGCGGCTAAACCCGCTCAAACCATGCTGAATGCAGGTACATTAAAAAGCTATAGCTCAGGTTTATCTCACTTAAAAGCACATCATGGGGTTGAGCATTTGGCGGGGCAACAACAGCAGGGTGAACAAGCACAACCACAACTGTTTAAAGCGGATGTGTCACTGTTACTTGCAGGTGATCAGTTACTTCAAGAAGAAATTTTTGGTCCAACCACGATTGTGATTGAAGTGGCGAATAAAACTGAGTTACTAAATGCTTTAAGAAGTATGAATGGTCAATTGACCGCATCTTTAATTGCTGATGATGCAGACCTGACTGAGTTTGCAGATGTAGTGCCAGTGTTAGAAGAAAAAGCAGGTCGCTTGTTATTAAATGGTTATCCAACAGGTGTAGAAGTTTGTGATGCAATGGTGCATGGCGGTCCTTATCCAGCGACTTCGGACGCACGTGGTACTTCTGTGGGTACATTAGCGATTGATCGTTACTTGCGTCCAGTGTGCTATCAAAACTACCCACAAGCGTTATTACCAGATGCTCTAAAGGATGAAAATCCACTCAATATTCACCGCCTTATCAATGGTGAACTGACTAAAGCAGCGGTTTAAATCCTTTTAATACAAAGACCAACATAATGTTGGTCTTTGTATTGTGCACTGGGGTGCTGGAGTTGCGCTTGAATTGCTTTACAGTGGTTTTGTTTCAGATATTCTAACGATATAGATAAGGCTGTATATAGCTTTTGGGCATCAATTACTTCAAACACTGAGGAGTTTCTTAAGCTTTTAACCGACGCCCCAGTAAATATGGAAGTTTGGTAGAAGTAAAAACAGGTATTAAACGATCAAGATTGTGATGACATTCTATTGAAAGGTTTTGTTACTTTTTTCCTTAATCGTACTAGGGTGTGTTCTCATTTGGCTTTGCACCAGATAAACATGCAAGCAATGTAAATCATAGATTGATAATTGCGTGCTAGTTTATCAAATCGAGTTGCTATGGCACGGAAATGTTTTAATCTTGCAAAGGCATTTTCAACTAAATGTCTTAATTTATATAGATATTGATCAAACTCCTTATTCAATCTCTTACTATTTGATCTCATTGGACTAATGGGGATCATCTTCTTGTGTTTGGCAAACACTCTAATATGCTCAGCATCATA
>CAZOGM010000085.1:0-1237 GCA_964579445.1 uncultured Acinetobacter sp.
TCTGCACGAGACACATCATTGCACGCAATCATATCGAGCTTTTTGTTGACTAACTTGCCTGCGGCATATTCTTCAATATTGCGTGTTTCAGCAGCAAAACCCACCATAAATGGGCGCTTTTCTTGCTGAGCAATGGTTGCCACAATATCTGGGTTTTTAATCAAAGAGACGGCAAGTTCATCCCCTGCTTTTTTAATTTTATGTTCCGCAACTTCAGCAACGCGGTAGTCCGCCACAGCAGCTGTCGCAATAAACACATCACAACCCTCTTGGAGCTGTTGCATACTCAGATCAAGCATTTGAATGGCAGACGATACATTTTTACGGCGCACACCATTTGGGGTATCTAAAGTCACTGGACCTGAAATGAGCGTGACTTTCGCCCCTGCGCTATAACATGCCGCCGCAATCGCAAAGCCCATTTTTCCGGTACTGTGGTTGGAAATATAACGTACTGGATCAATCGCCTCGCGGGTTGGACCTGCGGTAATGGTCACACGTTTACCTGCGAGCAGACCAAATTTTTCTGCAATCGCACGCTGCGCTTTATGGAAGTATTCACGAACTTGTTCAGCCAAATCTTCTGGTTCAGGCATCCGCCCTAAACCGACATCACCACAGGCTTGCGAACCCGCTTCTGGCATAATCACGTGTACACCATCTTCAACCAACGTATTTAAATTACGCTGTGTCGCTTTTGCTGCCCACATTTGTTGGTTCATGGCCGGTGCAACCCATACAGGTGCTTTGGTGGCCAAATATAGGGTACTGAGCAAATCATCAGCCAAACCACCCGCAAACTTAGCAAGCGTGTCACAACTTGCAGGTGCGACCAAAACCAAATCAGCCCAACGTGCCAGTTCGATATGTCCCATGCCCGCTTCAGCTTCAGTATCTAAAAGCTCAGTATGAACAGGATTTCCGGACAATGCTTGGAAGGTCAGTGGCGTGACAAAGGCTTGCGCACCGTGGGTCATGACCACGCGTACATTAAAGCCGAAATCCTTTAAACGACGGACTAGAATTGCACTTTTATACGCAGCAATTCCCCCTGTTACAGCAAGAATAATATTTTTATTGGAAAATACACTAAGATCGAAACTCACGATCAAGCCACCTTTCTATTGCAGTC
This sequence comes from uncultured Acinetobacter sp., assembly GCA_964579445.1. Classification (GTDB taxonomy): domain Bacteria; phylum Pseudomonadota; class Gammaproteobacteria; order Pseudomonadales; family Moraxellaceae; genus Acinetobacter. The sequence continues at coordinate 1,133 of CAZOGM010000085.1, forward strand.
GGGCTCACAATAGCATTAAATATTCAGCGACCCAAGCGGCAAAAATCAAAACTAAAATAACTTAAATGCCCATACTATGGGCGACTGAGAATAATAATGAATCAA
>CAZOGM010000085.1:1337-8569 GCA_964579445.1 uncultured Acinetobacter sp.
AAACAATCCATTAAACAATGGCCCGAACATGAACGTCCCAGAGAACGCTTACTGCAACAAGGCGCACATAGTTTGTCTGATGCAGAGCTATTGGCGATTTTTTTACGCTCAGGTTCGAAACAACATTCAGCTGTTGAACTTGCGCGCATCTTGATTCAACACTTTGGCAATTTAAATGCCATTTTTGATGCATCACTAGACGATATTAGCCAATTTCATGGTATTGCAGCGACCAAATATTCACAGCTGATGGCGGTCAAAGAACTGGGACGGCGTTACCTCAAACACAATTTAAATCAAAATATAGATCTGAGCCGATCTGACCTCATCCGAGATTATTTACGTTATGAATTGGTTGGAGAACAACAAGAAGTTTTTGCAGTGCTGTGCTTGGATGCCCAACTGCGTAAAATCAATTTTAAGAAACTCTTTTTTGGCTCGGTAAATTATTGCAATATTTCAGTCAATCAACTGCTCAGACATGCTCTACACCATCAAGCCACAGCCATCGTGATTGCGCATAATCATCCAAAAAGTATCGCTGAACCCTCTACAGAAGATCTGAATTTGACCCAGCAAATCTTAACTGCTTGTGAGCTTTTAGAGATAAAATTGATTGATCATCTGATTATTTCAGCTGAACAAAGTTATTCATTTGCAGAGCACCAGCAACTTGGCTAGATCAGGCAACTTTTTTAGCTTAAATATTGTGAATATATAGACTTAAAACACCAAAGTAGATTGACAAGCTGAAGCGAAGTCGAGAAGATCGTAAAAAAATGAAAGATCCAATTCAATGATAGTTCGTGACCAAAACGACACCCTAAAATTATTATTTTCATGGCGTGGCACCATTCTTCCTAAAGTGTTACCTCCGCTCGGTCTGGTGATGTTGATCTCAGCAATTGTCGGCGGAATTGAATATATTGATTTGTACCGTTTTCCAGAAATTCCTTTGGTCGGTTTCACGCTAATTGGCGTGGTATTGTCTATTTTTCTGGGCTTTAAAAATACAGCTTGTTATGACCGCTGGTGGGAAGCACGCAAGCTCTGGGGAAGTCTGATTGCCAATGCACGTCACTTTGACCGAGATTGTCGTATTTTACCGCAAGGTCGACGTGAGCGTGTCATTCAACATGTGATTGTGTTTGCCAATGTACTGCGTGATCGTTTACGCCATCAAACCGTAAGCCCAGATGCACTGCATCAAACCAGTGGTATGAGTCAGCAAGCCTTAACACAGCTGTATCAACAAGCCAATGCTCCGCAGTACACCTTAAGCTTGATTCAGTGGGAGTTGATGCTGGCGCTCAAAGAAGGTGAAATTTCTGACATCATCTATACGCAGATGAATCAGCACGTCACCGATTTAAGTTTGGTGCAAACAGGTTGTGATCGTATTGCCACCACACCGTTACCTTTTGCCTATTCAGTGCTGCTTAACCGTACCGTTTATTTTTTCTGTTTTTTATTGCCATTTAGTTTGGGTTCTGTTTTGGGTTTAGCTACGCCTTTACTGGTCGGTATATTGGCTTATACGTTTTTAGGACTTGATGCGCTCAGTACTGAAATTGAAGAGCCTTTTGGTACGCAAAGCAACGACTTACCACTTGACTCTATGGTTCGAACCATCGAAATTGAACTTCTGGGGACTTTAGGTAAACCGACTCCGCCGCCGATTCAAGCTCAGGATCATAATCTACTCTAAGGCTTTAGCAAACGTTGATTGCCCTCTGCGTTTTGAAGCTGTACTTTTCATCTTCTAAAAACAGAGGGAGGCGATTATTTAAAACTTTCCCAAATGCCGACTTGACCCTCTTTGACCCGTGGAATATTGCCCAAACGAATCCATGGCATGTTGTCGCCATGAAAGTCACTGCCGACTGAAACTTTTAAATTACATTGTTCAATCATTCGGTCGACCATTTGGCGGGTCGATGCAGGTTCCATGGCAGGTGGTAATTCCACGGCATCACCACCATGTTCTGCAAACAGCTCGATCAAATATCGGACATTGGTGGCAGACAAGTCATAACGTGTTGGATGTGCCAGCACGGCAAAGCCCTGACTCTGATGAATCACCTCAATGGTTTCAGCCAAGCCTAGACCATCAAATTTCACATAGGCTTTTTTGCCTTCTTTAATGTACTTATCAAAGGCTTGCTGTGGTCTTGCCACAATGCCTTTTTCAACCAAAGTTTTGGCAATATGTGTACGCGTGATTCGATCGGGTTCGCCATCTACTTTCAACAACACATCTGGATAAATATCAATATGGATCAGTGGTATGAGTAGATCACAAATATGTTTCGCCCGCTCAGCACGAATTCGCTTTTGTTCTTCAAGCAATTGGTTCAATGGATCCAAATTTTGCATGTTCAGCGCGACAATATGCACGCCATAACTTTTGTTGGTGGAAGGACGTGACCATTGACTTGAAATTTCGACCCCAGAAATAATGTGAATCGGTTGATTTTTTGCAACTTTTTCAGCCAAAACCAGACCATCCATGCTATCGTGGTCAGTCAATGCAAGTGTATGAATACCTTTTTCAAGGGCTGCCTGTACCAGTAATTCTGGCGTATAAGTTCCATCAGAAATATTACTGTGTGTGTGTAAATCTACGCCTTGCATCTTTTATACTACCCCATTCACCTGAACAGAATAGATACTTTAACATGAAAGCACTTTTAGACTTTGTGCCACTCATAATTTTCTTTTGGTTATATAAAACTGTAGACCCTAAAGATGCAGAACATCCTTTATTACAATGGATCGGTTCTACAGGTGGTGTAGATAACAATAATATTCTTGTGGCTACCACAGGTTTAATCATTTCGATGTTGGTGGTTTATGGCGCACTTTTCGTTCGTCAGAAATTCCATCTCGATAAGCAGCAGTGGATTGTACTGTTCATGACGGTGATTTTCGGTGGCATTACTTTAATGCTGAGCGATGATTTCTATATCCGCTTAAAAGCAGCCATTTTGAATTTTGTTTTTGCGGGTGCATTTTTGGTTTCACCATATTTTGGTAAAGAGCGGAAACCTCTTATCCAACGTTTATTTGGCCCTATCCTCAATTTGACCGCGCAAGGCTGGAAAAAACTCAACTTGGCATGGGCTGCGATGTTCGTCGGTATGGCGTGTTTGCATATTTTCTTTGCTTTTATTTTCATGGAAGGAAAATATTGGGGTGAATTCACTGCATTTGGTGACATGCTGGTGATGTTTTCATTTATCATTATTCAGTTTGTGATATTGCGTAAATATTTCAAAACTTCAGAAGAATAATTTTCCGCTGAACACGCAGATGAAAAAATAGAGAATCTCATGCCATTATTTGTGATTACCTGTACCGACCATGAAGGTACACTTGAAAAACGCCTTGCCGTGCGTCCTCAACATTTAGCTCGTCTTGAAAAACTGGCAGATGAAGGTCGTGTGATTGTAGCAGGTGCAATGCCCATCGACCGTGAAAACCCGCAAGCAGGATTTTACGGCAGTACCTTGATTTTAGACTTTGACAGTCGTGAAGCACTGGATGCTTGGCTTACAGATGAACCTTTCTTAAAAGAAGGCATCTATGCGCAGATTGATGTTAAACCTTTTAACAAAGCGCTTCCTCATGAAAAATAAGCATTCTCTATGCCTAAGTTCACTGCACTTAAGTTCACTGCTGGTGAGTGCACTCCTTTGCTCAAATACGTGGGCAGTTGAGCCTGCACCAGCAAGCAATACAGTTCCAGTGGTCTCTTCTGCCGCGACAACACCTAATGCTCCACATACGGCTACAGCGAATGCAGCAACAGCGACGAATCCGATTGCAAAGCCCCTTACCGCTGAACAATTGGCGAAACAAAAAGCGGCAGCAGATGCTAAAGTCAAAGCTTTAGTCAAAGATCAAGAAACGCGTTTACAACAGTTAGAAAAAGCCAATCTTGAAGCACTTGCACAAAACCAAGAATTACAATTGAAGAATGATAGTCTTGGCGTTCAGGTTCAAGTCCTACAAAGTGAACGTAGTGCGCAAATGTTTCTTTATGGCGCAGCCACGATTGCCGTAGGGATTTTCCTTGGTTTTCTTATTGCCAGTTATATTTACACCAAACGTCGTCGTCAGTGGTAATCCGCTGACTCGATGCATTTAAAGGTTCATTGCTGTGTTCCAAGCCATTGAAAATGCAGATCTCGATTGGAAATGCATTGATGGAATTGAAATTCCCTATGCAAAACAATTTGGAGATATCTACTTCTCCCAAGACAATGGTCTGCTCGAAACACGTCATGTGTTTATCAATGCCAATGATCTTGAAACACGACTCGCAAAATTAAACGATTTTGCCTACTTTCATGTTGGTGAAACTGGTTTTGGAACAGGTCTGAATGTTCTGGCACTGTGGCAACTTTGGCAACGCGTCCGTCCCCATAATCACAGTCACTTGCATGTGACCACAGTTGAAAAATTTCCTTTAACTCAGGCAGATTTAATCCGTGCCTTAAAGGTATGGCCTGAGCTAAAAATTTTCGCGGATCAATTAGTTCTTCAATATCCTTTACCTATTGCAGGCTGTCATCGGTTGTCATTTCCTGAAGATCGTTTCAGTATTGATCTCTGGTTGGGTGATGCTCATGATATTTTCCCCGTTATTGCTAAGAGTGCTGCCGTTGATGCTTGGTTTTTAGATGGTTTTGCTCCTGCCTGTAATCCTGATATATGGCAAGAACAGGTACTCAAAAACATTGTTCGCTTATCCAAAGTCGGTACTACTTTTAGCTCGTTTAGTGTCGCTGGTGTACTCAAACGCGGTCTGCAAGCGCAAGGCATCCAAGTTTCAAAACCGCGCGGTTTTCTACATAAACGGGAAATGTTAAAAGCTATTCTTGAAGCTAAAAATGATCAAGAAAATACAGATTTAACCAATACACCAAGTTCGTCTACACAACCCAACCATCATCAGCGGCAGATTGCGATTATAGGCGCAGGAATCGCAGGTTTAAGCTGTGGCTATGCATTCGCACAGCGTGGTCATAAAGTGACTATTTTCGATGAATACCAGCCTTTAGCGGGAGCATCTGGCAATCCTCTGGCACTGCTCAACCCGAAACTTTGTCCAATTGAGCAAAGTGCTGAGCATTTGATGACTCAGGCTTGGCAACACGCTTTAAATCATTATGCAAAATTTAAGGCTTATCGCCCGATTTCTGTAAACCAACTGGCATTAAAAAATCCAGACGATTTGTTGGCACTTGCTGAACAATATCCAAAAGGCTTACTCAAAGCTCATTCTCCTACTGTTACAGATACAAACCCATTGCGAAGTCAATTTCCAAGTTTACAACTGACTGAAGCAGGCGCTATTTCACCACATCTACTTCGCGATGAAATTTTAGCTCATCAAAACATTCAGTTTGTTCAAGAAAAATTAGACTCAATGAACAAACTTGAAAATGGCCAGCTTAAACTAAACGTGGATGACACCCATTCAGACAACAAATCGCTTAATCGTTTTGATCATGTGATTGTCTGTTGTGCACGTGACAGCAATCATTTTTTTGCTGATTTTCCTGTGCTTAAACCCATTCGTGGGCAAGTGAGTTGGGTAAATAATGCGAAACATGCTCTAAGCGAGAACCAAGCCTACAGCTATGGTGGTTATTGCATGCAACTAAATCCACAAGAATTGATTTTGGGCGCATCGTTTTACCCGAATCGTGATGATGATGACGTGCTTATAGAAGACCATCAACATAACCTTCAACTTATTGAAGATGTCTTTCCTGATTATGCAAAGCAACTCGCTCCTGTTGAAGAATGGCAAGGACGTGCATCTGTTCGTGCACAAACTCTGGATTATTTTCCACTCCTTGGAAAAATGCAGGATAATGCCGAAATTTATACTTTTTCAGGTTTAGGCTCGAAAGGTTTTTTATTTGCACCTTTGTGCAGTGAGATTTTAGCCGCTGAAATATTGGGTGAGGCTTGCCCTGTTCCAGCGACTTTAAGACAAAAGTTAAATCCAAGACGTTTTCAAAGGAAAGTAAAAACCAAGAAGCCTTATTTTAAAGCAACAACATCAGCTACTTCTTAACTGCAACCTATTATTTTTAGTATTGAGACAAATTTTTAAATTATAAAAAAGCGCCTGACGGCGCTTTTTATCTTAAGCACCCTGCTCGAGGATTCCACCTGCATCACGAACTGCACGTGTCCCACCCATGAGCACAACATAATCACGTGAGCTGTCAAAACCTTCTAGCTTCTCAGCTGCACGTGGCGCTTTACTTCCACCACCACATAATATGTATATCGACTGATCCGATGCCACTTGAGTTAAGCTTTCTGCAGTTAAGCTGTCAATGGGCTGATGCTGTGCCCCTTTAACATGCCCTTCAGCATAGGCTTTTGAATCGCGAACATCCCAGATAATTGCATTTTCTGGGAACTCAAATGTCGTAATTTCTTGTTTACGGATCATTGTGCACTCCTTTGATGTAAACAACACTTGGCAAATGAAGAAAACATCCCTAGCATCTCAGATATTCTTTCCCTTTGTAAAGGTCTAAACCATGCCTTCTTTCGATATTGTTTCAGAATTAGAGATTTTTGAAGTTAACCATGCGGTTCAAAACACCGAAAAAGAAATCGCAACACGTTTCGATTTTCGTGGACACGACGTTAAAATCGAAATTAGTGAAAAAAATAAAGAAATCAAAATCACCACTGAAAGCGATTTCCAATGTGAACAAGTGTATAGCATGCTTGAAAATCATTTCTTTAAACGCAAAGTTGATATCCAAGCACTTGATCCACAAAAGATGACTGCTTCTGGTAAAAATGTGATTCAAGTCATTAAGTTAAAAGATGGACTTGACTCAGATACTGCAAAAAAAATTAATAAAGCCATTAAAGAAAGCGGCATCAAAGCGCAATCTTCTATTCAAGGCGATAAGATTCGTATCACCGATAAAAAACGCGATACATTACAACAAGTCATGGCGTTCTTAAAAGAACAACAATTTGGTGTACCGCTACAATTTAATAACTTCAAAGACTAATTCTCTTTGAATACGCCCATAGGAATGAATTATGGCTCAAGGCAATCGTTTATCTAAACTTGTAAAAGCAACGTCTAAGTTTCCACAAGGAATACGTAGCACGTTATGGAGCAAAGCTTTTGGTCGTGTTGTTCCTATGGTGGGTTCTGCAAAGTTACGTTATTTAGAAGTCTC
>CAZOGM010000086.1:0-8389 GCA_964579445.1 uncultured Acinetobacter sp.
GTCATTATCTTGAATACTTTGCGGTGCGTGAACCTTATAGATTTCTAAATGTGAATAAGTGAATGACTGCAAGTGTCTGCGCCATGTATCACATAGTTCAGAAAGCATCATTAGACCACTACCAAGTGGTGCAAAGCATTGAATTGAAATGATGCCCTGGTCTCGAATGCATGGCTTATCACCAATCCCCACAATCTGGCTATCAGCATATTGGATAAACACCTTACTCCAAGCCTTGTTTTTGGGTGCTTCAAATGGCTTGCCGTAACTTGGTGGTTTGTTCACCATCTCAACAGTCAAATCTTCTAGCTTAGCAATTCTAGTGATTTCTTGATGAATAGCCGTTTCAGCCTGGGTAAGTGTCATCATTTGTATTTACTCGATACATTCATAAAGGCGACTGAATAGATGCCCAATGGTCGCTGCTGGCTATGCCCATTTTCGAGAGCAACTGCATAAGGCAGGTTATTTTGCACATAAACCAAATCACCCAACTTAACCTGAAGAATCTTTTGGTTGCCTTCTTGCTGTGTAGCGCTACCACCTTTATCAGCACTAGATAGGTCGTATCCGGTATCTGGGCCATTTACTGATATTCGATGGTTGCCACGAAAAGCACCAGTATCCACAGGACTACCCGCAATCACTTGTTGCAACATCTCAGCACTCACTTTTCGTAAATGCTCACCACCAATTCTTTCTATTTCGAGCGCAAAATTACTCGGTTTGTTTTTCCAGGCCATTTAGCACCTCGGCAGATTCTCAGTTAATTCGCGCTCATCGTATGAATTGTGGATATAAGCCCCATCTTCATAAAAGACACCACACGCACAATCAGGACTAAAATCATGTAGTTTTAAATCGCTTTGAGGTACCACATGAACTGAATCATGAATTTCGTGTACTTCCCAGGCCATCGGTTTCACTCTCCTGAAACATTGCAAAAAGGTCTTGAGCAATGCGCTGTATTGAATAGGCTTCAAATTCAGTACTGGGCTTTTTCTCACCCATCAGTTTCTTTATTTTTTGCCAGATATGTACGGCTTCATGTAATAAAAGACCGTGAACTTCAATCAATGTTCTTTCACTGCAATCACCCAAATGCACAATGCACTGTTTGCCGTTATCGTAATAATCGACCTGAGCGCCTGCGCCTAAGTGCATAAATTCTTGTGTGTCAGTCACATCATCAAACAAGATATCAAATTAATCTTGATTACGAACCAATGTGTACTTTGAGTGCTGAAATGGAGAGATACACCATTCGGGCACATAATTATTGCTAATCATAAATTTTGCCCATTAAAAAACCGACCCTGCCAGATCGGTTTAACTAAAAAATTATACTCTATAAATTAATATATCGTTCCACCACAAGTAGCATAAACAACTGTGGACATTAGCAAGTGGTTATTAGAATTAGTTTCAGTGTCATTGTAGGCTTGATCAACTAATTCCTTAAATTCATAGAATGCTTTTGAATATCTTTTATGATTACGATATTTACTGTTAAATATATCTAGCATTTTTTTGTACGCATCATCTCTCGACATACCTGATTCACGCCATTTAATTGCTTCAATATATAAATTTTTCTGATCCTCACAGAAGCCCATACTTTCTACATGTTCTACTGATGGTTCATCACTAACATTTAGAGAAGAACAGCCTGAGAGCACAGTAACCAGCGTTAAAATGATTATTCTTTTCATATAACCCTTTCATTAATTTACTCATAAAATACCAAATTAATCAGAATTTTAAAACTAAGCTTTCCGTAACTGGCATGTCCAAATACTATTCGTTGGATCCGCGCCAATATTCACGACCTCAAACACGCCCTTCGATGTTTCCCATTCATCACCAATCTGCGGTTTATGCTCAACACCATCTTTCAGTGTTTCATTTTGCAGTATTAACGCCTTTGAATCTTCAACCTGATAATCAATCGGCTTGACCATATCTTTCAAATACGAGCCAAACAGTATACCACGTCCTGAATAGGTTTCTTGCCCGATGATTGGATAAGTCTGTGTTTCAAAATCAAACTCACCTGAATAGAGGATTTTGGTACAGGTGAATGTGTCGACTGCATCTTCAAGCTTTTTACTAAAAGCCTTTGCAACTTTAGATTGAATCTTATTTTTGATCATGCCCGAAATACCTCAAACCCAAAGCCTAGAACTAAATTTGGATTGACCAGATCAAGCGAGTCAATCAGGCTTGTGGCAATTTGTTCATATTCTGAAATTTCTCGACTGCCTTCTGAGAAGTTTTCCGTAATCTGGACACTATCAGCCTTTACGCTTTCGCTTGTAGTTTGGCGTTCTACACCCGAATAAATCACCTTGGCTAGAATGCCTTTGATGATTTCAGAAGATGCAATCACAAGATTTTCATCAATATCATCAGGCACAAAACCGATTTTATTTTTCATCCATGTATTTGCAAGCAGGATGAGACGAGCCTTATCACTAGATGGTGCAAATTCTGCCCCTAAAATTTGCTCAGCCTGTTCTTGAGTAATAAAGCTCATATTTCACCTATTTTTTTGCTTTTGGATCTTTTGGTTTTTCTTCAAACAGATCGTTTGATTCGGATAATGATCCACTTGCACCAGTATTGGGCTGCTTAAACTCGGCGGCTTGCAACTCAAGTAACTCCACCTTGGCAGCTAATGCATCACGCTCAGCAACAACACCTGCCAATTGTTCCAGTTCGGTCTTTAACTTCGCATTTTCAGCAACCACCTTTTCACATTCAGCTTTTGCCTGATCAATGGTGGCTTGTAGTTCGGGAGTGATTCCAACATTAAGAGAAACTGTTAGTGGTTTGGCTTTAGGTAGTTCGCGCACCTCAGCATCAATATTGAGTTTTTCATAATCAGCTTTGATTCTCGGGTAATCACCATAAATCACAACAGATTCAGCGGCAGTATTTGGCTTGTCGTAATATTCAGGATTTTGAAATGAACCTTGCTCATCAATCCCTGAGCTTTTCTTTGCATATATAATTTTCATGTCTTTCTCACAAAAAGAAAGAGGGCTAATGCCCTCTTGTTATGGTGTGCCTGACAAGTCAAGTAATGTACCCGCGGTCATCTTGTTGCTAGTTGCATACTTCTGCCAGTTAGCATCAGCACCAAGCAATGCAAGCGTAGGATTTGCACCTTTAGATGCATCCCAAGAGTAGCCAAGTAAATCTAAATTAAATGTACCCTCAGCACGCATGCCAATAGCCAAGTTTTCTTCATCATTAATGTCATATGCACGGAAACCAGGAGCTTGTGATTCAGTCACAGTTAATGCACCTGCCTGCAAGCCAAACGCATCATTGTCATCTACTAAATCAGTGACTAGAACAGGTTTACCCAATGTTCCTGGCAATCCACCATAAATCACAAGTTCAGACTCACCATAGACCTGATTAGTCAAAGCCTCATCCACGATATCGAAATATGTGGCAGAGTTCATAACCCATAATGAGATACGGCCAAACTTGTCACCAAATTTACGCATGCCTTTAGTTAGTGCTTTACGACCATCTGTGGCAATACTTCCTTTAGCAATCATGTCTGGATTGCTGGTAATAGCCGCTTTCAATGCAGTTAAGCCATATTGCAAACGACCAGCTACCAAAGCATCAGCTAAATCATAACCAATGATTTCTGCAAACTCCTCTGGTGAGCGTGCACGACGTTTAAATGCCTCTTCAGTAGAAGAGTATGGGCCATATTTGTATGGGGTTTTCACACCAACCATTTCACCAGCACCAATTTTTTTATTTGTAACTTTAGCTGTTGAGTTCACATCACGATGTTCAATACCACCACCGACGCGATAGAAAGATTTCTGACTAAAATCACCTTGAATAACTTCGTTCAAATAGCGAATTGCACCATTCGATGCTTTATTAAATACATCGAGATTATCTTGCAAGCGCTCTAAATACGCTGTCTGTGCCAATTGATTATAAATAATCATGTCACTGTTAACTGTAGTCATTACGACTCCTTATTTTGGAAGTTTTAAATATGATTCTTGACCATGCGTTTTTAGGTAATCTGACTTATCTTTTGCAGTCATATCACCACGTTTAAGCCCAGAGTTTTGACCACCACCACCTTGATAACCACCACCGCCTGCCTGTGAGCCTTTTAGAATTGATTCTTTGTGCTGGTATCCACCAACCAAAGTTTCCAAGGCTTCATCAAAGTCAGCGACTTCACCCGGTCGAGTGCGTGAATAGATTTTTTGACCATCTGAGCCATATGCCACAACTTTGCCTTCTTCAATTTTGAAGTTTTTGCCAAAGGTGTTTTGGACCATATCAACTGGCACAGCGATATTTTTTTGAATGTAATCAGAACGAGCAAAGCCACCGCCCACCAATTCATTGTGCAAAGCAGATTCAAAGCCTTGAGCCTTTTGCTGCCATTCTTGAATTTGCGGTTCGTAGGTTTTCTTTAGAGCATCGGTAATTTCAGCTTTAACCTTGTCTACTTCACCTGCATCCACAAGCTTTTTAGCATCCAAGTTTTGAACAATTCCGAGCGCTTCTTTTACTTTCACAGGATCAAGCCCTTCAAAAGCCTTGGCTTGCGCTTCGAACTGTTCTTTGGCTTCACGATGAGTTTTAGCCTCACCATTCAAGCGACTGATTGTTGCAACTGTTTGAGCTGCATCAAATGCCACTTCCTTACCATCTTCATGCACGTAAACAGGTTTACCTTCTTGAACTACCACATGACCGTTTTCGTCTAATTTCAATTTCATAAGTCATCCGACCCTATATCTAATGAGCATCCGCCCGATTGCGCTGTCTGTATCCACTTTCAGCAGGTGTAAAAAAAGCACCCAGTTGGGTGCCATAGTTGTAATTAATAAAATTATTTAGCAGGTATTTCGCACTTGATGACCTTGCCCTCTAATGCTTTCTTTTGACTTTCATGTTCGATTAACCTTTCATCCCGCTGTTCCATTATCGCCTCCTTGGTTTCATTAGAGCCAAGATGGTTATTATATTCGTTCAGATTGTTGAGAATAAAATCATAATGTTTTGACATTCTTGACTCTATTACACATTCATATTGGCTAATAAGTCTAGTTTGCTCTTCTTCTGTCATATCACCTTGAGTACGATTTGCAATCTCCATCATTTCACCTATTATGCTGGTGTAAGAAAAGATCGAATCATCAAATCTTTTTTCAAAGTCAGAATGTTTAGTCGTTGCACAACCGACTACTAACAAAATAATTGATAAAAGTAATATTGTAGATTTCATAAAATTTTTCTTAAAAATTTACAGGTATTGTATTTTACAACCCTAAAGCTTTAAAAGTCTTCTTATCCAATAGCTCAAGCTCATCTAGCGTATATTTTCGCCCAAGCGGATCAGTAAATTTATCGATCGGGAACTCAGCCTTCTTGTATAGCTCAAAGCGAGTTTTACCCAGCCAATTGCGTTGAAACTCTTCATCTTGACTTGCAAACCATGTTGGAAATTTGGTATTTGCATCGACCTGACCAATAACCCCTTCGCGTTGATCTTTAGGAATGTTCTTGATTTTTCGCTCGTCTGCCACAAATGGTCGCATACCACCTAAATTTCCGTCAGCGTCAACACCAACAAGGGTAGATCTGCAGTTAGGATGTAAAGGTGGTCTTCTGATTTTAGGATCATCAATAAGCCAAACTGTTTGATCCAGGTTGGCACACGTAAAAGTACTACGCCCATCCAAAACACTCACAAACTTGATATGCGTTAATCCAAGCGCTTTGTAGGTCTCAATATAGGTTGAATTACTCACATGACTTCGAGCAGTTCGAACCTGTCTTTCTATCGAATCGCGTGATGATTTTAGAATGCCATCCTTATAATCATTGACCTTGCGACCTTGAATACGCTGAATAATTTGCTGGTTTGTCTGCCCTTGTGAGAATCCGTCACGAATGACGTTTTCAACCCTTTTCCGTAATGAGGCTGAAATGTCAGCAAAGAGATAATCAACCAACTGACCGCCAGCGAATGGGGTCTTGAGAATGGTTTTATACATCTTCTCAGCATTAATGACTGCAGCAGTTCCAGCAATCAATTGAGCGGAATATGAAGCCTCATAAATAGATAATACGATGGCTGATTTCTCGAATGCTTGGCTCAGGTCAACACTCATTGATGTAAACCATTCATTCAGAATTGATTTCACTTCTTCGATGTTTTTAGTGGATTTAGCTTTGCTTGAAAAGTTCATGCTTTTAAGCGCATTTAGCTCTGATTGCGACATCTCAGCGAATACTTTGCCGAGACGTGTTAATTGCTCATCAGAAAGCTTGTTAAATTGCGCTATCAGCTCGTTTACGCTTTGAGTTGAAGATCTGTATAGATAGGCTGAATGTTGGCTCAGCGCATCAAGTAAGGCTTTTTGCGCTGAGATGTTCATTCTTATTCCTCGTCAATTGGATCATTCCCACCATCATTCCGCTGTTCAATCTTCTTCACGATGTCTTCCCACTTGTCCTCTGGGAAAGTTCCTGTCTGCTCGTAGCTGTACCAGATATACATTGGCAACTCATTAGCAAGACAAGCCTCGTATATCAATTTAGAACGTGTTGCATCATATTTTGGTTTATTGAAGTCTTGAGCAATTGTGAAGCTTAATGCATCCACTTTTAGATCATGGTTAGGCATAGCGAACTTCGCACACCAACGAAGTGCATTTGTAAAAGCTTCCGACACATTGGCCACAACTAACGACAACACTGAATGCTGAATTGAGCTATCGTTATCAGCTTGAGTTGCTGTCTTGTTTGCAGAACCCACCTCAATCAATCGGGCACCGAGCTCTTTCATCTGATTCCACTTATCTTGCATGCGTTCATAAGCCAAGCCATTTTTGTCAGCCTGCACCATTTTCGCTTCAGTTGGAATTCCTGAACGACTCCCCACGCCCGCACCGCTTTCCTTAACCATTTGGTATTGTTCAGGGGTGATACTTGGAAAACATAAGGTTGCTTGGCCAACAATAAATGCCGACTCTTCAACATCAGCCGTACTTGCATAATATGAAAGTTCAGTTTCACCCAATTCATAAAGAGGCGCTGTGCTGATTTCTTCCGAATTATCGATTGCACCGCAGAACGTGAAAGGAATGTAATCCCACGTTTTGCCATGGTAATCAGTTGGTGTAAAGGTCTCACCCGCTACCCATTCACCTTTTTCATTTTTGCTGTAGATCTGAACTGTATATACAAAATCATTTACGCCAGTATCTTCAAGTCGCAAGATTCGATACTGATCTTTAGTTTCAATATTGAATCCATTGCGCTCTTTTACAGTTTCATGAATTTTGACGAAGCTTAATTTCTTCTGATTACCTACCACAATATGATCCCAATCATGAATTACCTTTGCGGGCAACACATGAATCATCGGGAAAGCACCTTTGCTTTTATCTTCGCTCTGAGTTCTGCTCGGTGCCACATCTGGATAATCAACATAAACACCACAGCGGTAATTTCTATTGATTAAGCGTGTAGCCCGTTGTGCACACTGATAAATAGAACGCCCTGACCCATCTGCGTTTCGCTCCAGATATTCCAGAGCATCAGGCTGAATTGAAACAGGTGTTTTACCAAAAGCTAAACCAATATGACTCGCCAAGGTTCGAGAGGTCACACCAGGGAACATTGCCCGATGTAAGTATTCTGTATAACGAAGATTTCCTTCTGGGTCATTTTTGGATTTAAAAAGTGATGGTTTCTTTAGATACACCTCACCTTTTTGCTTAATTACCTCCTGACCAGCACAAACATCATCTGACTTATTCCAAGTTTTAATGTGCTTATCGTAGTCAGCATGTGTATTTGTAATGCTCATATTAGTATCCAAAAATTGGTATATCGATTGATGTGACTTGTGGGGCTTCATTTAGTTCATTAAAGCCATCACTCAAACCGTCGACTTGGTCATCATGTTTACCATTAGGGAAGTTCCTTAACTCTTCCAACATCACCTTGTTCCAGTCGCCACGTAACATCTTCACATTACCCACGTTTACTTGAGCCGCAAAAGGTTGTGCTCGAGTAATTTTGTCACCCGAAACCGTTTCAGCTTTGACGTTAAATCCTGAAAGCATAGTGATGAAGTTTTTGGCTTGTGACTTTCCCGCCTGCCCTGGATCTTGAGGTAGCCGTATCAATACCTTTTGACCATCCATTTGAGCAGTCTGTTTAATTACTCGCTCAACCCCATCAGGACCCCATCGACCACGAACCATATCTGCTATATAAATAATGTTGTCTTT
Source organism: uncultured Acinetobacter sp. (assembly GCA_964579445.1). Classification (GTDB taxonomy): domain Bacteria; phylum Pseudomonadota; class Gammaproteobacteria; order Pseudomonadales; family Moraxellaceae; genus Acinetobacter. The sequence continues at coordinate 8,304 of CAZOGM010000086.1, forward strand.
GGTCTTTAGCATTCTTGGTCCAGCAGTCCAGTCACCCTCATTTTCAGAAGATGCCAAATCCCATGCACGAACTTGCTTGATAATGT
>CAZOGM010000087.1:0-8358 GCA_964579445.1 uncultured Acinetobacter sp.
CAGTTGGTAGAGCATAACCTTGCCAAGGTTGGGGTCGAGAGTTCGAGTCTCTTTTCCCGCTCCAAATTTTTTAGTGAAAGTTTTCAAAAAACTGCTCAATTGCGGAAATAGCTCAGTTGGTAGAGCATAACCTTGCCAAGGTTGGGGTCGAGAGTTCGAGTCTCTTTTTCCGCTCCAAATTCAAAAAAATCCCTCATCTAAAGATGGGGGATTTTTTTATGTCTTATCATCAGTTTTAATGCCCTGAAAAATTAACCCACAGATTAAAAAAATAAAAATCCAATTATTTCAAGAAAAAATTAGAAATAAATCAATAAGCAGGGTTAAGCGCATTCAAATACACTAGAAAAAACGCTTGTAGTATTGTGGTTTTAAATTGATACGCTCAATACGTATTCTATTCCGAGTATTATATAATTAGATTATTCCACTCACTTTAGCGATTAGAATCATTAAATTATGAATAAATTGACATGTTTTAAAGCATACGACATTCGCGGAAAATTGGGCACAGAACTCAATGAAGAGATCGCGTATAAAGTTGGCCGTGCTTACGGACAAATCTATCAACCTAAATCAATCGTGGTTGGATGTGATATCAGACTAAGCAGTGAAGCTCTCAAACAAGCCACCATTCGAGGACTCAATGATGCGGGTGTAAATGTGCTTGATCTGGGGATGACTGGGACAGAAGAAGTCTACTTCGGCGCATTTCATTTGGATGTACAAGGTGGCATTGAAATCACCGCAAGTCATAATCCGATGGATTATAACGGTATGAAATTGGTTCGTGAAAATGCGCGTCCGATTGGTGCTGACTCAGGTCTAAACGAGATCCAAGCGCTGGCTGAATCTGAAAACTTCACTGAAGTTACAGAAAAAGGGACAACGCAAAACTACAATATCGTGCCCGAATTTATCGAACACTTAATGGGCTATATTCAGCCACAGAACATTCGCCCCCTTAAATTAGTGATGAATGCGGGCAATGGTGCAGCGGGTCATATTGTCGATGCAATTGAAGAAAAATTTAAAGGACTACATATCCCCGTTGAGTTTATTAAGATCCATAATGAAGCGGATGGTCATTTTCCCAATGGTATTCCTAACCCGATCTTGGTTGAAAACCGCTCAAGTACCAGCGAAGCGGTCATTCAACATCAAGCAGATATGGGCATCGCTTGGGATGGTGATTTTGACCGTTGTTTCTTGTTTGATGAAAAAGGGCAATTTATTGAGGGCTATTACATCGTCGGCTTATTAGCTCAAGCATTCTTGTTGAAACAGTCGGGCGAAAAAATTGTTCATGATCCACGTTTGGTTTGGAATACATTAGACGTCGTAGAACAGTACAAAGGTATTACTGTTCAATCTAAATCAGGTCATTCTTTCATTAAAGACAAAATGCGTGAACACAATGCAGTCTACGGCGGTGAGATGAGTGCTCATCACTATTTCCGTGATTTTGCTTATTGTGACAGCGGCATGATTCCGTGGCTATTGGCAATGGTGGTTCTGTCTGAAACCAAACAAACACTTTCAAGTTTGGTCGAAGGGATGATTACCAAGTTCCCTTGTAGTGGTGAAATCAATTTCAAAGTTGCGGATACTCAAGTCACTATTCAGAAAATATTTGATCACTTTGCTGATCAAAATCCAAGTATTGATGAAACTGATGGTGTGAGTTTAGATTTTGGCGCATGGCGTTTCAATATTCGTGCATCGAATACCGAACCGCTTTTGCGTTTAAATATTGAAAGTCGTTTGGACAAAAATCCTAAGCCGATGCAAAATTATGTCGATGAATTAACAGCCTTAATTCAAAGTTAATTCAAGATGAAATCCAAATAATAAAAGCCAAAAAAATAAAAGGGAGCTTAGGCTCCCTTTTTATTTGCTATTAATTTTTTATTTATAGCCTGTAGGATTCTGCTTTTGCCAATTCCAACTATCTGTAAGCATATCTTCCAAACCATATTGAGGTGTCCAGCCTAACTCTGAAATAGCTCGCGCGTTGTTGGCAAATGAAGTTGCAACATCGCCTGAACGACGTGGTGCAATCTCATAAGCCACAGCTACACCATTGACTTTTTCAAAGGTGTTTTTGACCTCGAGTACAGACGATCCATTTCCTGTACCAATATTCCAAGCTCTACAGCCCGTATTGTCTAAGCGGTTCTTCAATGCACAAAGATGTGCATTTGCAAGATCCACCACATGGATATAATCACGTACTCCTGTGCCATCAACCGTGTCGTAATCATCACCAAAGATAGACAATTTTTCACGACGCCCTACAGCCACTTGGGTGACAAATGGCATCAAATTATTCGGTATTCCTTGCGGATCTTCACCAATTCTTCCGCTTTTATGGGCGCCAACTGGATTGAAATAACGCAGTAATGCAATCGACCACCGCGCATCAGCAACTGAAAGCTTCTGTAAAAGTTGCTCAACAATCAGTTTGGTGTAGCCGTAGTTATTGGTCGGCATACCTGTAGGCATGTCTTCATTTAACGGTGAGACATTCGCTTCATCATAAACAGTCGCTGAAGAGCTAAACACCAAATTAAAAACTTGCGCACGCTGCATCGCTTGAACCAAAGAAATTGACCCAGCAATATTATGATCAAAATAAGTCAAAGGAATTTGCTGGCTTTCACCCACGGCTTTTAAACCTGCAAAGTGAATTACAGCATCAATGTGATGGGTTTGAAAAACTTGATCCAGATCTTGGGCATGCCGAATATCACCTTCAATAAAAGTTAATACTTTTCCAGTAAGTTGCTGTACACGAGCCAAAGACTCAACGGAGCTATTGGATAAATTATCCAACACCACCACATCATGCCCAGCATTTAACAGCTCAATACACGTATGCGAACCAATATACCCTGCACCGCCTGTAACCAAAATTGTAGACATAAAACACCTATTCTTATTTATCCAGTAAGACTTTAATCAGACCTTGCGTTGAAGCATCCAATTGTGACAAATCATCTTGAGTGCCATTTAAAACAGGCAAAATTTGATTGGCGATTTCTTTACCCTTTTCAACGCCCCATTGATCAAAGGGATTGATATTCCACATTACAGATTGTACAAACACTTTATGCTCATATAAGGCAATCAGCATTCCCAAACTGTAGGGATTTAACTCATCTAATAATAAGGTGGTACTCGGCTGATTACCTTCATATTGTTTATATTCTGGTAAATCATTCAACTCTTTTTGATCCAAAGCTTGATTACCAAAGGCCAACAGTCGCGACTGAGCGAGACAGTTCGAGAGTGCCAAATGATGCTGCTCAATTAAAGCATCTGCATTTTCAGCATAGGTAAATTGATTGGCATTATAACGTTGCACTGGAGCAATGAAGTCACAGCTCACGGAGTGCGTACCCTGATGTAACAACTGATAAAACGCATGCTGAGCATTCGGACCGACTTCACCCCACACAATGGGACAGGTGTCCATTTGTACTTTTTGACCATTACGCTGAATCGACTTACCGTTTGATTCCATCTCAAGCTGTTGCAAATATGAAGCAAAATACTTTAAGCGACCATCGTATGGCAGTACGGCATGGGTTTGAATATCAAGGAAATTATTATTCCATATACCAAGCAATGCCATTAAGACAGGGATATTGTCAGACAATGGTGCATTTTGCACATGCTCATCTACCGCGTAGGCACCTGCCAACAACTGTTTAAATCCCTCGACACCAATACTGAGTGCGATGGGTAAACCAATACACGACCAAAGTGAATAACGCCCCCCAACCCAATCCCACAGCAGGAATTGATTTTGCGACGCGATCCCCCATTCGGTCATTTTCTCAGGTTTAGTCGACACCCCAATAAAGTGATGTCTCACCGCACACGCATCATTACCTAGAGATTTATCGAGCCACTGGCGAACAGTTTGCGCATTGGACAGCGTATCAATTGTGCCAAATGATTTAGAAGAGATAATAAAAAGCGTGGTTTCTGGTCTGAGTTGATGCAATAGTTCTGAGAGCTGACTGCCATCCATAGTGGAGACAAAATGCACATTCAAGGGCTTGGCCGTCGCGACTTTGAAGTCCGATAAGGCATGAGTCACCATCAGTGGACCTAAGTCTGAGCCACCAACACCGATATTGACCACATCTTGAATGACTTCACCTGTACATCCCCGGTATTGCCCTTCATGAATCTGATTCACCAATTGATACATACGATCAAGTTGTTCGTGAACTTTCGTGCTCAAATCAGCATGCTTTGAATGATCTTTGGGTAAGCGTAAAGCCCAATGCATGGCTGCACGTTGCTCAGTATAATTAATCGCTTCTGCTGAAAATAGCCGAGCAATCCAATCATTTAAGTTCTTTTGATCTGCAAAATCGTACAAGTTCTGCATGATGTTTTGATCAATTCGATGCTTACTATAATCAAACGTCAGTTGATCAAACTGGACAGCGTGCTGTTCAAAGCGCTGAGGGTTTTCAACAAATAAAGTGGTTAAATGTTGCTGTTTTTTTTCATGTGCATGCTGAGTTAACGTCTCAAGTATGGTCTGATCATCTACACATTGTTTACTCATCGTTGCATTCATGCGCGACCCACTCCTTGATAGCTAAAGCCTTGCGCTTTCACATAATCAGGATCATAAATATTACGACCATCTAAAATCAAAGCATGTGCCATATGCTGTGCTAAGTAGACAAAATCAGGACTCCAATATTGCTTCCAAGCAGTCAATAGGCACAGCGCATCCGCATTTTGCGTGGCTTGATACTGGTCTTGGCAGAGCACCAAGTCTTCACGCTGACCGTACATGGTTTCAATCGCACCCAATGCCTCAGGATCATGTAAATACACCACCACACCCTGCGCCCACAATGCCTTTAATAAGGGATGAATCGAAGAGTTTTGAATACTATTGGTATTTTCTTTAAAAGAAGCCCCCCAAATCGCCACTTTTCGACCTTTTAAATTCCCTTGAAAATGATTCCATAGCTTTCTAAATAGAATCTCTTTTTGTTGTTCATTGATCGACCAAACTTGATCTAGGAGTCTACTTTTAACACCCGTGGCAGTAACTGTGTTGGATAAGGTTAAAATATCGTGTGAAAAGTTTTCACCCCCAAAACCTGCACCTGACGATAGATAGGATGCGCCAATGCGGCTATCTGCTGCGAGACCTTGTTGTACATTTTGGATATCGATACCCAGTTTTTCAGATACATTAGCAAGATCATTCATATAACTGATACGAGTCGCCAACATGCCAGAAATACTCAATTTAGTAAATTCAGCATCCAATATCGGCATAAATAGATATTGGCTTTTGGCTGGAAACAGGGGTCTAAATACTTCCAGAATCATTCTCGATGTTGAGTCACTTGACACACCAAAAATAATTTTTTGCATTTGAACTACACTGTTTAAAGCATTGCCTTCTTGAATATTATCAGGCAAATAAGCCCATAAATACTGTGGACTTAAATGAGACAATTTTTCTGTTTCGTGCAGTCCGAAGGTTGAGCCATTAATAACCAATTTCTGTTTCGATGGATTTTGCTCAGCAAGACGTTTAATCACTTGTTCAGCAAGTAGATACTCAGAATTTGCATAGCTCAATAAAAAAACATCGTGCTCAAAATTACAGTCATGCTGAGAAAGTCGCTTTAAAAATCCAGTCTTTTGCTGTTTTTCGATCAGTTGATTGACGTGATGATCTTGATATTCAGGTGTGTATGTTTCATCAGAACCAGAAGGATAAAGACACCAATCGACTTGGTGTCCTGATTCTGCAAACAAGCCAGCAAAAACAGCCGCTTGAAGAGTTGAACCGAAAATATTAATTTTCATATATCACCAAATCTATTTTTTATATAAAGCAATTACACATCCAGCGCTTGAATCATCGCTTTAAATTCAGCACCTAATTTTGGATGTGCTAATCCATAATGCAATACGGCTTTGAGGTAGCCAATTTTGCTCCCACAATCAAATGTCTGACCTTTCATACGATATGCTTCCACCTGTTCGGTTTTTTGCAGCATTGCAATGGCATCAGTAAGCTGAATTTCATTGCCCGCACCACGAGGTGTTTGCTCAAGAATTTGCATAATTTTTGCAGGTAAAATATAACGACCTACGACCGACAAATTAGAAGGTGCCTTACCCACACTTGGCTTTTCCACAATGCCTTGCATCAGGATACTCTCGCCTTCATTCGGTGAGGCAGCAACATCCACAATACCATACTGATCGACCAAGTCATCAGGCACAGCTTCGACCATAATTTGCGACGCGTTTGATACATTAAAACGCTGAATCATTAAGCTGAGATCATTCTGATCACTCTCATCTTTCACCAATACGTCAGGCAGTAATACTGCAAAAGCTTCATGACCCACAATATCTTTAGCACACAGTACTGCATGTCCAAGACCTAAAGGCTGAGGCTGACGAACACTGACTACAGAGACATGACTGGGTACGATATTGGTGATTTCATCCAACAGATCAAATTTCTTTTTATTCTCTAGCGTCGTTTCAAGCTCAAAGTTGCGGTCAAAGTAATTTTCAATCGAGGCTTTTGAGGAATGCGTGACCAAAATAATTTGCTCAATACCTGCAGCGACTGCCTCGCGTACCACATACTCAATGGCAGGTCGATCAACTACAGTCACCATTTCTTTAGGTATCGATTTGCTCGCAGGTAAAAAACGTGTACCAAGGCCTGCAACAGGGAGAATGGCTTTTTTGATCATAATAATACTTCAAAATATACAATTAAATGGTATTTGATTAGCTTTTGACTTTATCAGACTTTTCTTGTTCATTGTTGCCTTTGAATAATGAAGGACCCACATGACCGGGTGCATTAATTCCTTCTTTATTGGTCATGACAGATACAGTCTTAAACATAATCTTGAAATCTACAGCGATCGAATGGTTATCTACGTACCAGACATCGCATTTGAAACGCTCCTCATAATCAAGCTCGTTGCGACCACTGACCTGTGCAAGTCCTGTCATACCTGGTCTAACATGAAGTCTGCGCGCTTGCTCTGGAGAGTAGAGTTCCACAAACTCTTTGAGCATTGGACGTGGTCCGACCACACTCATATCCCCTTTTAAGACATTAATCAGCTGGGGCATTTCATCTAAACTGGTAGAACGTAACTTCTGACCAAAAGGCGTAATACGCTCCTCATCTGGTAACGGATGCCCTTGACTGTCCACAGCATCTTTCATAGAGCGGAACTTAATCATTTTAAATAATTTACCGTTCTTACCTGGACGTTCTTGATAAAAGAAGATTGGAGAACCTAAATTCTTACGGACTTTATAAGCAACAATAAAGAAGATAGGCGACAGAATAATTAGTGCAATAAGCGATATAATGATATCAACTAAGCGTTTCATTTTTTAATATTAATCCCATAATTTCTAGAAGTTTTAAATTAATTTTATCTGCATCAAATTTCTCTTGAGCAATTTTAAAACTCTCTAAACCCATTTTATTAATTTGCTCTGGATGCTCTATAAAATAGCACATTTTATTCGCCAAAGCTTCCGCATCCCACTTCGGTACAAGGAATCCGTTGACTCCGTCTACCACTGTTTCTCTACAACCGGGAACATCGGTGGTAATCACTGGTCGACCAATAGCCATCGCTTCTTGGGTACTTCGAGGTACACCTTCTCGATATGATGGCAGAACAAATACGCTTGCGTCTGTAATCCAATCTTGTACATTTGTTACATGACCTGGATATTCGAATAAATTTTCACCAACAAATTGATCGAGTTGCTCTTGTTTCAATGCCCCCATATTTTGATGGTCAATCGCACCTAAAATTGTAAAATGCGTATGGGGATATTTAAACTTTACCTGTCGTATCGCATCAATAAGCTCAAAAACGCCCTTTTCCTTGAGCAACCGACCAATAAATATAAATTTAACAGGAGAAATTGGCGCTTTAATATATTGATAATCTTTTAAATTTAAACCAATCCCACCCAGTACATGAACCTCTGGGGTCTTAAGCCCATATTTTTGCATCAGATCCTGTGGATCATCTGGATTTAAAAAAATTATCTTATCTAAACAAGGAAATGCGAATCTGTAAAGTAACACTTGTATGTTACGAATCAATTTCGTTTTACCTGTTTGACCTTCAGGTTGATCAGTAAAGGTATAGCCTAAACCTTCAAGCATCCCAATAATATTGGGTACCTTTGCAATTTTGGCAGCAATACTTCCATAAATTACAGGTTTGGCAAAATATGAAAATACTAAGTCTGGTTGGATAGCTTTAATTTTTTTGACCAATTGTAAGGTCGATGCTATATCTG
>CAZOGM010000088.1:0-8205 GCA_964579445.1 uncultured Acinetobacter sp.
GCAACAATTAAATTATTTGACAGCTGATACGGACCAATATACATATATATTCATACAATTTTCGACCGACATAGTATACTTCATCCTGCTCAGTTGGCTCACCTATTTATCAGCGCGTTTTATCCTTATGAAAAAAAGCTTCGCCCCTCATTTTGTATTCAAAGCATGTAGTATTGCAACAATGACATTTATGCTCACGGCTTGTGGCGATGGCTCATGGTGGAATGACGATCAAAAAAAGATTGATGCAGATCAAATCAAAACTTTAATACCTGGTCGTGTAAACAACAGCGCATCTTGGGCTAAAGATATTGATGACATTAGTGAGCAATTGGGTATTCCGCAAACCAAAGAAAACATCTGTACGATTATTGCGGTGGTTGATCAAGAATCTAACTTTGTAGCAGACCCTCACGTTCCGGGTTTAGGGGCAAAAGCAGTCAAAGAAGTTGAAGATCGTTTCGATGAGAAGTTTAAAGATAAACTGGGCGATAACATCGGTGGAACTGTGGCGGGATATTTCCAAGAAGTTCTACGCAACCAACCAACACCAGAAAATAATTATTTAAAACAGATGCGTAAAGTCAGCACGGAACGTCAACTTGACGAGCTGTACCGTGAAATTTTTGCACATATGGCACAGCATTATCACGTTAGTGCATTAACGGGTGCTGCACGACTGGTTGGTCAAGACATTGGGGAAAAATTAAATCCAATTACCACTTTAGGTTCGATGCAAGTGCATATCAGTTATGCCAAAGATCATAAACGTCAAGGGGGGAACATTGCTGAGCTGCGTACAGATTTATATAGCCAATACGGTGGATTATATTACGGCATTCATCGTTTAATGATGTATCCTGCCCAATACGACAAGCCCATTTACCGGTTTGCAGATTATAACTCTGGCATGTACTCGAGCCGTAATGCAGCTTTTCAAAGTATGTTAAATGATTTGACCGCAGCGGAATTAAGTTTAGATGGCGATTTATTGCTGTATAACAAAAATGGTAATCCACGCGCTGAAAAAAGTGAATCTGAACGTGAACTGATCAATGTTTTTGCCGCCAACAATGTACTGATTACACCCAGACAAATTCGTTCTGACTTAAAGAGCGAGAAAGAAAAGAAATTTGAAACGACTCAAACCTATAAAGCAGTCACTGAGCTTTATGAAACCAAAATTGGCAAAAAGCAATTTTATGCCATGATGCCTGAAGTGGTCATATCAGGTCCTAAATTGAGTCGTGACTACAACACCAACTGGTTTGCAACACGCGTTAACGGACGTTATCAAACATGTATGCAAAAAGCGAAACGACTAAAAACTTAGCCTTATTCGACTTTGATGGAACGCTGTGCAATAAGGACAGTTTCACAGGTTTCATTTTTTACGCGCTTTCAAAACGCCATATTATGAAACAAGGCATTAAAATATTGCCTTGGATTCAAGCTTATTATTTAAATATCTATCCAGCAGATGCCATGCGCCCTAAACTTTTTAAGGCGATGTTTGCAGAGCAGTCTGCAACTGAAATTTTAGAATTGGCGCTCGAATATTCACACCATCTTCGGAATAGTTTGGATGCTGAAATTTATAAGCAGCTTTTGAAACATAAACATAATAATGATGATGTTGTGATTGTATCTGCATCTGTTGATATTTATTTAAAAGACATTGCACAGCTGTTAGAGGTTGATCTGATCTGCACTGAAGCAGAGATTGATAACGATCAATTTACAGGATTATATGCCACCCCTGACTGTAGTAATATTCAAAAGAAAATACGCATATTGGAAAAATATGAGCTAAGTCATTATGATTTGGTCTATGCCTATGGCAATTCCAAAGAAGATCTGGATATGCTGAGCCTTGCAGACTATGCTTATATGGTCGGTGTTGACTCGCAATTACCTTTAGTTCAGCAACAAAAAAAACTCGCCTAAGCGAGTTTATAATTTATCAGTTAAATTTCGACGAAACCATCTATCAATAAATGGCCATATGATTTCGATGAATCATCTCTAAAGAGCGTGCTTCACCTAGCACCTGATGCACTTTGTCAGAAGACAAACCTTTGACAATTTCAGCTGAACGCGAACTAAAATTCACACGTCCAACTGCGATACGACCACCTTGTCGATCCACGCACTCAACCACATCACCACGCTCAAAGTGCCCCTCCACTGCTTTAACCCCTACAGGTAAAAGACTACGATGATTTTCTTTGATCGCTTTGACTGCACCATCATCTATTACCAGACGACCCGCAGTTTGTAAGTGCGCTGCCAACCATTGCTGATGAGCCGTGATACGGTCATTGTCCGTGATAAATAAAGTACCCAACAGTTCACCCGCCATAAGGCGTGCAAGTACATTGTCACTTTCACCACTCGCAATCAGTGTGGGACAACCTGATTTCGCCGCCAAACGCGCTGCGCGGACTTTGGTGAGCATACCCCCGCGACCAAACTTACCACCACCACCCGCCATATCAAATAGACTTTCATCTAAAGCACGAACAGTTGAGAATAATTTTGCATTGGGATTTGAACGCGGATCTGAGTCAAACATGCCTTGCTGATCCGTTAAAATGATCAACAAATCTGCATGTACTTGACCTGCGACCATCGCAGCCAGGGTGTCATTGTCACCAAAACGGATTTCATCCGTTGAAACCGTGTCATTTTCATTAATAACCGGCACAACTTTCCAGTCAATCAGGTTTTGCAAAGCATCACATGAATTGAGGTAACGACGACGATCCGCAAGATCGTCGTGCGTGAGGAGTACTTGTGCAGTTTGTATTTGATGTTTTTCAAGTACACTTGACCAAGTATGGATTAAACCCATTTGACCAATGGCCGCACACGCCTGAAGACTGGGTAGATCGGTGGGTCGATGCTCAAGTTTCATGCGAACCATGCCTTCAGCCACAGCACCGGAAGACACCAGAATAATCTCATGCCCTGCATTGTATAGGTCTGCGACTTGATTCGCCCAATGCGAAATCGCATCTAAATCTAAACCTTTTCCATTTGCTGTGAGTAAAGATGATCCGATTTTAACAACGATTCGTTTGCAAGCCTTGAGCTGACGTTGCCCATCTACCACTTCTATCATCTTGTCCTCAGTAACTCATTTGCATGAGTTTAACGTACGTAAACCACTTCCATATCACTGTCATCACCATCTTCGTCTTCATCGTCATCACCCAATAAACCAGCAAGACGTTGTTGACGACGCATTTCACGATATGCTTCTTTCGCAGCAATCGTTTGCTCACGTGTTTCAGCTTCAAGCTGGTCACGGAATGCTTTCATTTCTGCTGCGTATTCAGGATCTTCAACTTCGCGTTCGCGTTGTTGTTCGATTTCATCCATCAGGTAATACACAACATCTTTGGTGCCTTCAAAAGTCAAACCAGAGGTTTTGAATACAGGACCCGTCCACTGCATTTCTGCAAGTAAATGATCACACCACTCATCTCGTGTATCAGAAGCCAATTGATCGACTTTATTGAGCACCAAAACCACAGGCAATTTTGACAGCGTTGGAGAGAATTTCTCTAACTCTTTTAAAATCGCTTTTGCATTGTGCGCAGGATCTGAACCATCAATCGGTTGAACATCGACAATGTGCAACAAAATACGAGTACGTGCCAAATGCTTCAAGAAGCGAATACCTAGACCCGCGCCATCAGATGCACCTTCAATTAGCCCCGGAATATCCGCCATCACGAATGAACGGTGACTATCTGCATCGACCACACCCAAGTTTGGAACCATGGTGGTAAATGGATAATCTGCGACTTTTGGTTTTGCCGCAGATACGGCACGAATAAAGGTCGATTTACCCGCATTTGGCATACCCAACAAGCCGACATCCGCCAGAACTTTAAGCTCTAAACGAATCTCACGGTATTCACCTTTAAAACCATGCGTACATTTACGAGGTGAACGGTTGGTCGATGATTTAAAATGCGTATTTCCCAAACCACCATCACCGCCTGCTGCAACCAACACGCGTTGACCATTGGTTACCAAGTCTCCGATAATATCGCCAGACTCTGTATCTACAATTGTTGTCCCTACTGGAACTTTTAATACGGTGTCTTCACCGCCACGGCCAGCACAGTTTGCGCCACGACCGTTTTTTGCTCGCTCTGCACGGAATCGACGTGTATAACGATAATCTACGAGTGTGCTAGAGTCGTCGCCAGCTTCTACATATACGCTGCCACCACGACCACCATCACCACCATCTGGACCACCAAATGGTACGAATTTTTCACGGCGAAAACTGGCTACGCCATTGCCACCGTCGCCAGCCTCTACGGTAATGACTGCTTCATCAACAAAGCGCATAATGCCAATCCTCTAAATACTTTAAAACCGCATATTCTGCCATATTTTAAAGAATTTCTCGAATAGTATTATTCAGCTTTACATGAAAACTGCTGTATTTCTTTTTTGATTTTGATTTAAAGACCCAAATCTAGATAAAAATTTCAGCTTCCATAAATAATTTATACTGCCCACAGATTTTCACCCGATCATTTTCGAATAATTTACAGTGCAATCCGCCTCCTCGTTTAGAGGCTTGATACGCCATGATTTTATCTTTTTCTAATTTCGCACACCAAAGTGGAATGAGCGATGTATGTAAAGATCCTGTGACTGGATCTTCATCTATTCCCATAGACGGTGTGAAATACCGAGAAATAATGCCATAGTAAGAATATGATTCTCTGTTTACATCAATACTGAGCATAGAATAATCATCTGCATCACTCAAGATATCATTCTTAGCCGTGATCGCTACTCGCCAACCGCCGAGTTGTTTAATTTTTTCAAAATTGGGGCGTTCATTTAAAATTGATTCGACAGACGGATAGATCACAATATAAGCTTGGGGATTAATGAATACTTCAGAACATTCCTGACTTAAAGCCTCTTTTAAAAGTTCAGGTATTTCAATCAAACGCTCAGGTATTTGAACCGGCAGATTCATTGAAATAAAGCCATCCTGTAATTTTTTAATATAAAAATCACCCAAGTCAGCCACATGAAACTAATTTCAGTTAGATCGGGATATTTTGTAAAAATAATAAAACTGGTGGCTAAGGTTCCATATTCACAAAATTGAACTTCTTTAACAGGTGAAAACCATCTTATTTCGTAATGATAATGATCAATTTTCTTGGCAAAGCTCGTTTCTAATAAATGATTTTCTTGTGCGATATTCAGCATCAGTTGATTATCTAACCACTCATCCAAAATCAGCACACCAGCGGGATTACCAGAAACAACTGATTGCTAAAAACATCCACCAGATACATTTTCATTTTCAGTGAATCTAAATATAAAGCTGGCTCGGATTTACATTGAAAATAAAAACATATATTTCATATAAATTTAAAAATCAGAGGTTTAGTTGTTTTTTATTCTCAATAATCTCAGGCAAATTTCGCTCAATCCAACTGACCAACTCCACCATTTTACTGGCCGCTTGTGATCCCAACATCGTGAGCTGATATTCCACTTTAGGTGGTACAACTGGATATACAGTACGAATCAAAAAACCATCTTGCTCTAAAGTCTTTAAAGTTTGTGAGAGCATTTTTTCACTGACCCCTTCGATGCGATGTTTCAGCTCACTAAATCGATGCACGCCTTCACTTAAACAACGTAAAACCAGTACTGACCACTTGGTGGTGAGATGCTCTAAAATTGTACGAGATGGACAATCATTCGATAAAACCTGCCCAAGCAACTCACTTTTTGCATACCGTCCACTCATATATTCACTCCCATACTGATTAATTAATTTTAAACTTACTTTTTGGCGTGTACTTACAATTTGTAAGTTAACAGATGGAGATTCCAGCATCAAGTTTATTTTTTAATCACAAAGAGAAGATAATAAACATCGTAATCACAGGTGCAACAGGTCAATTGGAAGGCTTGGTTACCGATTCCCTTATTTAACTAAATTCACAACACCACATTATTGCATTAGGGCGTGATCTCGAAAAAGCCTCCGTCTCTAAAGCTCAAGGTATTGAACTACGATACTTTGACTATGATCAGGTGCAAAGCCTAGTAAATGCATTAAAAGGTGTAGATATATAACTGCTGATTTCAGCGAATGAGTTGGCAATCGCACCCTACGGCATAAGGTAGTCATTGACTGCGGCTCAATTAGCAAATGTTCTCTAGCTTGCATAAACCAGTTTACTGCGTGCTGATACTTTACCGTTGGGTTTGGCACAAGAGCACCGCGAAAATGAAGCACTCATTAAACAAAGTAGCTTAAGCTCCACCTTACTTTGTAATCATTGGTATAGCGAAAATCATTTAGCTTCACTTCAGCATGTAATCGAAACAGGCATTTTATTTGGCGCAGTAGATGGACAAATCAGTTCAGCAACACCTCAAAATTATGCAAAAGCCGCACTACATGTGTTGAATGCCACTGAGTACACCAACAGAACCTATGAACTCGCAGATTTACGCTAAATGATTTGGTAACGTTAGTTTCAAAAGCATCTTCTCAACACATCAGCAACCAGAATTTAGCCGCTGAAGATTATAAGCAGAGTTTAGCGCAAGCGGGTTAGCACCCGAACTGACTGAGGCAATCGTCGATACTAGGTACAAGCAGCTCAAGGTGCGATTATAGTAAGATCATTGACCCAGAACACATCATTGGGCTTCCCACCACACCTATAGCAGATTTTATTAAACACATACTTCAAGCCTAGTTTAGTTCAACGATCTAGATCGTGGTCATCATTTAACGAAAATGAACGTCTGTTCAATACAAGTCAAGCGATCTTTTTTTATTCAACTCTAATTTAGAAACCGATTAAGGATGAATGTTTTTAATGGGCAAGCTCATATTCATGTTTAAATTGGCTTTGCTGTCGCGTTGAGTGTTGTACATTGTTGCATTAAAGGTGGAAATCTTACGCATGGTCATAGGATCATTCAGATTCAGCCTAGGATTAAATTGGTGGACGACATACAAATTCACTCGCTCATCAAATTCTAAATATACAGGTCCATCGAAATCAATGCGGATGGGCACATCATAACTTTGCTTTAAATGAAAAGGGACTTTTAGCTTAATTGGAATATCAATATTTAAAGGAAATTTAGGCAATAATTTTGATTGATAGACCAGATCTGTCGTCGCACTCAGTGGCATCACCTCATCTATCAAAACTTGGGTTTTATAATCCACTGCCACTGAAACAGGAACTTCCACACTAAACTTTAAATCAGCCAGATATTTTCCTTTCAAAGGTAAATTAACGTTTTGATTGAGATTAATTTTGGTGTCTAAAACACCTATAGATTGCGCTTGAAGATAATTCCCGACATTGATTTTGGTCGGCAATGATTGCGAGAGTTGAATATCTGCATTTTGCGCGGAAACATGCATCGATGCTTGTACATTTAGATATAACCAAAAACCGATTGCGACCAGCGCAACAACCAGAATAAAACTGAAAATTAAATACTGAACAGAATAAAATATTTTCATTATTTCACCTGCTCAGATTTCACCACCTGATTATTTTTCTGCCTATTTTCCAAGGGTTTTGCAGTGTTTTCTGTGTGCATTTTCTGCTCTCGCATCAGTTGAACTGAACTAAGAGGAATCACCAGCTCGCCTTTTTTGATTTTGACTGGCAAGGTATTCTGTACATCGACCGTCGCATCTAAAGCTGTTTTGATCGGAACATTTAAATGACCCTGTATTGGAATATTAGTTTTAAGCGTGGTTTTCAGGGGTACCTTTAAATTTTCTTTTAATATGGTTTGAACAGGCGCATTAAATTTTAAATGGATATTTTGCTCAAGCGGCACATCCATACGAATAGGCACATTCAGCTTGATCGGAATGGTACCTTTGAGCGGTAAACTAATATCTTTACCCAAAACTTTGATTTTAACTTTGGTATCAACCGCAAGATTTTGATCTACCACTAAAGTTTCGCGCACGGGAATCGTGGTTTTAATGGGAACCTGATTGTCAAAATAAACTTGCGGCGTCAGCGTCTGTTTGAGGGGAATGTTAAGTTGCTCATCAATCGGGATTTCAGCATTGACGCGTCCTGTAACATCCACATCTAGAGCATCATGAATTTTAACTTTGGCTTGTAACGGCTCTTGCAAGTCAATATTGACACTTTG
>CAZOGM010000089.1:0-8062 GCA_964579445.1 uncultured Acinetobacter sp.
GTAACTGCATAGGGGTGGCTGTGTCTATCAATAAGGGCTTTACCTTGATTGAACTTATGGTGACGATTGCTGTACTGGCCATTGTTGCTTCTCTAGCTGTACCTTCATTTAGAAATCTGATAATTAAAGAAAATTTAAAATCTACAGCCTACAGTATGCGAGATACCTTACAAGAAGCTCGGAGTCGGGCTATCTTGAATAGAAGTGAAACTGTTGTTTGTAGTTCAATCAATAAATCGGGGATAGCGGTCACAGAAATACAGTGTGTTACGGCTTTAACGAATTATTCATCCAATATGTCTGAGTCATTAAGAAAAGACAGTATTTTCTTAGTCAATATTGAGCCAAAAGTAAATCTAAAATCCAATTCAGATGATAGCTTTGTTTTTTCCGATCGTGGGTATTTGACGAGCTCTAGAACGATAACTTTATGTTCTACGGTAGGATCTTACATTCTAACCGTAGGTATTCCAGGGACTGTCGATATTTCTCTAGGGAAAGCATGTTAATGAATAAAATTTCGAGCCAAAAAGGCGTGGGCTTAATGGAGGTTTTGGTGGCAATGCTGGTTTTAGCTATTGCAGTTTTAGGCTATGCCGCTTTACAAATTCGAGCGACAGCTGCGACAGCTGAGGCAATGAAAAGATCAGATGCTTTAATTCTTTTAAATGGTTTGGCTGAAAAAATTAGAATAAATCCAACAGGAATGTATAAGGAAGCTATTCCTACAAACTTACCTAATTGTAATGCAGGTTGTAATGCAAATAATCAAGCACTTTATGATTTAAAGCAAGCTCAAGATATTGCTACAAGTAAAAATATTTCTTTGGGTGTAATTGATTGTGTGAATACTTCAAAATCGCAGACACGATTATGTTTAATTGCTGCTTGGGATGGAACAAAACCAATTAGTAATGCATATGATACGACTGCTAAAAACGCAGTGGAACCTGAAAATGCCTGTCTAAGCACAAACGGAAAATATATTAATAATTCACACTGCCTCGTATTGGAGGCCTATTAATGAAAAATAAAAATCAAGCGGGTTTTTCATTAATCGAATTAATGATTGCACTTACATTGGGCCTTATTTTAGTGGCTATTGCAACTCAGTTACTCATTACAGGACAGGTGAATTATAGAATTCAATCATCAGCTTCATCGCTACAAAACAATGGTGTTTTTGGGGTAAGTTATGTGACTAAAAATATTCGTTTAGCGAATCATGGTAATGCGGGAGCGATGAACGATGAATCTCTTTATGGAGGAATTGTACTCAGTGCTCAAACCAGAAATACCGCTATTCCATTTGCAGCTGCGGGTAATTTAAATAATATATTGATTGGAACTACTCCGATTAGTCAGGTGAATGCAATTTCAGCCAACGCTATAAATAATAGTGCCACAATTACCACAAAGAGTGACCAACTTGTCATTATGTATCAAGCACCAATGGATATGCTGACATGTACAGGTAAGCCGTTAAAAGGTCCTGAAAAAACTGCAACACAATTTACACGTGGTTGGTATGTAATCGAACGTTATTACATTAATAAGAATCCAAACAGCAACACCGCTGATTTACATTGTGCAGATGCACGATTCATTGCAATGGGAGAATCTGTTCCACAATCATATAAATCAACAACCATCAGCACAGTGAACACATTGACCGAAAACTATGCTTCTGACGCAGGATCAATGATTGCTAAAAATGTTGAATATATGCGTATCCAACTGATTGTTAGATATAGTAATGGAACAACGCGAACACTTCCTATAAATGAGTATCTTGCTATTCCTATTACAACTGCAGCACCACATAGGCCTGCTGTGATTGGTATTAATATGGGCTGGTTGGTTCGATCAACAGAACCTGTTTCTATGGTCGAGGAGACAGATTACAGTGTGTTGGATCAGTCCATGTCAGTACCTAAAGATGGCTTTATGAGGCATGTATATACGACAACGATTGCATTACGTAATGGTGGTTTGGGGGATATTATTCAATGATAAATCGTTCAATCAATCAAAAGGGTGCAACGCTTATTATAGTAATGATCATGCTCTTGCTTATTACGATTTTGGGTTTGTATTCAATACGTCAGAGTATTTTTAATTTAAAACTCGCAACAAATGCACAAGTTCAGACGTTACTGATGCAAACAAGTGATGTGGCCCTTGATCACTTGGAAAAAAACTTCAATGCTAATGAGTTGGCTAATATTGCTGGCACCCCTGTAGGGCAAGTGCTGTTAGACGGAAACCAAGGGTTGGAATTGCAATTTTGTTTCAAGCCGACTGAGGTTGAAACGAAAACTATAAAAGATAATATTTTCTTTGATCTAAGTTTTTATCGAATTATTGAACGCGAATCTGCAAAGCAAGCTGAGGGTGTTGGGCCGGCACGTTCGGGACAGAAAAATGCTATTTGCGATCCGACGACGATGTTTTCAATCAGTCGTAAAGCGATTGTTACTCAAGTTGCACTGGTTCAGCCAGATGATCCTGCCGTCGAAATGCGTAAATTTGAACTCACCAATAAAAATACAGACTTGAAAGCAGATGTAGATACCAAACGTGTGCGCGTCGTAGCGACGTCTTTTGCACCTGCAATGGCGACTTCTGTATCTGTGAGTGATATGAAGATATGCTTAAACAACCGTATGATGGATGATCTTTCATTAAAAAATAGAGCCGATAGCACAACGGGTCAAGTAAAGGTCGAAACACTGCATGAGTGTTTAAATAAACTGGGGGTGCCATTGAATACTCAAGTGGCTGAATATGTTATTCGTTCAACAGAAACAAAAAATTAAACTTACTGGAAAGTTGGGAGAAAAGAAATGAGATTGAAACCCTTTGTCAGCATAATGACATTATTTCCAGTGATGTTTTTGCCAACGAGCACAGCCATTTTTGCAAGTGACTTAGAAATTTACAAAGGAAACCTAGATGGTAAAACATCGATTTTCTTAATGTTAGATACTTCTGGAAGTATGGGGATAAGTTCATTGGTTATGCCCAAAAATAATGTATCTGGAAGTCCAGGAGATGTAGATGAATCTTTGTGCCAACGCGTTGAGGTTAATGAAGGTGCGAACATGTGGGAGTGGGCATATAATCTAAAAGGATCCAATGGTAAAACAGGGATTTTAAAAACGGTAATGATTGGATCGACTCCTATTAATTATTATGTACGTGGATGTCAAAAAATCATCGCTGGTAAAACTGTTACAGAATATGATCGTTTGTCGCGTTTAAAAGATGCTTTATTGCCGTTGTTAGCTAAACCTGCGAATAGGGGGGGGCTTTCTGAAGAAATTAGTATGGGGTTAGGTCACTACTCTTCAAAAACTGACCTTAATATAGGTAACTCTGGAAACAAATTGACCGATAGTCATTCAGGTCGGATAATGGTTCCAGTAGAAAAGCTTACATCCGAGCAAAGAATAAAAATTGCGAGAAAAATCGCAGACATCAAGTCGGTTGACAGTATTACTGATGAGAATGGTGATACGAATTCTAAGTTAAAGTTTTCAAGTACTCAGTTCCCTAATATTATGCGACCTTCGAGCGGTACTCCAACTGCACAAGCTTATGCCGAAGCAGCAGCTCTAATGATGGGAACAGGGACGGGTTATAATCAAACAATTGCCAACTTAACAAAAGTAGATTATATCTACGATGGTTATATGGTTAAGCAATATAAAAATGAAGATGGTCAAGCTTATTTCATCTGCGTTACTTTAGGGCCTGGTCGTGTAAGTAACGCTCTAGGTAACGTCAAACAATGCCCAAGCTCATGGCCAGTTTATAATAGCTCTAATAAAACAATCAGTAATACCTCACCTGTCTATAAACCGACTAGTACTGGTTGGACAGCTGTAACGCCTGCTCAGTTAAAGGCTGAATTGGGAGAGATGAACAGTACATGGGATATTTATAAAAAACTTCCGATTGGTTGGCGCTTAGATGGGTGGATGAAAGTTGAAAATGAACCTATGGATATTGAGACCATGGGGGGGGTGGTTTACTCTTATAATAATACTAGATGGAATGGTCTTATTAGTATAAATGAGGGAGCGGTTATTCGAGGTCTTGTTGCCTATCGCACAAATCCATTTGCTTTACAAGAAACAAGCAATGGTCATATTGTAAATACACTCGGTGGTTTTCAGTATTCTGAACCAGACACTAAAAAGACAGATAACTCGAATACTTATATTGCAGGAGGTTCTAAAAGTTCGTGTGATGGGAACGGTATTTATTTCTTAACCGATGGAGCACCAAACTCTTCACAAGATATCATGGCACATACCATCATGAATCAGACTCTAGCTAACGATAGTAGATATGCTTTTCAAGAAAAGCCAACCTCAAATATTTTGGTGTCACCAAAATTAAGATCTGATTTGTTTTCAGGTGAAACAGGCAGTTGGGAATATATTGGTGAATATTCTAAAAAACTTTTAGATCCCGCAAAAAATCCAGCAGGTATGAAGATTAGAACAGCCGTAGTTGGATTTGGTTCTTCATTTGAAGATCTGAATTATACGACTGAACAATATGTGGTGAAAGAGAATAACATCGAGGTAACCAAAACGAGAAAAATTTATGACTGTGATACTCCAGGGGCTTCATTAGATGCTAAAAATGCATGTAAATGGGGCAGTAGTAGTTTTGGGGATGGTGGTTTTTATCAAGCGACTAACTCTGAAGATATTACCAATAGCATTGTTGATTTTATTAATAAAATTCAAGTTAACTTTACTTCCTCAAGTTTGGGTTCTATTTCAGTACCCCGTGACCCTTTAGATCAGACTAAATATATGACTCAAGGCTTCTTCCCGATGGTTCTCCCAACGGATAAAACCTCAGTAAGAATATGGATCGGAAACTTAAAAAAATATAATGTAATTGGTGGAACGTTAAAGGATGCAAGCGGTGACGCGATCTATAAGGTTGAAAATGATCAGCAAGTCATCAATTCGAATGCAAAAGATTTATGGTCTGCTACAACATTAAGCGGTACAGACCACTCGCAGATTAAAAGTGGTGGTTCATGGAATAAAATTCCAGTTCCCTCTTCGGCTCAAGAAATAGCAGACGTGATTAGCAACATCAATAGTGCACGTAAAGTCTATACCATGGACGGTACTTCACTTAAAGCTGTCAGTAAAACGAACCTCGCAACAGATTATTCAGGCTCTGATGCTTTTACCAATCCTCTAAGCGTGAATCAGCGAATAGCATTTTTAAATTATCTAGGTTATCCAACTACTTTTCCAACGACAGCGTCTACTTTAACCACCAAACAAATCAATACCCTGGCTGTGAATCCTTCATCACCATATCGCTTCTTGGGTGGAGTCGTACACTCAACCCCATTAATGGTGACCAAAGAGGCAATGATTAGTTTAGGAAATAAAGCGGGGTTACGCGAAGAATATACCGTATATGGTTCAATGGAAGGTGGTTTGCATATCGTGAATGCAACTACAGGAAAAGAGCAATCTGTATTTGTTCCAAAAGAAGTATTAGATAATCAATATGATACTTTGGTACGTGAGAATTCAGAAGGAGTTAATGGTTTGTCAGGACTCACGTATGGTGTGGATGCTCCATGGGTTGCAGACAATACTTTTAAAGTTGAAACAAAAACGGCGAATAGTATTCCCACCACAAAATATATAGCGGATAAAATCAATATATATGGTGGCCTGCGTATGGGTGGGAAAGCACTTTATGGTTTAGATATTTTAAATCCAAGCGCTCCAAAGTTACTATTTCATATAACTCCCTCCTCGGCTGGATTTGGGCGTATGGCTCAAATATGGTCTAAGCCAACATTGGCAGAAATTCGTGTAAAAGGCATTCGTACAAAAGTTCTGATTTTTGGGGGAGGATATGATGCGGATGTTTATGAAAAACCAGCTGCAAGTTTTGTGCAACCGACCAAAACATTGGGTAATTCCTTATATATAGTAGATGCAAAAACAGGTGTTTTGATTTGGATGTCCAGTGCGGATACAGATGGTATCGCTGCTCATAAAAAAACCACTCAGATTGATATGAAATACAGTATTGTAGGGCAACCTGCTGTACGAGATTACGATGCGGATGGTTTGGCTGATATGATTTATTTTGCCGACTTAGGGGGGCAAATTTTTCGCGTAGATTTAAATAATGTGAATCAAATGTCAGCATCCGTCGATACCAATATTGCTATTCGAGTAAACACACTTGCAAAATTGAGAACGGGAAGTGGCGCAACAGAGTTTGTACCGCGTTTCTACGAGCGCGTTTCTACTGCGGTATTTGATGAAGGACAAGAGCGTTTTGTAATGGTAACCGCAGGTTCGGGTAACCGCAGTTTTCCACTTGAAGAAGAACAAGGGGGGGCAAATAAAATTTATGGTTTGATTGATCGTGATGCAGCCGCAAGCGGGTTAGAAAAATCTAACTTTAGTATTGCACCCACGATTCTTCCTGTGATGCTTTCTAATTCAGGTGTTTTAGGTAAAACAGTGACAAAGCAAATTGCAAATGCTGAAATAGCCAAAATGAAAATTACTACTGGAAACAATCTACTTAGAGGATGGAGTTTTGAGTTAAGATCAGTTAGTCCCGGAAACTATTCGCGTTCATTTGAAGAGTCACAACTCATTACGGGTGATTTATTTGTCAATGTTTATGACCCTAAAGCATCGCTATCTGGTACGAATAACGCATGTGGTGGTGGGATCACAGGTCTATCTACGACACATCGTATTTGTATGCCATATGGAGATTGTGCGGCTTACTTAAAATCAAGTTATCAGGGTATTATTGGCCCATCATTTGGGGTCGCTGATCCTTCAAATATTACTCAAACAACATTGATTGGACCGATCAGCGAAGATCAAGAGTTCTGTATAGGAAAATGTCCGAGTGAAAACTCAATTTTGACACAACAAAAAATTTCGCTATATGGTCAAGATCGAAAAATGAAGCCTGTACGATGGTATGAATGGTAAGGAGCATGATATGACCATGAATCCTGTCAGAAATTCAGGTTTCACGTTAATAGAATTGATGGTAGTGGTGGTGATTATTGCAATTTTTGCAGCAATCGCTATTCCTAGCTATGAGGTTTATATTGCTCGAGCACAGCAAGCTAATGCTAAATCTGAAATGTTAAGAGTTGCAGAGCGGTTAGAAAACTATAGAGGAAAACAGTTGAGCTATGCAGGATATATTCCTGAAAATCAAGTTTCAGATACTCAAAAGGGAATTGTTAATATTCCTTTTGATGCAGTAAATAATTTTGACTATCAAATCATTTTAGTCGACCTGAATAACTCAACCCTATCCTTAGAAGAGTCAGTTGTTGGTCAAGGTTGGAGAATGATTGCTGTTCCAAATAAAAATAAAAGTAATGCACTGAGAAAATCGAATAGCTTATTATTAGATTCTCGGGGTACAAAATGTGCGACAGCGGATAGTGTTTCTCATGGTTCGACTTATTGTACAAACGCTAAGGAATGGTAATCAGGATGAATAATCTTAAAGGTTTTAGCTTGATTGAGCTTATGATTGTAGTTGCAGTTATCGCTATTCTTGCTTCAATTGCATATCCATCCTATCAAAATTATATTAAACGAACGCATCGAATTGAAGTACAAGCAGGAATGATGGAAATTGCACAAAGGTTGCAATCATATAAGCTAGTAAACGGTGACTTTGGGAAGGGGAATAGCAATACCGCGTATGCTATAAATCCTTTAATAAATCCCTCTATTTATGGCGCCGTAAATTTTCCTAAGCAAGGTGCTGCTAGATACAGTTTAAGTATAACGGCTTCTCCTGATGCAAATTGGACCCTAACAGCAACACCTATAGGGGCACAAAAAGGGAATGGGCATGTGGTATTGAATAACCGCAATGAGCGGTGTTGGACCGATGCTTCAGATAAAAATTCAGGTGTTGCTTGCAACTTATCGAGTAGTTCAAATTGGGACGGCAAATAACTTAAATTCAAAACTGTGGGTAACTTTAATTTGATCTTCCTTTCAAACTA
>CAZOGM010000090.1:0-7975 GCA_964579445.1 uncultured Acinetobacter sp.
CCCGCACAAAATACCCGCTCACTCATAGCAGAAGCATTAAAACTTGTTTGCTGACGGTCTAAAAAACGTTGAGCGACGCTATTCATTACACGTGCTGAATCTATGTCTAAGTTGTCTTGACTCAGCTTCGCTATGTTTCTATAGGCTTGAATACGCATGCAAAGCGCTTGCTTTTGCTCTAGAGCAGTCGGTTTTGCATTTGGATCATCTAAAACAGTTTTGGTATGATTAACCACATCAATATAGTGCTGAAGCTTTAAATCGAACTGGTGCTTCGGGTCGACTGTATTTGCCCACGTAGGCGCTGCCCAGTACATCAAGATAAACATCAAGATGTTTAGTAAACTAAACCGACTAGCATGAGAAGATTTTGCAAGCATCTGCATAGACTTCACAACTTAAAATAATTCAGGTTCAGCTTTCCAAACATCTTCATAGTCATCACGATCGATCATAAAACGGAAACCTGTCTCTAAAGATAAATAAGGAATCGCTTCAGGTAAAATTTCTTCCAGCTCTTTTACAGTCACAGTTTCGAAAAAGTCTTCACCTTCTTCCAACTCACCACCATAAATAAACCAGCAGATATTTTCATCAGTTTCAGGCTTTTTACGTAAGCCTACGATTGGCTCTTTATCTAGTGTATGTTTTGCAATAGCAACGACATCATCTTCTTTAACTTTAATATACGCAGAATCGAATTCTTCACAAACCAATTTTTGCTCTTCAATAAAATCTTGCAACATAGACGATTCCGTCATGATCATAAATACAAACCTGATTCTATGCGGATGTGCTAAACGACACAATCTATCCGATGAAAGAATCTATTTTTAATTTTGATTTTTTGATATTTTGAATAAGTTACATATTCAAGATGAATTTTTAGGACATGAGCAAACATACATCTAAATCACCCAATAGCATTCAATCTCATCACGGCGGATCACGTCCTAATGCAGGACGCAAACCACTCTACCCTGAAAAGACAGTGGTTATGCGCGTTCCTCAGTCCAAAGTGATTGAAATTAAAGCATGGCTAAAACCTCAACCTGCGGATGATGTTATTCACGACATTGAGCTGATTCCGATTGAGTTTAAAACCCAAATCAGCCTACCTTGCCCATTGGAGTCCGTCGCGGCCGGTTTTCCATCTCCAGCACAAGACTATGTGGAAAAGCATATTGACCTCAATGAATATTTGGTTCAAAACCCTATTTCTACGTTTATCTTAAGCGTCAACTCTCTGTCCATGAAAAATGCAGGTATTGAAGTGGGCGATCAGATTCTAATTGATCGTAGCTTAGACGCAGATCATGGCGACATTGTGCTGGCACTAATTAATAATGAGTTTACCGTGAAACGTCTGATGCAAGAAAAAAAATCGGATGGTCATCAAAACATTTGGCTTAAAGCTGAAAACCCTGACTACCCCGATATTTATCCGCAAAGTGAAGAACAAATCATCATTTGGGGCGTGGTGACCTGCGTTTTGAAGAAACTTAGATAAGCCTTTGACTGATGTCTTTACATGATCGACCTGAAATTTATGCACTCATTGACATTAACAACTGTTACGTCAGCTGTGAACGTGTATTTGATCCTAGCCTTAATGATCAGCCCGTAGTGGTGCTGAGCAACAATGATGGCTGCGTGGTATCTCGAAGCAATCAAGCCAAAGCTTTAGGTATTGGCATGGCTGTGCCTTGGTATGAAATAGAACAGCAGGCATTAAATGCAGGTGTCAGAGTATTTTCCAGTAATTATGCATTATATGGAGATATGTCTCGGCGTTTTTTTGAGCTATTGCATCTGCATTTTAAAGTTGAGGATTTAGAACCCTATTCGATTGATGAGTGTTTCATCGATTTAACTGACTATTCAGCGCTTTTGAATCTCGAACAATATTGTCGTCAATTGCTTGATCAAATTCAGCAGTGGCTCGGTTTACCCTGCTGTATCGGTATCGGTTATAGCAAGACTCAGGCTAAACTGGCCAATCATTTTGCTAAAAAGATACCCGCTTTTAAAAGTGTATGCTCGCTACCTGATTTAGATCCTTGCAGTTTTGAAAGCCTGTTAATTGAAACGGATGTTTCTGAAGTCTGGGGCATTGGGCGTAAAATCAGCAAAAAATTACAAGCTTACGGTATCCAAAGTTGTTATGACTTAACTTTTGCCAATGAACACCACCTTGCAAAACAGTTCTCTGTGCTCATAGCCCGCACCATTCGTGAACTAAAAGGTCAGTCCTGCATTGCACTCGATGATCCAGCCTTACCGTCAAAACGGATTTTAGCTTCACGTAGTTTTGCCACGGCACTTAACGATATAACCTTGATCAAGCAGGCACTGATTCTCCATTTAAATCGTGCGCATCGAAGGCTCATTAGACAGCAACAACTGTGTGCCTGCGTTCATGTTTCCTTGTATGAAAAAATTAAAACCCCACCGTATAAAAAAGCCATTTCACAGGTCAGGGGTCTCGAATATTCCACTGATGATTTACTGGTTTTAAGCTCTACCGCACAAAGACAAATTGATGTTTTATTTGAGAAAAATAAGCAATATGTCAAAGTCTCCATCATGTTTTCTGCGCTTCATCCCAAGCAGCAACATATCGATGATTTATGGCAACCACTCGTGCTGATTAAGCAGCGTCAGCAACTGATGCAAACCCTAAGTAGCATGAAGAAGCGCTACGGTTCAGACTGCATACAAGTCGGCTATCATTCTACGCAAACTCACTGGCAAATGAAGCAGCAATATCGCTCGCCTCGCTATACAACTCACTGGCATGAAATGCTGGTGATTGACGACTCACATTTGGCAGTTACACAAAACAAATGAATAGTTTTGGTCAATTCAGTTTAAAATAGCTGAAAATAAAAATTAATGAAAAATGTCATTTTTTAACATTGTGAATTGACTGCAAAGTTTCCAAAATATAGCGCTAGATTGATATGTCTTTTTTCACTTGATTTAAAACAATTGATAATATAAAAGTGGAAATACATGCCATAATACGCAAACTTTGCAGACATCTTGCAAAGTGTTTTTGCAACTTACACAATGGAGCCGTCTTCATGAGTTCGACCATTTTGGTCATACATGGACCAAATTTAAATTTGCTAGGAAAGCGAGAACCTGAAGTTTACGGTCACCTCACGTTAGACGATATTAACCAGCAACTGACCTCACAAGCTGAGCAGACTGCCATCCACCTTGAGACATTCCAAAGCAATTGGGAAGGTGCCATTGTTGACCGAATTCATCAAGCCCAAATTGACGGCGTAAAATTTATTATTATAAATCCTGCAGCACTCACCCATACCTCAGTTGCTGTACGTGATGCACTACTTGGCGTAGCAATTCCCTTTATTGAAGTCCATCTCTCCAATGTTCATGCACGTGAGACATTTAGACACCACTCTTTTCTTTCAGATAAAGCCGTGGGCGTGATTTGCGGCTTAGGTGCGCAAGGTTATGCATTTGCATTGACCCATGCGGCGCAAAAAATTCAATCTTCTACACATCTTCAACCTTAGGAATACGAATTCATGGATATTCGCAAAATTAAAAAGCTCATCGACTTAATGATTGAATCTGACCTTCAATCGATTGAAGTAAAAGAAGGTGACCAATCCATTGCATTAGCCCGTCGTAATCCTGTTGTTGCTGGCGTTACACAAGTTGCTGCAGCTGCACCAACTGCGCCTGTGGTTAAAGCTGCTGCTCGTGGTGCTGTTGAGACGTCTCCAATGGTTGGCGTGTTCTATTCTGCTCCAAGCCCGGGCGAAGCTCCTTTCGTTAATGTGGGTCAAACCGTGACTGCGGGAGAGACTCTAGGCATTATCGAAGCCATGAAAATCATGAATCCAATCGAAGCAACGCAAAGTGGTGTTGTTGAAGAAATATTGGTTAAAAATGGCGATGTAATCCAATTCGGTCAACCACTATTTCGCTATCGCGCGTAATACTTGGGGATTGATATGTTGCAAAAAGTCTTAATTGCTAACCGAGGTGAGATTGCTCTACGCATCACTCGGGCATGCAAAACATTGGGCATTAAAACCGTCGGGATCTATTCAGATGCCGATAAAGACCTCATGCATCTTCGGTTTGTCGATGAAGCCGTATGTATTGGACCGGGTGCAAGTAGTGAAAGCTATTTGAATATTCCTGCCATTATTACTGCAGCAGAAATCACGGGCGCCGATGCCATTCATCCAGGTTACGGCTTTCTGTCTGAAAATGCAGAATTTGCTGAAATTGTAGAAAGTTCAGGCTTTATCTTTATTGGTCCACGTCCAGAACATATTCGCCTCATGGGCAATAAAGTCTCTGCGATTATGGCAATGCGTAAAGCCGGTGTCCCAACTGTTCCGGGTTCTGCACATGCAGTGACCACCAGCAATGCCTTGGCTGAAGCCAAAGAAATTGGTTTTCCATTGATTGTCAAAGCCGCCTCTGGCGGCGGTGGTCGTGGAATGCGTATTGTAGAGCGTGTCGATACTCTACTCGAATCTGTTCAGGCTGCACAGCGTGATGCTGAAATGTGGTTTGGTGATGATACCGTCTACATGGAACGCTTTTTACAAAAGCCGCGTCATGTCGAAGTTCAAGTCATTGGTGATGGTAATGGACATGCTGTTCATCTATATGATCGTGACTGCTCCCTTCAGCGCCGCCATCAAAAAGTGCTCGAAGAAGCTCCTGCGCCAAACTTACCTGAAGATGCACGTGCAGAAATTTTAGAAGCGTGTGTGAAAGCGTGTGAGCTCATGCAATACCGCGGTGCAGGTACATTCGAATTCTTATTTGAAGAGGGCGAATTCTTCTTCATTGAAATGAATACCCGTGTTCAAGTAGAACATCCTGTGACTGAAATGGTGACAGGTATCGATATTATTGAACAACAGTTACGCGTTGCAGCAGGTTTGGGCTTAAATCTACAGCAAGATGACATTAAAGTTCAAGGGCATGCCATTGAATGCCGTATTAATGCTGAAGATCCAACAAACTTTATGCCTTCCCCAGGTAAAATTGAACAATTTTACACGCCAGGTGGTGCAGGTATTCGCTTGGATTCGCACATTTACCCAGGCTACAATATTCCGCCCTATTATGATTCTATGATTGCAAAGCTCATTGCACATGGTAAAGATCGTGAAACCGCCATTGCACGAATGAAACAAGCGCTCGATGAAATTATTCTTACTGGTGTAAAAACCAATATTCCATTACATAAAGATTTGATTCTAGAAGATCAAAACTTCTGTAAAAATGCGATGGATATCCATTACCTTGAAAAACACTTGCTCCAGCAATTGCAAGGCAATGAAAAATAAATCCGATTTAAATAAAAAGCCTCTTCATTCAGAGGCTTTTTATTGACATTAATTCTTATTATTGAGTTGCAATCTATTTCCATTGGAATGGAAAATTAAATTGAGAATTAAGGTAAAACACGCTTTAAGGTGGCAAAACATTCATTGCCTTTTTCTGAAGCACAAAAATCAATCTGATTGGGATTGGCCCATTTAACAAAATACTGCGATAACTCACCTGCTTGATCAATTTGATTACCGGAGCAATCCTTTTCATTATTTTCATAATTGACTTGCATCACCAAAGTCGGTAACTGAGTTTGAGTAATATCAGCTGAAGGTTGATACTCAAATAATCCGACTGACCATTCTTTATTACTATTCACGACAACTTCATTGTGACCGCGGAAATTATAGTATTCAACACACCTCTGATTTGAAGGAATATCCATTCCCCATAAACCCAAAATTTCAGGCCGCGTACTAATATGAATGGTATTTTCAGTTTGTTTTAAGTCCACTTCTTTTGCTGTAACCTGAATATTTGGTTCTGCATATATATACGATGAAACAAAACACAAAATGGGAATAAGGAACACTGTTTTTTTCATAGATATTTAACAATCAAATGTTTATTGATAACTTAGCATAATTCAAGCATTTTTCATGGGAAATTAACGCGACCAAAACAATTCTGTATCAGGCCTATAAACTCAGTATAATAAAGCAATAAAATGAGGCCAACATTGTCAGATATAAGCTCTAATCACCTGATTAAGATCATATACGCTGTTCACTTTTAAATATCAAGATCAGTCTGCTTATATGTGCTTTTTTTATTCCAGACTGGCGATAATTCTATATTTTTAGAAAAAATAACAACTTAGTGCATATATAAAGATTGAATTATTGTGTTTAAAAGTTATGCTGTTTGCAATCAGTCAAAGACATGTCCGCTTTAAACATATTAATTAAAATAATAGGTCATCGTATTGGATACTTTAGTTACAGAATCAAAGCATCATCTAAAGAATAATGCTCAATCGTTCATGATTGTCGGCATCGTCATTACTTTGTGTTGTTTTGTTGGAATTCTCGGTCGTCCCCACTCATTTCTTGCCATTTTATGGCCTGCCAATGCTGTATTACTGGGTCTGTTTTTACGTTTCGATTCTTTAAACAACGTAGGTGGCTGGCTAGGTGCATTTTCCGGTTTTATGTTTGCAGATTTAGTCACAGGCAATGATTTTTTACTCACGCTTTTTTTGACCATGGCAAATCTTACAAATCCAATGACGACCTTGTTACTGCTTCGCACCTTTAAAATTGATTATAAAGAGTTTAATCAAGGTCTTACTTTTGTTTATTTGGTACTGATCAGTGCTATCGGTGGTTGTTTAGTCAGCCCCTTATTCGCCATTTCCACAATTCCGCATATTCCAAATACCTTCATGCAATTGGATCGGATTTGGATTGATTTTGGTATGTGGTGGACGGGTGAAATTCTAAATTTGGTAGCGTTCTTACCTATTATTTTAGCTATTCCTCAAATGGACACCATTAAAGACTATGTGACTGAAAAAAGACAACAAAGTCTGGAGCTTCAAAATAGCTTACCCTTACTTTTTGTCATTTTATCTGTTGGACTAACTCATTTCTTCGTTGGTCCTGGCGCAATTATGTTCCCTATTGGAGCGCTGATTTGGGCAGCGCTCACCTATAATCTCTTTCTGGTCACCATCATTAACTGTTTTGTTTGTATGTTCCTATACAACATTCTAAGTAGCTATTATCTAGCCGAGTCTCCCCATGCCTATATTTCTACAACACTATCGGTTCGAATTGGTTTAGTAATGCTGGCTCTAGGACCACTGACCTTATCAATCATTAGTCTCAATCGACAAAAACTTTACCATCAAATTTTGTATCTTGCTAATCATGATAGCTTGACCACAGCGATGAATCGTCGTTATTTTTATGAACAAAGTGAACGCACTGTAAATCCTGCTAAGGCCACTACCAAAACCGTTGCCATATTATTGCTTGATATCGATCATTTTAAAAAGATTAATGACAGCTATGGGCATGCCGTAGGCGACAAGGTTCTACAAGATTTTACCAGAATTGTCCAAGCCCAAATACGTACTTCAGATCTGTTTGGTCGTATTGGCGGTGAAGAGTTTGCGGTTTTACTTAAAAATGTCAGCTTAACTAAAAGTGTTGAAATAGCGGAGCGCATCTGTAATACCGTCTATGAAACTCCGATCATATTGGAAAATGGCGAACAGCTAAATATCAGTATTAGCATAGGTCTAAGTTATCAAAGTGTACCCTATTGCATTCAATTCCAACAATTAATCAACCGCGCGGATCAGGCTTTATATCAAGCCAAAGAGACTGGTCGCAATCGATTATGTTTGGAAGAAAACTTACAAATTACCTAAACACAAATGTGATGCATCAAGAAACAATGACAGTAATTTAACGAGATTAAATTTTATAAAATATTAGATCTCTTTCATAAATCAAAAAACGATCTATCTCTTGCTAATTATTTGTACCGAAGAATTTTAAATATTCATGCATAATTTGCAGATGAAATACATCGATTCAAAAAAGCTTTCTGAAACACAGTTTAAGCGATA
>CAZOGM010000091.1:0-7829 GCA_964579445.1 uncultured Acinetobacter sp.
CCATGGAAAAACAAACTCAAATGTAGCCCAACCATAACCCCCACTGACCAAAAAGGTATTTGGAGTGTCCAATACCACTATGCCAATGGCTCAAAACTCACATCCGAATACTTAAGCACCGTCAAGCCTAAAGCTGGCGAATGCCAAACCTTCATCCATTTACCAGAAGAAATTACAGGCTCAGGTACATTTGAAAGCTACTTCCCCAATGGCAAACAAAGAGCAAGAATCGACTATAAAGACGGCGTGTATAATGGCAAAATGCAATTTTGGTTCCCAAATGGTCTAAAAGAGCAAGAAAACACAGTCATCGATAAGTTGAGTCAAGGCGAATACAAAATTTGGCATCCAAACGGTCAACTGGGTTTATCAATGCGTTATAAAGACGGTGTCCAAACAGGAACACGTCAGCGCTGGTATGAAAATGGAGAACCTTGGACAGAAGTCCGCTTTGAAAATGACAAAATGGTTGGACCACTCAAACAATGGTTTCAAAATGGCAAATTAGAACGATTAGGCAACTATCGCAACGGCGTACGCCATGGTGAATACAAAGTTTGGTTTGAAGAGGGTAAACCTGAAGCTGTTCTAAATTATCAAGCGGGCAAAATTATCTCTGCACAGTGCTGGAATGAAAATGGCACTCAAAGCTCTGAAAAAGCATGTATTCAGCGTTTTAAAGGCGAGGATTAAACATTCTGCATGAACATGCCTGATTACGTTTTTCTGAATAAAATGGGCTTTCACTGCATCCGTAAAAATTGAAAACCAATACATGCTAACTTTTTAGATTTTTTGAAGAAGACTGATCTGTATTTTGCAATCACTACCTCACGTTTGTTTTGTGCTCATTTATACAATGATGAGCACCCTACAACGCTATATGAACTCCCCTCTTTTCTACCCCAAAATGGGACAATTTATTCTGTAATAAACGAATCCTTCAACAATTAGACTCAAGAACTAAAATATATTTCATTTTATTTTTTACGTAATTTTGAATTTATAAAATGTTATTTTTTCGAATTTTGACTGCAAAATCAGTTTATTAATTCAAATATTAAATATTGATCGATTTATTAGATGAAAAGGATGCGATTTTTCCATTTCACATCTCAAGTTGAATATTCCATAATCACTTCATAGCGAAGTTACTGAGATTTTCCTCAGTAAATCGACCGGAATTTTTTGATATTCCTCGGATGTTTCTCCCACACATTTAGACATCCTTTTTCTGTCCAACCACACCCAATCGGTTGGGCTTTTTTTTGCCAAAAATTTGCTTATTTTTATCTCAAATAATGAAATATGCCCAGTTTATCCAGTGCATCTAAGGTTAATTGCTTTCGCTCAGCCGCATCTCTTTGATTGTCCATCTGCATGTTCAGTGAAAAGGCAATCACCTTGCCATTGCTCTGTTGAACCCAACCACTGTACTAACCCACCTGTGGTGTGACATCCATGCCCCAGCCACTTTTTGCATAAAGTTTATGGTCACCGCGTGCTTCAACCAACAGCATCTCTTTCACGTGTTGTTGTACTGAGGGATCAAAAGCAAGTTGTTGTTTGGCAAGTTGATACACAAATTGGGTTTGCTGCTGCGGTGTGATTTTAAGTGGCCCGATCAACCAAAACTGATCGACTTGCTGCCCTATGTTTTGGTTACCAGACTCAATACGTTTGATTTCTTGCTGCATCAAATCTAAGCCAATATGCTTTGCCAAAGTTTGATAGACAGGTACTACGGACGCTTGCATGGCAGCCCCTAAATTAAAATCTTTTTCCCATGTAGAAAATGATCTTTTTTGCCCATCCCATTTAAAGACTTCTGTCGTAGTGGCTTTATGGTGCTGTAGCCCGATTAAGGCATTCAGGATTTTAAAAGTCGATGCTGGAATATACTCTGTCTTGGCACGGCTCAAATCTGTACCATAAGACTGAAATTTCACACCGTCATAGGTCACAAAAACCGCCTGTGCATGTGCTTGTTCAAATACATGCTGTATTTCTTCGGCTCTTGCGAATGTTTGCTGAGGTTTGATGTCCAGCTGTGCAGTCTTGACATTGAGTGCAGTGTTTATAGGTACTTGATGACATCCTAGCAAAAATATAACAGCGTACATGCTATATAAGGCTTTAAATTTATGCATTAGAAAGCGCTAATTTTATATAAGAATCTGATTGCCATAGCTCAAAAATATCACACATTTTTTATATTTTTTTTGAGCGTATAAAAAATATTTACATGTGCAACATGGGTGGTGCATAATGCCCCAAATTAGAGCGATATAGAGATATTCCTCAGCAGAATCTCTAGATTTCTCTCAAGTTTTGGCGCTTAAAAACCTGATTTTTTTGGAAACTCAGGTTTTTTTTATTTTTCGAAAAATCCAATCTATATTTATGCACCTTATTGGGGCTAAAAATCATTCTCATGAAATGCGTTTTGATTCCATTTTCAATACGTTGCTCTCTATACGTGATTTCAAGCGAAAAAAAACCCAGCTTTGGGGAAAGCTGGGTATATAAACAGATAACTGTTGTACTGGATTTTTCTAAGCTTATAAGCTAAAAACATCGTTTTGTACTGTAGAACAGTATGTCAAACTTTACAAAAAATTTAAAGTCGATGAATTTACCAGGTTTTGCCAAATATCTCATTATTTTTGAAATACGTGAATAAAAGCACACTCAACCCTTTTGTTTGTTTTTTTATTAGACAGAGATTCAGGCTCTCAACTTAAAATTGCACTAGACAAAACCTCTTTTGTCTAAAATTTGCACTGTTCTGATCAATATAAGGTCAAAGTTTCTGTCAATAAAAAATAAATATTTATTTGATATTTCAATGAATCATAGTCCGATTAAGTTCCAATTTAGCCTTGTTCAAATACACAAATGTGCTTTAGATAATTGTTATGCTTAAAAAAAACATTCAATTAGCGCCTAAATCTTGACTGATTAAAATTAAAACAATGCATAAATCGTATAATTTTTCAACACTTCTATTGCCTTAAACATCATTGACTTAATATATTGTTACAATACAATGCACTTTGTTTACTCCTGATCAACATTTGGTAACTATTATGAAAAAACTCAGTTTAGCCACTGCTTTATTATTAGCCATGACTGGTGCTCAAGCTTATCAATTTGAAGTACAAGGTCAGTCTGAGTTCATCGACAATACTGCAAATGAACAAAACTACACAGGTGCTGTACAAGGTTCTTATTACTTCAAAAATGTTGACGCGTCTAAAGGTCCTTTAGCTGAAGCAGCATTTTTAAACCAAGCATCTAACGTGTCTTTGGCGTATAACTACGGCGAATATGACGAAGCTGGTTTAGATATCGTGTCTCATACTTATGGCGCTAAAGCTGAAGCTTATGTTCCAACTTCAATTGTTCCTGTATATGCAAGCGCGTCTTACAGCCACACAATCAATGACAGCAAAAACAATGCTGCAACTGATGACCAAGGCGACCGTTATGCGTTAGAACTTGGTGCTGTTGTTGCGCCAAACTTCTTGGTTGCTGTGGGTTACACTAGCGTTGCTGACCAAGCTTCTTTTGATGCGTTTAACATCTTGTCTAACGGTGTTGCTAAAGCTGCTATCGAAACTCAAGCGATTGGCGATAAAAAAGATGCCATCACTGCACGTACTAAATACGTAGGCGCGATTGATGACACAAACATGTCGATCAGCTTCGAATCTGGTTTAGTATATGGTCGTGATACTGCTTATGTATTAAAAACTGACCTTTTCTTAAATCCTGCTCTAAGCATGGGCGTATCTTATGCAGAGTCTAGCTTTGACAGCGCAAACGACAAAGCTTTGGGCGCAAACGTAAACTACTTCATTACTCCAGCAATTGCTGTTGGCGCAACGTATGTAAATGCGAACGCTGAAGGCACGAGCCGTGACACGCAAACTGTTGGTGTTAACGCTAAATTCCGTTTCTAAGTTTGATTTAGAAATTGAATAAAAAAAGGACGCTTTATGCGTCCTTTTTTAGTGCCTTAAATTTTAAAATCTTATTCAGGACTACGAACCAAACTGAGGAAGTGTAAATGACGCTCATATTGATCGATCATGTCTTGCAACAGATCTTCACGTGTCCAGTCCATCACGTCGTAGCCTTGTCCACCCTCTCTTAAAAAGACTTCCGCCTGAAAGTAACGAATATTCTGTTCAGCAGATTCAGCCATGAAGCTCGGGGGTACAGTCTCACGTGCAACCACTTGATAGATGAAATTCATTTCATCTTGATGATCGACTCTCAGTTCAAGCCCATCTTCAATGGGGTTAATCTTTACACTTAAATGACGGCGTTTAAGCTCTGCCTGTACATTTTCAAATGCAACTTTAACCTCGTATTCAATGAAATGAATAACCTCAGCTTGACTGTGTGGATAGTGCATAATTAAGCCCAAACGTTGTTGCCAACTTCGTGGGTTATGAATGGCTCTTGGCGTAATACGTGCTTCTTGGAGCGCATTCGTCTTAATGACATCAAGGCGTAAAGCCTTGACTAAGCCCCAACAGATCAGCAGCATTATAAAAGTAAACGGTAAAGCGCTCATCATGGTGGCAGATTGCAGCGCACTCAAGCCCCCCACAAGCAACAGGACGATTGCCAAAACTGCCATCAGCACAGTCCAAAATAGACGCTGCCAGACTGGTGAATTCTCAGATTTTGCTGTTAAATAATCTGTAACTAAGGCACCCGAATCTGCTGAAGTCACGAAGAACAATATAATCAAAAATGTGGCCAAAAAGCTCACCACGGTAGAAAAAGGCAAACTTTTGAGAAACTCGAATAAAGCCACGGATGAGTCGAGTTGTACAGCTGTAACCAGTCCAGTATTGGCTTCATGCAGAATATTATAAAGTGCTGCATTGCCCATAAAGCCCATCCAAATCAGGGTAAAACCTGTTGGAATAACCAGCACACCCACAATAAACTCACGAATAGTTCGACCTTGTGACACGCGCGCAATGAAAAGACCTACAAATGGAGACCATGAGATCCACCAAGCCCAATACATAATCGTCCACCCCCCAATCCAACCATTGGGCTGATATGCATATAGGTTGAAGGTCATGCTGAACAAGTTCGAAACATATTGTCCCGCATTTTGAATGGTGGTTTGCAGTAAATAAATACTCGAACTGGCGAAGAATACGAACAAGAGCAGCATCAAAGCCAGCACTAAATTGAGTTCAGACAGCCGTTTAATTCCCTTATCAAGTCCGAGAAAAACGGAGAGCGATGCCATAGCACTGACCACCACAATCAAAATTATTTGAGTGGTGGATGACTGCTCAATACCCAATAAATAATTCAGCCCTGAGTTGATTTGCGTAACCCCAAAGCCCAAAGTTGTGGCAACACCAAAGACCGTACCAATGGTGGCAAAGGTATCTACAGCATCCCCTACAGGTCCATAAATTTTTTGACCGATGATCGGATAAAGCGCTGAACGGATTTTTAAAGGTAAATTGTGTCGATACGCAAAATATGCGAGTGCCAAACCTACGACCGTATAAATAGCCCAAGCATGAAATCCCCAATGGAAAAAGGTCACACGCATGGACTGCTGAGCTGCCTGAATGGTCTCTCCTTCACCAATTGGTGGGGAGACATAATGCATAACAGGTTCTGCCACGCCAAAGAACATCAGTCCAATGCCCATACCTGCGGTAAAGAGCATTGCAAACCATGAACTATTGCTATAACTGGGCTGGCTATGGTCGGGTCCAAGCTTAATTTTACCCATATCTGATAAGGCAATATATATAAGTAAAATCAGAAAAATTGCGACCGATAAAACATAGAACCAACTAAAGGAATCTGTAATCCACTGATTCAATTGTTTGGTGAGTACTTCAAATGCGCTAGGTGCTAAGACCACCAAGGCAAGAAACATAGCGATAATCGCCACAGTGCTTAAAAAGACATTTGGATTCACATTGGAATACCAAGATGTATTTTTAGAAGGCATACATCCCCCGATTTATTTTTAATAATCAATGATCAACAAGAATTCACAGTGCATGAATAAAGAACGAGCGCTGCGGAAAAACGTTGCGCTCGAGTTGCATTTTAATTTATGATTAAAAACAAAGCAGTTCACTTCCTGTAACTTAACTTCAACGAAGCAAAAACTTACTTAATTAATTACGGTCTTGGTCATGTTTAGGCAAATACGCAATATATTGCAAAGCAATTAACCGCGACACGATTAAAGCCAAATACATCACACCACAAAACATTTGTAAAATGGCAAACATACGTGCTAAAGGGCTAATGGGTAAGATATCTGACAGTCCTGTCGCAGATTGCAAACTAAAACTCAAAAACAATAAGTCAAGCCAAGACTGTAATCCAACCACATCTGGTTTAATAAAACTCTCTGCCACCAAGAGCTGACAAACGCTGTATAAAAAGGCAAATCCCCAAGCGATTAGGGTAAACACCGCACCCGCTGCAAAAAGCTCATCCTTGGTGAGATAGCGGTCAGCGAACATATAACGAAGTAAACCATAGGCAGCACTAAAATAGGCCGCAGCCTCAAAACTATGCGCAATGATTTGAATGTTAGGATCTTTTGCGCCCAGTACCAGCAAGAAGGAAAAGATTAAAGCGCCTCCCACAAAGCTGAGTCCCAAAATGGTAAACATCGGCGTTTTACGAATCACTTTAGCAATGACCAATAAAACCAAAGCTCCCAGAATCCAAGTGATGGTTCGATAAGTGCCATCATCACGTGTTAAAACAGAAAGCACCAAAATAATCGCCTGCAAAAACAATAACCAAGCTGATGGTAATGCACGAAAACCTTTCCAAAAATCTACAAATGCCTGCATTGCATTTTTCCCACTCATCATTTTTAAAATCAACCCGCTTTGAATGTTGCCAAGCAAACAGTGTTCGTCTTTATTTTTTTCAGCAATTAACTTAGCATGAACTTGCTGGCTTAAGGATGTAAAATTTGTATGAAAATCACTGACAGAATTCGCAAAGAAATCACTGAAATTGAGTTCCGTGATGACATCTCAAAAGATATAAAATCTCCAATATCATTCATATGGACTGTGCTAGTTGTGCAGGTATCGCGATTCAATCCTTAGCTTTTGCAGACATTTTAATTTTAACCCCATTACAAGGTTATTTTGCCAGTCGCATTGCTGCCATACATGGCATTCAAATAACAGAAAATGAAGCGCTGGACTGGGTGAAAGAAATTATTGGGCTGGTCGCATGACGGCACAGCAGATTGCGCTGGGCGTGTGGAAAATAGTGACTTTTGGTTTTGGTGGCTTAATATGAGTATTCCACTGGTCTATGCACTTACGTATGCGGTGTTAAAAGTGGCTGACATGTATTTTTCGCATCAGTCTAAAAATGAAAAACTGTGTGAGGAACACATTAAAGCGGTTTGGAAAGAAGCATTTATTCAAGGCAAAAAACACGCCAAAAAGAACCAAGCTCATCGTCAGGCGGAGAATGACTAACCTATGTCAGACACTCAGTTGATCCATTATCTTCCAACACATTTGGACAGTTTAAGCATTACCCAAAGCTTGACACATTTGGTTTTTGCAGCAGTTTCATTTATGCCTTCTAAAGCAGATCATGCCGTATTGGTCGGGCTTAGGCATAGCGATCAAAGCCTGCACGAAGCATCACTTGAAGAAAATCCAGTGTTATTTATAAAAATTTGATAAACATCAGATTATCCAACTGGTCTCAAAAATTAAAAACGTCTTGCATGGCATTTTTCTCATTCGTTTAAACCATCCAGAGGGTGACAGTCTGTATGC
>CAZOGM010000092.1:0-7483 GCA_964579445.1 uncultured Acinetobacter sp.
ACCAATTATCAGCCTGCAGGGGATCAACCTCAGGCAATTGAGAAACTTGTCCAAGGGGTTAAAAAGGGCTATCACGATCAATTGCTGTTGGGTGTAACAGGTTCAGGTAAAACCTATACCATGGCGAATGTGATTGTGCAATTACAACGTCCTACCATTGTCATGGCGCATAACAAGACTTTGGCTGCACAGCTATACGGTGAATTTAAGGCTTTTTTCCCCAATAACTCGGTCGAATATTTCGTAAGTTATTATGATTATTATCAGCCTGAAGCCTATGTACCTTCCTCAGACACCTTTATCGAAAAAGATTCAGCTATTAATGATCATATTGATCAGATGCGATTATCTGCCACACGTGCCTTACTTGAGCGTAAAGATTCCATCATTGTAGCGTCGGTTTCAGCTATCTATGGTCTGGGTGATCCCAATGCGTATATGAATATGCTATTGCATATCGTGGCGGGTGATCGAATTAGCCGTGACGAGCTGATACGCCGCTTAGTTGAGATGCAATATACGCGTAATGAGCTTGAGTTTATGCGGGGTACGTATCGTATTCGCGGTGAAATTTTAGATATTTTCCCAGCAGAATCTGATCAGAACGCAGTCCGAATAGAACTGTTTGATGACGAAGTCGATTCCATTCGTTGGTTTGATCCTTTGACTGGGAAAATGGTGCGTAAAATTCCTCGCATCACGATTTATCCAAAAAGTCATTATGTGACACCAAAAAACAATTTAGAACGTGCCATCGGTACGATTCGTGAAG
The DNA here is from genome assembly GCA_964579445.1 of uncultured Acinetobacter sp. Classification (GTDB taxonomy): domain Bacteria; phylum Pseudomonadota; class Gammaproteobacteria; order Pseudomonadales; family Moraxellaceae; genus Acinetobacter. The sequence goes on from CAZOGM010000092.1 coordinate 773, forward strand.
AACTGAAAGAACGACTTGAATTTTTTAGAGCAAACGATAAGTTGCTAGAAGCACAGCGTATTGAACAGCGTACCCGTTATGACTTAGAAATGATGCAACAACTGGGTTATACCAACGGCATTGAAAATTACTCTCGTCATCTATCTGGTCGTCCTTCAGGTGAGGCACCACCGACATTATTCGATTATTTACCGGATGATGCATTACTGATTATTGATGAATCCCATGTGACTGTTCCGCAAATTGGTGCCATGTATAAAGGTGACCGTTCGCGTAAAGAAAACTTGGTAAATTACGGATTTCGTCTACCCAGTGCTTTGGATAACCGTCCAATGCAATTTGAGGAGTGGGAAAAGATTATTCCCACGACTATTTTTGTGAGTGCGACCCCAGCTCGATATGAACTTGAAAAATCTGAACAAGTTGCTGAACAAGTGGTTCGCCCTACAGGATTGATTGATCCCGAAATTGAAATTCGTCCTGTACTGACCCAAGTCGATGATGTGTTGTCAGAGATCAATAATCGTAAAGACTTAAACGAGCGCGTTCTGGTTACAACTTTAACCAAACGTATGGCAGAAGACTTAACGTCTTATTTAAAAGAGTATGGCGTGAAAGTGGCATATCTGCATTCTGATATTGACACCGTAGAGCGGGTTAAAATTATTCATGAATTACGCACTGGTATTTATGACGCAATTATTGGCATTAACTTGCTGCGTGAAGGCTTGGATATGCCTGAAGTATCTTTGGTTGCAATACTGGATGCCGACAAAGAGGGTTTCCTGCGTTCCGAGCGTGCGTTGATTCAAACCATTGGTCGTGCTGCACGTAATGTCAAAGGTAAAGCTATTTTATATGCGGATCGCGTGACAGATTCTATGCGTAAGGCTATGGATGAGACCGAACGTCGTCGAAATAAACAAATTCAATTCAACTTAGAGCATGGGATTACACCGCGTTCAACAGTGCGTCAAACTGTGAAAGAGTTTGATACGGGCGAGGATTTAACTGACGATCAAATTGATGCAAACATTTCCAATCAAGCCAAAGCACTCAGTGCAGATGAGCGTCATATCTTGGCAGATCCTAAGCTTTTATCGAAGCATCTAGCCAAGCTTGAAAAAGAAATGATTAAAGCATCTAAGGAGCTTCAATTTGAGCAAGCGGCACGTTTTAGAGATGAAATTGTACGTTTAAAAGCACAAATGCTCCAATAATTTGAGATAAATTTTGCTTCGAAATCATTACATAACACTACACCTTTTGTTTTGATTCATCGTTATTTTATAAAGGGTTATATACTTTTTATTAAAAAAATACCAAAAAGAGGTAGTTAAATGACCATATCAAATCTTCCAAAAGCGAGTTATCGCATAGGTAAAATTGCATTGGGCGGTGCGTTACTAATCGGTCTAAGCGCCGCGACTATGGCATACGCCAAAGACCAGCCCCTAAAAACGGTAGATAAAGTCGAACTGGATCGTTATTTAGGTGTGTGGTACGAGGTTGCACGCAAACCACTCTATTTTCAAAAGAAATGTGATCGCAATGTGACAGCGACTTATACCCTCAACGAAAATGGCAATGTGAATGTAGATAATCGCTGTTCTGGGCAAGATGGACAGTTACATCAGTCGGTCGGTGAGGCGTTTATTCAAAACGCACCCTATAACTCAAAGTTAAAAGTGAGTTTCCTGCCAAGTGCGATTCGTTGGATGCCATTCGGTCGTGGTGATTATTGGGTTTTAAAAATTGATGAAGACTATCAAACCGTATTGGTCGGCGAGCCAGGTCGCAAATATATGTGGGTATTGTCTCGAACTAGTCAGCCTAATCAGCAAGTCGTTAAAGAGTATTTAGACTATGCAAAATCAGTTGGCTATGATTTGAGTGATGTGATTAATACCAAACAAACCGGTCAGTAGCATCACCAGATTTAAATGTTTTATTTCAAAAAGCCATGCCTTGCATGGCTTTTTCTATGAACTTAATTAAAACCTTGTGAGGGTATATTGATCACATTAAAGTTTGAAAAATAGAGTTTTTATTGAATCAAGCTACTCTTTTATGCGGCATAAATAAATCTCACTCGGTATAATGCTATTTCGGTTGATGTGGAAGGACAAGATGTATAAAGGGGTAGCGTTATCTGTTTTGGCTTCAGTCACATTTGGTGTATTGTATTTTTTTACTCATTTTTTAAAGCCTCTAGACAGTGAGCAAACCTTTGCGTGGCGGATGCTTGCGACTTTACCTTTTCTGACTTTATTTATGTGGTGGTCAGGAGATTTAAAGCATGTCACCTCTATTTTTAAGCGAATTAGGCTGCAACCGAGTTTACTGATTTGGCTCCTGATCAGTTCATTTTTATGTACCACACAACTATGGTTATTCTTGTGGGGACCTATCAATGGCAGAGGCTTGGAAGTCTCATTGGGTTATTTTTTATTGCCTTTGGTTATGGTGCTGTTTGGCTGTGTCTTGTACAAAGAAAAATTGAGTCAATGGCAAATAGCGGCTGTCATTTTGGCAATTTTGGGCGTGGCTCATGAAATTTGGCGCATCGGCTCTATGGCATGGGAAACGGCCTATGTTGCTGTCGCTTATCCAATTTATTTTTTCTTACGACGTAAATTTCAAACCGATCATTTGGGCGGTTTTTGGTGGGATCTGTGTTTAATTCTCCCTGTGGCATTTTATTTGGCCTTTAAACAAGGTGATTCTTTCAGTTTAATCATCGAGTTTCCACATTTGATCTGGGCAATACTGGGACTTGGTTTATTAAGCGCCATGGGTTTAGGAAGCTACATACTGGCGAGTCGTTATTTACCTTTTATTATTTTTGGGCTACTGAGTTATTTAGAACCTATTTTACTGGCATTTGCTTCTATTGTTCTGGGTGAGCGAGTGGATTCTGGTGAATGGCTAACCTATATTCCGATTTGGCTTGCGGTTCTATTATTAATTATTGAAGGTATTCTTTATTTATATAGACAGCGTAAACAAGCACAAACTTTAAGATTAAATTTAGAAAAATCTCAAAAAAGAATAAATCCTGAAAATTAGTGCTTTGTGATATAAATATTGCTGTTAAAATAAGCAAATCCTAAAGATTATATTATTTAGATTTGTTTAATATAATTATTATGTATATTAATTATTCAATTTATTATTTTATTCACAAGATCTGTGGGTATTGGGGATGAAAATAATAATGTTAACCAGTTAACATTATTTAAAATTTGTGTTATTTTAAGCAAAATATAATAAAACTTAGAAACTATGATGATACCGTATCAGACTCGGGCAACCTTGTTGCAGATGGAACCTAGTTTAGATGTGAATTGGGAAGGGCTGTTGTCTCAAGTTTTTGAGCAGTCTGACATTGAAGTGCGTGAAGAAATTGATCGTCAAATTTTAAAGCCCAAAGATATTCAGTGGAATCGTATCACCAATACTTTCGAATATCAGGTCACCAATTCTCTTGCAATTTTGAAACATAGTTTCTCCAATGAGCGTATGCGGTCTATCGCGACCAAATTAAGTCAATCCATCAATTGGCTAAAAAGTATTACCGATTGCGTGCAAATAGCAGATTATTTGGAAAATGCACTGCATCAAATTGATCAAATACCGGTTGAAGATAACCTTAAACTGCAACGTGAAAAAATGCTCATGCGCCGCGTCTATTTACAAGATGTAGCGAAATTGGTGCGTCACCTAGACATAGAACCGCCACAAGGTATTCGTCATTTGAGTGCGGCTCAAATTAAAAGTTTTATTATTGAAGTTTTTATTAAACAACAGTTATTGGGTTATTGGTTTAAACCTTTGTTGGCACGTTCATCTGAAATGATGCGTCATCCTTTTTTTAAATATTGGTTGTTGAAAGAGCAAACAGTGCGTCGTTTCGATATTGTGAAAACTTCTGAGTTTTTATTTATTATCGCGCCTGTCAACAATTTTGAACACAATCCTTATTCAATTCGCCGTTTTCTGTTTGAAGATTATATGGAATATAACAAACAGGTGTATTTGAATGGCATTGTGCTGGATATGTCGCGTTACTCAGAACAAGGCTATATTGACAGTTTCACCGAGCTTGTAAAAAAAATGGTGACGATTCAACATCAAGTGCATAAAGATGTGATTCAAATTGTACAAGAGTTTGAAGAGCTGACAGAGCAGAAGTTGATTCCACTTTTGGTTCAGTCCTTGGGCATGGTGGGAACCAATAGTGATATTGTGGCCAAACAGCATTTAAGAAACTTTGAAAATATTTTGGTCAATCAGTTATTGTTGCCACTCAAAGATGCATTGCGTAATCATTTGTCTCACATTGAAGAATATCAATATTTATTTGTCAGTATTCATCGTATTTTTTCAGATATTTTGGCGCATTACAAAGAGTTTAAAGAGCAGCCAGCATTGTTTTTTAACCATACTGTTCAATTGTTTGAATATAAGCTTTTGGCGTATTTGAAGCTCTTAGAAAAACGCAAAGATGAAATTTTTGTACCTTTAAGTGTGTATGAATGGAAAGTCATGAATGACCGTTCTGAACAACCTGTGCTGAATCTGCAAAAAGAGTTAAGTAAGCATATCGTTGATCATCGGGAAATGACGTTACATCTGGGGCGTTTAAAGAAAGATCAAGCTGAAGCAAAAGGCTCTTTCATTAAACGGATGGTCAAAGGGGATAAAATTGATAAAGAAATGCAGCAAGTGACCGTTGCTGCATTGCGGATTAAAAAACAAGCCTATTTAGATATTTTGACGATCCCTAAAAACTATCGTAAATATAGTGTTTTTATCGAGTTTGAAAGTTTTCTAGCTACAAATGAATTGGAGCGCCATTATGCTTTTCCATGTGGAGACAATGGCATCACACGCTTACCACTGCTGATCAAACTCCCTGAGAATTTAGAAGATTTTAATTTGGAAGATCTGAATTCTTCAATCAGCTATGACTTGCGTTTTTCACCAACCTTAAATTAAGTCGAAGACGAGCGATTTTCAATATTTTTTTAGAATTGAAGCATACGGTCAGTATTCGTTCATAACTTATTCTAGATCAGTGAGTTAGAAAAATTCAGATATTTAGCGCTGAAATGAAGTGATTTATCTATAAAATTTAAAATTAAAACAGCATCTTGGCTTGGATTTATACGCTTGGAATATATCATCCATAAAAATAAACCCAGTTTTGATTTCAACTCCAAGATAATTCCATTACAATTGTCGGGTTTAAAAAATTTATGCCTAGATATATAAACTAGAGGAAGTATCTGTGAGCAAAGACACTATCGTTGCCCTACATGCAGAGCACCAAGGTCGCTGGAAAAACCGTGAAGAACTTGCGGAACGTATGATCGCCCTTTTGGGTCAATTGTATCGTGAAAAAAACATCGCGGCTTCAGTTTATGGCCGCTCTTTAATTAACCGTTCAGTGATTCAAATTCTGAAAGCACATCGTCGTACGCGTATGATGGATGTTGAACTTTCAGTTGTTCACACTTTCCCAATATTAGAAGCATTGGCTAAAGTTAAAAATATCGGTTCTGCTGAAGTTGATCTAGGCAAACTTGCTGTTGAATATAAAGAAAAAGGCGGCGACATTGATGCATTTGTTGCAGAAGCTGTTCAATCTTTAGAAGGTAATGCAACTTCTGTAGAGCATAAAGACGTTGTGCTTTATGGTTTCGGTCGTATTGGTCGTATCCTTGCACGTTTAATCATTGGTCAATCAGGTCTTGGTCGTGGTTTAAACTTAAAAGCAATCGTGGTTCGTAAGTCATCTGATGGTGATTTAGAAAAACGTGCTTCACTTTTACGTCGTGATTCAATTCATGGTCCATTTGCGGGCACAATTTCTGTAGATGAAGAAAATGAAGCTATCATTGCAAATGGTCAATTCATTAAAGTGATTTATGCATCAAGCCCAGCTGAAGTGGATTACACCGCTTACGGTATTAACAATGCGTTAGTGATTGATAATACAGGTAAATGGCGTGATGCTGAAGGTCTTGCTCAACACCTTAAATGCCCAGGTGCTGCACGTGTGATTTTGACTGCACCTGGTAAAGGTGACATGAAGAACGTTGTATTTGGTGTCAACCAAGCGGACATCTTAGATGAAGATACTATCATCTCTGCTGCAAGCTGCACCACAAACGCAATTACGCCGACACTCAAAGTATTGCATGACAAGTACACCGTGTTGAATGGTCATGTTGAAACAGTTCACTCGTTCACAAACGACCAAAACTTGATTGACAACTATCATAAAGCGGATCGTCGTGGTCGTGCTGCTACTTTGAATATGGTGATCACTGAGACTGGTGCTGCTAAAGCGGTAGCTAAAGCACTTCCAGCACTTCAAGGTAAATTGACAGGTAACTCTGTACGTGTACCTACACCAAACGTATCGCTTGCTATTCTAAATTTAACCTTAGATAAAGAAGTGGATCGTGAAGAAGTGAACGAATATATTCGTCAAATTTCAATCAGCTCAAGCCTTCAAGGTCAAATTGGCTATACCAACTCAACTGAGGTTGTATCATCTGACTTTATTGGTTCGCGTACTGCGGGTGTATTTGATGCGCAAGCAACAATCACTTCGGGTAACCGCTTAACTGCTTACGTATGGTATGACAACGAAGTGGGTTATAGCTGCCAAGTGCTTCGTATTGCAGAGCAAATGGGCGG
>CAZOGM010000093.1:0-7406 GCA_964579445.1 uncultured Acinetobacter sp.
AAGTAAACGTTCGCACCTTGACCTAGACGGTTCGGGAAGTTACGCGTAGAAGTCGATACACACGTCGTGTTCGGCGCTACACGTGCTTGGTTACCCATACACAATGAACAACCTGGCATTTCAGTACGCGCGCCAGCTTTACCATAGATGTTATAGAAACCTTCTTCCATCAATTGACGCTCATCCATACGCGTAGGTGGAGCAATCCACAAACGAGTTGAAAGTACGCCACCTGGAACTTTCTCTAACAACTTACCTGTCGCACGGAAGTGACCGATGTTGGTCATACATGAACCAACAAATACTTCGTCAATTTTCACGCCTTGAACGTCAGATAACAATTTCGCATCATCTGGATCGTTTGGACAGCAAAGCACTGGCTCAGTAATGGTTGCAAGGTCAATTTCATACACTTTGGTGTATTCAGCATCAGCATCAGCTTGTAAAAGTGATGGGTTCGCTAACCATTTTTCCATGTTCTCAACACGACGAGCCATTGTACGCGCATCGCCATAACCTTCAGAGATCATCCACTTAAGCATAGTGATGTTTGATTTCAGGTATTCAGCAACTTTCTCTTCAGAAAGTGTGATCGAACAACCCGCAGCAGAACGTTCAGCAGATGCATCAGAAAGCTCGAACGCTTGCTCAACAGTCAGGTCAGTTTCCATTTCGCGTAGATCGATCTCAAGGATACGACCAGAGAAAATGTTTTTCTTACCTTTCTTTTCTACAGTTAAGTCACCTTGCTGAATCGCAACGTAAGGAATTGCATGTACAAGGTCACGTAAAGTGATACCAGGTTGCATTTTACCTTTGAACTTCACAAGAATAGATTCAGGCATGTCAAGTGGCATAACACCCGTTGCAGCAGCGAACGCTACTAGACCAGAACCCGCTGGGAAAGAAATACCAATTGGGAAACGCGTATGTGAGTCACCACCCGTACCAACAGTATCTGGAAGAAGCATACGGTTTAACCAAGAGTGAATAATACCGTCACCTGGGCGTAAAGACACACCACCACGGTTCATGATGAAATCAGGAAGCGTATGTTGCATTTGAACGTCTACTGGCTTTGGATAAGCCGCTGTATGACAGAAAGACTGCATCACAAGGTCAGCTGAGAAACCTAGGCAAGCCAAGTCTTTCAATTCATCACGAGTCATAGGGCCTGTAGTATCTTGCGAACCTACAGTCGTCATACGTGGTTCACAGTAAGTACCTGGAAGTACGCCTTGACCTTCAGGAAGACCACATGCACGGCCAACCATTTTCTGTGCTTGAGTAAAACCTTTGCCCGTTGCAGCAGGTTGAACTGGAACACGGAACAATGTCGATACAGGCAGACCCAAAGCTTCACGTGCTTTAGTGGTCAAACCACGACCAACGATTAAGTTAATACGACCACCCGCACGAACTTCGTCTAGAAGTACAGGGGTTTTAAGTTCAGCTTCAGCAATGACTGCACCGTCTTTAGACGCAGAAACTTTTGCAGCAGCATGATCAATGTTTAGAACGATTTCGTCGCCCATGTTCATGTTTGCAACATCAATTTCAATAGGTAAAGCGCCCGCATCTTCCATGGTGTTGAAGAAAATTGGTGCGATTTTAGAACCTAAGCAGTAACCACCGTCTTTTTTGTTCGGGATGTGCGCAATGTCATCACCAAAGAACCAAAGCACAGAGTTTGTTGCAGATTTACGAGATGAACCCGTACCAACAACGTCACCCACGTAAGCAACTTGATTGCCTTTCGCAACAAGTTCTTTAATTTGGTTGAGTGGACCCACTTCACCCGGAACTTCTGGGTTAATACCGTCACGAACGTTTTTAAGCATTGCGTTAGCGTGTAACGGAATATCTGGACGGCTCCAAGCGTCTTGTGCAGGTGACAAGTCGTCTGTGTTGGTTTCGCCAGTCACTTTGAACACTGTAAGTTTAATTTCAGTCGGAACATCTGGACGGCTTGTGAACCATTCAGCATCAGCCCAAGACTGCATAACCGCTTGTGCATTTGCGTTACCCGCTTTTGCTTTATCTGCCACGTCATGGAACGCATCAAATACAAGAAGGGTTTTCTTCAGTGCTTCAGCTGCAAGTTCAGAAAGTTCAGCGTCATCAAGAAGTGCAACCAAAGGTGCAACGTTATAACCACCCAGCATTGTGCCAAGTAAGTAAACCGCGCGTTCTTTAGTCATTAAAGGAGACGTTACTTCGCCTTTTGCCAATGCAGCCAAGAAAGCAGCTTTTACATAAGCAGCTTGGTCAACACCTGCAGGAACACGATTTTCAAGCAAATCTACAAGAAATGCTTCTTCGCCAGCTGGTGGATTTTTTAATAATTCAACTAAGTCAGCTGTTTGAGCATCATCAAGTGGCTTCGGTGGGACTCCGAGTGCGGCACGTTCTGCAACGTGTTGGCGGTAAGCTTCTAGCACGGTGTTATTCCTCTTTTTTAAAAAATTATTTGCAAATTCCTGCTTTACAAGCCAAGCAAATAATATGGACAGCTAAATTTTACTAAACTTCCAGTTAAAAGTTAATGCAAGATGAGTGTTTCTTTGTGATGACCGTTATTTTCTAACTAAATGATCTTCATATCGATTACTCAGTGCTCAGATTGTGGTTAAACCAATTAAATCTGAGCCTTTATCGCACTTTTACCAGACGCTTGAATATGAAAAAGGCAACCGAATGTTGCCTGATTGTGTGCGAGATGACTATTCCACCTTAGTGGACTGTGGTTTTTTCTAAATATTGCTGAAGGCTTTCACGCGTACCTTCAAAACGAATCAGGATTTCATCTTCATGCATCATACGATGTTCTGCACAAGCAAAGCTAATTTTTACCTGATATATTTTGGCGTGTTCATTGATCATGTCTTCAATATAGACCCGATCTCCCAAACTCAATACATAATGACTGCCGTTGATGACTGCAACACCCCGTTCACCTTCAATCAGCAAATCTGAATTATTCATATATGCGACAACTTCCATTGACTCACTCCTCGGTTTTTTATTCTTTATCTTTTATTTATATATGTTTTTCATATTTTTAGAAAATGATATTTTGTATCTATTCATATTTTTACAACTCCTAGAAAGCGTGCAAATGTTTTGCTGTTCATTCGATTTATTTTAAATTTAAGCAGACGATTTTGAAGATCAAGTCAAATGCAACATACCTTCACTATAGATACATCAGCAAGATTTTAACCATAAGAAAGGCCATCTCTAGATAGCCTTCTCTTGCCTCTTAATTAAACATCCTGATTAAAAGGGTTTGTAATCTGGTAAGTTCTGCTGATCAAACGGCGTAGCTAAACATTCAGCTGTGCTTTCTTTTTTAAATTGAGTCAATAATGCATCTTGGTCCACTTCAAGCTGTGCTTGAGGATAGCTATATACTTTGACAATTTGCTTATCAACAAACGCTTTCGTCGTTGGGTCGGTTAATTTCTTAGCATGGTCAACAGCTTCTTGCTGCGTGATGCCATTTTGGCGATCGAGCAAAATCGAACGTGCAGCGTTGCCTATACTGGTACAGTAGCCGTGCCACTGTTCTTCAGGCGTGAGTGGTTTTTTCTCAGAGCAAGCACTCAAAACAATTGAGGTACCCAATACTGTCGCTAAGATCACTAACTTTTTCATACAACTCTCCTCATTAAGCTATGATAATCAATCTTGAGCCAAATAAGTAAGCGCCTGCTTGAAAATAATCAAAAAGCCCGACTTGGGGCTTTTGTTGTAGGGTTAAACTTGAGTAAATATACGTCTTTAACCACAACTGGCTTGAATGACTTTTTGTGTTTTAGGATCGACCACAACCGTGACACGATCACTGCGAAAATCCATCGTTACCGCTTGGTTCGGCTGAACCAAACGAACTGTTTTGGCTTGGGTTTTCTGCTGAATTTGGCTTTGAGTTAGTCCTGCCTGTCCAATTAACCTTTTCGCTTCTTCTGCAATGCAGTTGTCTTGGCTTGCACGAAATAATGCCCACTCTTCTACCACCTCACCATTGGCTAAATGGCAATAGCCCACTTGACCATTGGCTTCATTTTTAAGGGTGAGTTTTCCTCCTTGACTGACACAGTATGCACTTGCAGGGTTAGGCGAACCCAGTTTAGCGGTATGTTCTGCGTCGGTTTGAGATGTGGTCGTACACGCAGTCATCGCTAGGCTCAGTAAGCTGAATATCCATATTTTTTTCATCGTGATATTTTCATTTTAAAAAAGAATACCATAGCAAATTTAGCCTGCATTTTTGTCACTCATTTGCAAAAATGGCGTACTCATTTTGTCTTGTAAAAGAAAACATCTTTCCACATCAAAAAAAGGCACCCGCTTCAAGTGAAGGGATGCCTTTCGATTTAAAGTTGAATCAGTCAACGCTTTTGAAAAGGGTTACTTAGAAACGCCAGTTATAAAATACGTCGATGGCACGTTCCAAGGATTGACTGGCTTCCAAATACAAACGCTGATTCATTTGATAACGTAAGGTCAGTTTATTGACTGGTGTAAATACGCCCACACCATAACGAATATATAAATCAGGCGTTAAATAACCAGTCACACTGACTTGAGTGTCATCGCCAGTACCTTGCGCATCTAAGGCTAAACCACTTAAACCAAAGGTTTGCCCAATTTGATTAGTAAAGGCTCGCGTACCGCCCAAACCAAGACTGATTCCTGCAGCAGCAATAGTATTATTCACATCGGATTTAAATCCTTCCGAACTACTTAGGGCACTCGAGCCTTCATTAATACGACCCGTAATGAGCGCATTCATCGCTTCTTGCTCAGACAGTCCAGCATCGTTATACACCTGAATATTTGGCGAACTGGCAGTGCCTGTTACCCGCACACCCACTGTACTGCCTGAAATGTTCTTGTTGGCATCTACATCTAGGGTTGGGTTTGAAAGTGCGCCATTAAATCGTGCTATAGCACGGTTCAAATCTAGGCGCTGTCCATACGCTTCAATGGTCACTTTTTGACTGACCCCAATTGCGCCGTTGGCTTTCATAGCAGTTTCGAGTCCACGCTGTGACATATATACACGCCCAAGTAGCGGAATACGACTGTTAAAGCCTTGGAAAATCACTTGATTGCCTAAGTTTAGTTCCACATCTGCACGAATATCCCATGGCTTGGCTGCTTTAAGTATTGCGAGTTGATTATCACCCTCACGCACCACACGGACATCTGCAGAAACAGGCACAATTTTTGCACTGGATTCGGGCATGGAAATCAGTGCGCGTGGTACATCCACTTTACCAATGACACTAATCCGTTTATTCATAGGTCGTGCATCGACGGATATATCTGTATCCACTATTGCTGTAATTAAAGGTGCTTGGCGAATCAGTAAATTTTTACCACTGAGGTTTAATTGAATCCGTGGGTCATTTTTCCAATCAATATTTCCAGTCAGTTTTGCCACACCACGTCCACTGTTAAATGCGCCATTAATACTGGCTTCATTTTGACGAATCGAAGAATATAGCTCAACGTTGGTGAAATTGATCGGCAATGAAATCATGCTGATTTCACCATTTTTTAAACGCATTTCACCATTAAACAGTGGTTTGGTTAAGGTCCCACCAATTTTCCCAGCAAGTGATAAGTTACCTTCAAGTTTTCGCACATCTGCAATAAATGGCTTGAGTATTTTAAGCTGAACTTGATTGAATGCAATTTCACCACGCATCGGCTTAGCATCCACGAAAGGATTAATCACCACATTGGCGTAGCCTGTCCCAATGTTCGGTGCTTTTAAATCTGCACGTAACATCAAGCCTTCTGGAACACTTTTGGCAATGACACTGGCTTCATCATAATTCAAGGTTGAACTAATATCTTCAGGATCAACCGCAGACAAGCCAATCACACCGTTACGTGTCACCAATTTAGCATCAATCCGTGGTATTTTCCCTTGTGCCCAAGACGCTTTGGCATAACCATTCAACTTTCCAGTAATGGCTAAACCTTCAGGCATAAAGGCTGCGAAGTCCGCCAAATCCAGATTACGCGTTATAAAAGATGCATTGCCCTTGGTTTTGCTGACTCTTGCAGCTTGATCTAGACACAATTGACTTTCTTGACTCGCCCAGCAGTGCTGACCTACATAGACTTCAGATTTTGCTGTGCTGTAGATGACAGGCGCATTTTGTTGCTGTTTTAAATGCACTCGAACCGAGTCAAACTCGCCACGTTGAATCTGCCCTAACCAATCATTTTGTGTATTAAAACCACCCGCGAGTTGAACGTAAAATTTTGAAAAATTATTCCATGCTTGCGCTTTAAGGACATGCGCTTTTCGCGTTCCAGAGATGGCAATTTCACCATGTTGAATTTCACGGTTGCCACTTCTTAAATTTTCCATGCGTGCGGACAGCGTTGAAGCTACGGTCTCAGAAGTCGGAAGCTCACCCTTTAAGCTCAGCGTCTTAATGCTAACTAAATCATTAAAGCCAAAATTGTTGACGACCAAATTTGCTGTTGCAGACAACCGCGGCTGGGATTGAAGGTTAATATAACCTTGGGCACGACCGCGTAAACCTGGATATATCTCAAACAATGCAGGTGCATTAATATTTACACGCAAATTCTGAGCATTGCCTGAGGCTTGCAACTGGTTTTGTGCGTAAGATAAAAATAGATTATTGGCTTCAAACTGCTGTGGTAAAAAACCCTTTTGATTCGAGTTGATAATCAAGGCCAAATTACCCTTAGCACGTAAGGGTTTGTTATTGATCATACCTGCAAGGTTTAAGCGCTCAATGTTAATACGCTTCAGCTGATCTGACCATACGCCTTGAGATTTAACATTTCCAGAGATCTCACCGCGCACTGACGACACAAAATACTGGGGCTTAAAACGAATTAAGGATGCATTGATGTCCCACCCAATTCCATTATTTAAATTCAATAATCCATTGGCAGTCATCTGTCCTGCCGCACCATTGTGTTTAAACTCAGAAATTTGAATCCGTTTTGGCGTACCAGCAACCCTTAATTTGAGCGTACCGTCACCTTGTGGTAACTGACTGGCATGTAATGCGCCGTCATAGTTAACTGCGAAGCCTTTAAAACCACCACCCGCTTTTTCGTTATTAAACAATAAAGCGGCAGTGCTTTTACCCGTAAGGCGAACTGTTTCTGGTGTCGCTTGGTTGGCTATACGACCCGTTAAATTAATCGCATTCAGCTGAATAATTTGCTGATTAGGTTTGGCATAACCATTGGCTTTGACTTGACCATTGAGTAAATTTATAGGTGCAGCAGGCGTAATTGACTGCGGATTAAAATCTTGAGCATTCAGTACCGCATTCCACTTCAATTGACGTTTTTCGTCAGGCAGTTCAAGTAAGGCATTGCCTGTCAATGAACCTTTT
>CAZOGM010000094.1:0-7319 GCA_964579445.1 uncultured Acinetobacter sp.
TTAAATTATTTTAAACCGAATCTTATTGATAAAAAAATCAGCCTAATCTGGCTGATTTTTTAATTTCAATTGAGTCATGTGTGTATGACGAATCCAAAGTAATGCAAACATCAAACCCATACTCAGGCAGAAAATGATGACCCCTACATTTAAACCAAAATGATCAGCCAAGTACCCCACAGCAATAATTGGAACAATGGTACCTAAGTAGCCCACAAACAAATAAGTCGACATGACCGCTGCTCGATTTTCCACTGTGCTCATGCTATGGATTAAACCGAAAGCTCCGAGTAAGATCAAACCATGCGCAATACCAAAAAAAACATCGCTGACCAAGAACAGAACGCTCACTTTGAGCCACATACACAAGCCTAGCATCATCAAGCTGAATAAACCCATGATCAAGCCATAACTGAGACTTTTAGTGGGTGCGACAGTACGTGCAAAATATTGCACTATTGCAGAGATAAACAAAATACTGGTGATAGCAATACCACTGACCAATGGTCCATGCCAAGGTAGAATATCTTTTAGAAATGACGGTGATAAAGATGCAAATAAACTGAACGCGGCAAAAACACAAAAAGCAGCTAAGCAGATAATCCAAAACTGAGCATGATGTTTCTGTTGTGGCCTTAAAAGTTTGGGTGCAAAGCTAAAAGCTTGTACTTTGAAATGATCTGCTTTTAGAAAGAAAAGACTGATCAAGCAAAAGACTGATCCAATCACAACGGGAATATAAGGTGTTACCAGTGGTGCTTCTGAAAACTGTGCAATTAAGCCCCCGATCAATGGCCCCAAACCAAAACCAATGGCAGTGATAATCGAGCTGAGCTGAGGTGCAATATGCTTATGACTTTCAGGAACGGTTTGAATTAAGCCTAACAATGCCGATGTGGTCATTAAACCCGAGGCAATACCAATAATAAAGCGCCCGATACATAGCCAAACTGCATTAGAGGCAAAAATTGAACAGATTAATCCGACAATAATAAACACCAAGCCCACCTGCATGGTTTTGATATAACCAATGGTATTACTGGTTCTGCCTAAAAATAACAGTGTGGTCAAACAGCCAAACATATACGCCACAAAAATCAAGGTAATGTCGCTCGGCATGAGTTGCCACATTTGTTGGTAAATTGGGTAAAGCGGGCTGGCTAAAGCTGTTCCAATAGTTCCAATACATAAGGCTAGGCTGACCAATATAAAAGGCCGCCATAAGGATAGATTCATAAATCTCTAATGTAATAATAGGTGAGTTTTCTCTATCATTTTCGGTCAAATAAGATAGAGGTAAGCGTCGTAATATTAGTCGTGATATTAATATTTATATTAAGATTAAGACCTATCAAACCAATGGTCAATTTATTTCCAAGAGAAACCTGAGTTGTATTTGGAGTACGTATAATAAGGTTTCACGTGAAACATAAGTTACACAAAGCGGATAACAGAATTTAAGAAATATCCAATCAATTAAGATTAAAATAAACCCAAACCAATGCCTGTATAACTCATTATGATTGCAAAAAAAATAGTCGCAATTGCCTGTGCGACACTGTTCTCAAGTTTTAGTTTTGCTAATGTCGAGAACGTAAAATCTAAACTTGCGACGAATTATCCTAATATTCAGATCACCAATATACAACCGACAGAGATGCAGGGTTTATATAGTGGCACTTTAGATAAGCAAGTGGTTTATCTTAATGAAGATGCACAGCATTTATTTTTGGGATCAATGATTCGTTTGAAAGATCAGCAAAACCTCACGCAAAATCTGGTGATTAATCAAAATTCAGTCGACTTTAAACAGTTGCCTTTGAATGACGCAATCAAATCTGTAAGGGGGAATGGGAAGCGCCAGCTCGCGATCTTTTCTGACCCAAATTGTCCATATTGTAAAGTTCTTGAAGGTCATTTAGCGAAACTGAATGACGTGACCATCTATACTTTTATTTATCCAATTAAAAATCAATCGATCATTCCTGCAAAAAAAGTTTGGTGTTCTGCCAACAAAGAATTTGCTTGGAAAAGTTTAATTCAATCATCGATTCAACCCACAGCCAGTGGTGACTGTGCCAATCCTATCGAACGTAATCTTGCCTTAGGAAAAAAACTCGCCTTACAAGGTACACCTGTGATTATTTTCTCCAATGGTTTTAAAGTCACAGGTGCCTACCCTGCGCAAGATATAGAAAAGATTTGGAAAGAATTAGGGCTATAGTTTTTATTAAGGCCAATAAAAGGTTTTAAAACGCTGATCAAATTTGAAAAATTTTTCCCTTAAAAGTGAAAACGCACCTTAAAAAGTGCGTTTTCATGAAAATTTAATACTTTATAAAGTCAATCTTAGGTTTTCCGAGCGACCATGTTGTAAATGAACAGCACCACAATTGCGCCGATGACAGAGGCAATAAACCCCGCAGATGAATCTTCTGGGTAGAGCCCAAGTAAACGTCCGCCGTAAGTCGCTAACAGTGCCCCGACTATACCCAATACCGCAGTCATGACAAAACCGAGTTTGTCATCGCCTGGATGAATCGCACGTGCAATTAAACCTGCAATGAAGCCAATCACAATGGCGCCAAGTAGTGAAAACATATCATTCTCCTTTTTCTTTTTACTTTAAATCTAGAAATAGACATGAAGTACTGACTAAAGCATTGACGATAAAGCTAAAATTAAAAAGATGCCATTTGCTATTTCTTGTATATTTTTTGTTTTTGATTTTAAAAATAATGAATTTAAAGTCAAAAAAAGCGACCGAAGTCGCTTAAGATTTAGGTATTCAATGAATGCGCTTATAAACCAATTTCACCAATAAATGGAATGTGACGATATTTTTGATCGTAATCAAGACCATAACCGACAATAAATTTATCTTCGACTTCAAACCCTAAAAATTGAACATCAAGATCAATTTCACGGCGTGAAGGTTTGCTTATTAAAGTACACAGTTGAATGGAGTTGGGTTGGCGTGTTTCCAAAATTTCTAAAACTTTGCTTAATGTATTGCCCGAATCAATAATGTCTTCAATCACTAAAACATCTTTGCCGCGGATCTCGCCATCAAGGTCTTTTAGAATTTTTACATCACGTGAAGATGTTGTTCCACCACCGTAACTAGACACTGTCATGAAGTCGAGTTCATGTGGTTTGCCAATTGCGCGACAAAGATCTGCCATAAAAATTACAGAACCACGAAGTAGGCCGATCAGCACCAATTCCTTGTCACTCTTTGCATAGTGAGCATCAATTTGTTTGCCAAGCTCCAAAACTTTTGCATGAATTTCTTCTGCAGAAATCATTACCTTCATTTCAATGGTCATGGGTAGATACCTAAAACAACAATTTAAAAATTAAAAAAGGCGTTGACTTGCAACACCTGTAATATGCGGTAATTTTAAAACATATCTACATGAGATGCATCACTTTTACTCATGGAATATGTAAGTATTGCTGATCTAGTGGGCATCACGTTTTAAAAGCAATGCACAAACGACAAAGACTCCACCAATCAAGAGATATTTTTTCTTCGATGTTTTTCGAGCTTTGGGTTTTGAATCAGACGGATTGCGCATAAGCTTTTTGTCCAAATATATAGGTTGCTTGAATGTTGCGGTCATCACCTAGAGTGAATAATGCAAATAAGGCATCTTCTATATTTTTAGCACGTTGTTGGCGCAGTGTCTGTAACTCAGTTGCATTCAAATTTAAGACGACAAAATCAGCTTCTTTACCCACTTGAAAATTGCCCAACTTGTCATCTAAATGCAAGGCTTTAGCACCGCCTAAAGTGGCATGATACAGTGATTCGAAAGCAGACAATTTGTTGCCTTGTAATTGCTGAACTTTATAGGCTTCACTAACGGTTTGTAGTTGATTAAATGACGTCCCTGCTCCGATATCTGTGCCTAAACCAACTTTAACTTGCTTGTCCCACGTTTTTTGCAGTGGAAATAAACCACTCCCTAAAAATAGGTTTGAAGTCGGGCAAAAGGCGATGGCAGAATCTGTAGCATGCATGCAATCCCATTCTGCATCTTCTAAATGTACGCAGTGTGCAAACACAGAACGCGACCCCGTTAAACCATAATGGTGATAGACATCTAAGTACCCTTTTTGTGCAGGGAATAGATCTTTAACCCATGCAATTTCATTTTTGTTTTCACTTAAATGGGTATGTACATAAACATCTGGATATTCAGCTTTGAGTTGACCTGCTTTTTCCAGTTGTTCAGGAGTTGAAGTCGGCGCAAAACGTGGCGTGATGGCATAAAGATTACGTCCTTTGCCATGCCATTTTTCAATCAGGGCTTTGGATTCGCTATAGGATGTTTCCGCAGTGTCACATAAGCCGTCTGGGGCATGACGATCCATCATGACTTTACCCGCTATTAAACGCATGTTATGACGCACTGCTGCTTCAAATAAAGCATCTACAGATTGCGGATGAACCGTGCAAAAAACCAGTGCCGTAGTCGTACCATTTTTGAGCAGTTCATTGACAAAGAAATGCGCAATTTGATCTGCGTAGGCTTTATCTTCAAATTGTAATTCTGTAGGAAATGTATAGGTGTTCAGCCATTCTAAAAGTTGTTCGCCGTATGCCCCGACCATTTCGGTTTGTGGAAAATGAATATGAGTATCGATAAAACCCGGCACAATGAGTTGATCTGGATAGTGTTGAACATCAAGATCTTGAGGAAGCTGTTGTTGACCCTCTTCCCACGTGCCAAACCACTGAATTTTACCAGCTTGGCTGATGAGCAAACCATCTTCTATATAACGCACTTGGTCGTGAATTTCACGCGCTTGGGCTACCGTATTCTGAATATCTAAGAAGCGACCACGAATCGCTGTCGATGTAACTACAGAAGACATATTAAACCTGCGTATTAATTTTTTCGGTTGATTGTACCTGAAAATTGATGCTCGAAGCAGACACTTTCTTTGGTGTTATGGCATGAATACGGATCAATTTAAGTGGAAAGAATATTTATGGACTTATGCATAGATTGCTGAATTTCGGAGCAATAGAACTTTATTTTTAAGCGTCTAAGCCTTTCGCTTTTTAGCTTGAATGGGTAAAGTGTGCGCATTGATGAAATAAGAGACAACAACAGTCATGTATTTTTGGAATACGAAAGCTTTAGCACATGAATTATCTGCAAATACTCTTCATAAAAAGCACTATAAAAACTATTACTTAGTGACAGCTTTGCTGATTTCAGTGGTGTATTACTATGGGATGTATTCACCTTATGGCGATGTACGTGTGATTGGAGTTGAAGCGATTTTGACATTGCTGATTATGTTTATGGGGATTCAAAGTGCTTACCGTGCCAATGGTGGGGATGACGGTGAGCATTTTTTAGGGCGTATCACCGCATTGTCTTTTCCTATTCTTGTGCAAACGACTGTGGCGGGCATTATCTTTGGTTTAGTGCTTCTGGCTTTATATTTTGGTTTAAACCTTGAGGGTACGGCGTTTGATGATTGGTTCGAATGGTGTATTTCAGCCTTCACTATCTTTTTACAAATTTTATTTTTTACACGTTTAGTGTCCTATATGAAACGTGTTGCTGCACATACGATTTAAAGGTTTAAAATTAAAAAAGCTGTCATTGGACAGCTTTTTTAATTTGAGTAAAATAATTTTAAGTTATTTTACTCAACAAAATAATGCGCTGCAAAATGTGCGTCATTGCCAATCACATCGAATACATCTTCACGAATAGACATCCCCGCACATTGATCACCGACCATCCATAAGCCTAAGGTGGGCAACATACCGTCATGCAGAGGAGTTTTGACCCAGCGCTGCATGACGTAGCCATATTTATCATAGTCTTCAAAATAGAAACTGCCCGAAGCTTCACCACAGTCAATATTGTTTTGCAAAATATGAATGTTTGCTCCTTCCCTTGCCAAGATCGGTTTACGTACCCATTTTCCAGCATAGTGCTGCTGTGGATCATAAGCATGGGTTTCAAGCAAAAGAGGATGATTTGGATAACGCTTCCACAGTTCAATCAAAATAGCTTTATTGGAGAGCAACATTTTCCAACAAGGTTCAATCCATTCGGTTTGGGGTTTTAGAAACTGTGCAAAGCTTTCTTCCCACACCCATTCCCAGGGATAGAGCTTAAATAAGTGTTGAATCTGTTGTAGGTGCAGGTCGACAAAATTTTGTCCATCCCAACCGACATTTTCCATAGACAGTTCACTCACGCTCAGTCCTGCTTGAAAAGCAGTGTCCATCAGATATTCAAGGTTGCCCCAGTCCTCGCGTCCTGCATCTTGGCAAGCAGCAAAATGCACTGTAGTTTTGTTCGGGTAAAGCTGTTTCCAACGTTCAATTAAAGCTTCATGAATGCTATTAAACTGATCACGGTTGGGAATATTTTCGACTTGTTCAATCCAGTGCCACTGCGCCACAGAGGCTTCTAACAATCCTGTAGGCGTGTCTGCATTATATTCCAGCATTTTAATGTTTTGACCATCATAGGCAAAATCAAAACGTCCATACAGCATCGGGGCTTTTTGCTTCCATGAATGTTCAATCAGCGGAATAGCCGCTTTAGGGATCTGAAAATAATCAGGATAATCACCTCGTTGAATCATATCTCCTGCGACTTCGAGGCACATTTGATGTAATTGATTGGATGCATCTTCAAGTTGTTCAATTTGCTTAAGGCTGAACTCGTAAGCGACACCCTCAGACCAATAAATTGAACCATCTCGCGAGGGCAGATTGTAATAATCAAAACCAATCTCTTGATGGGTTTTTTGCCAATTGTCACGTTCAGGGAACAGAACACGTTTCATCAATTAACCACCACCCGAACCACCAGAGCGTCCAAATCCTCCGCGTATTGGAGATGATTTTGCATAGCTCATCACTTGAGTCGATACGATGGGGTTGCCGTTATGACGTGTGCCTGTAGCTTTTACGACACGACCCAAATAACGCACTTTACGATTTTTCTTGTAGTATTGTGGTCCAATATAAACACTGCTACCGCCCCACTGAGTTGAATCCTGTGTAGATTCTGGTTCGCATAATTCGGATTGCCAGTCTTGTAAACAGTCGTATTGGTTATTATAAACGTCTTGATGTAACGTATTATTTTGACTACATGCCGTGAGTAAAAGCGGAACAACCACCAACGACAACTTTTTGGTTCGCATAATGACAAAACCTATCTGTTGTAATATTTTTTAGGATAAAAAATATCTTCAATTATTCGGTGCATATCTTATTTATAGGTTTAGATAAAGTACAGTGGCGCAAGCAGTTAATTTGAGCTCTTTAT
>CAZOGM010000095.1:0-6572 GCA_964579445.1 uncultured Acinetobacter sp.
ATTATTTCCCACCCCGATGCGGGTAAAACCACCATGACAGAAAAATTACTGTTATGGGGGCAAGCGATTCAGATTGCTGGTATGGTCAAAAGCCGTAAGTCAGACCGTGCTGCAACCTCGGATTGGATGGAAATGGAAAAAGAGCGTGGGATTTCTATTACCACCTCTGTCATGCAATTTCCCTATAAAAAGCACATGATTAACCTGCTTGACACCCCAGGGCATGAAGATTTTTCTGAAGACACCTATCGTACTTTGACCGCAGTTGATTCGGCACTGATGGTGATTGATGGGGCAAAAGGGGTCGAGGACCGCACCATTAAATTGATGGAAGTGTGTCGTATGCGTGACACGCCGATCATCTCTTTTGTCAACAAAATGGACCGTGAAATTCGAGAGCCACTCGAGCTTTTGGATGAAATTGAAAATGTCCTTAAAATTCGCTGTGTACCGCTTACTTGGCCTTTGGGTACAGGACGTGATTTTGCGGGTGTATATAATTTAATTGAAGAAAAATTTTACGTGTACAAAGCAGGTTTTGGTTCAACCATTACTGAAATTGAAGCACGTGATGGTTATGACTATCCAGATTTGCGTGAAAAAGTAGGTGATTTGGCTTGGAAAGCCTTTGAAGAATCGCTTGAATTGGTGCAAATGGCGAATGAGCCTTTAGACCGTGAAGCATTCTTAGCAGGTCGTCAAACCCCTGTGTTGTTTGGTACGGCTTTAGGTAACTTTGGTGTAGACCATGTGTTAAATGCATTTAGCACTTATGCACCGCCACCGAAAGCACATCCAACCGAAGCACGTACCGTAGAAGCGACTGAAGAAGGCTTCACTGGGTTTGTTTTTAAAATTCAAGCCAATATGGATCCGAAACACCGTGACCGTATTGCTTTTATGCGTATTTGTTCTGGCCGCTATGAAAAAGGCTTGAAAATGAAGCATGTGCGTATAGATAAAGACGTGCGTATTAGTGATGCTTTAACCTTCTTGGCAGGTGACCGTCAGCATTTAGAAGAAGCGTGGCCGGGTGATATTATTGGTTTGCATAATCACGGAACCATTCAAATTGGTGACACCTTTACTTCAGGTGAAAAGCTTCAATTTACGGGTATTCCGCATTTTGCCCCTGAAATGTTCCGCCGCGTTCGTTTAAAAGATCCGTTGAAATCTAAGCAATTGCAAAAAGGCTTAAAAGAGCTTTCAGAAGAAGGCGCAACACAGGTCTTTATGCCACAAAACAGCAATGACTTGATTGTGGGTGCTGTGGGTGTGCTTCAGTTTGAAGTGGTGGCTTACCGTTTGAAAGAAGAATATAAAGTGGACTGCGTATACGAACCAGTGAGTATCAATACGGTACGTTGGGTCAGCTGTGCGGATGAGAAAAAATTCAATGAATTTAAGAAAAAAGCACATGATCAACTGTCAGTGGATGGCGGTGGTCATTTGACTTATCTTGCGCCGAGCCGTGTCAACTTACAGCTAATGCAGGAGCGTTATCCCGATATTAATTTCCGTGCAACGCGTGAACATTAATTCAAGGTTTTAACCAATAGGCATCACAAAACAGCTTCTTGATGAAGCTGTTTTTGTAGCTATCACCTCCGCATATAAGTGTTAATATTTGCGCCTAACATTCAATGTATTTCTAAGAGGAAATGGGGTCATGCAGCGCTATACTCTGAACATGCTTATGGTAGGAATATGTGCATTAAGCCTGATGGCGTGTGATACAAAAACAGAAAAAACTAAAGATGCTGAAAAAGTAGAAAAGCTTACAACTGTGGAAAACCCAGATGTGCTGCCATTTTTGAATATACAAGAAGCCAAAGCCAAATATGCGGTTCCATTTTGTGAGAAGAAAAACTGCATTGAAATTGATATTCAAACCATTCAAACGCAAGACACATGGATCAATCAATGGATTGGGGAAAGTCAGTCACAGGTTATTCAAGATCAAATTGGTCTCAAACAGGCAATGACATTACAGCAAGCCGTCAATGCTTATGTCAAACAGTCGGATCAGTGGCAACAAGAATTTATTAAAAACAAAGCCTATGCGCTACATGTAACGACACGCATTGCAGCACAGCGTAATCAGTTTGTGTTGCTACACGTCATTGTAAATTCCAAACAAGCTGAAGTGACGGTTAAAGATCGCGGGTATTTTTTTGTCGCAGATCGTCAAAAGCGCAAAAAACTTGGCATATTGGATATTCTACAAGCGGATCAACAAAATGCCATGAATGAGATTGTGCAAACCCAGTATGCTGCGTGGTTGAAACAACAAACAGATGAAGTGAAAAAGCTTGCACCGAAAAAATTGTATTGGGGACAAAATGATTGGTTCTTTGATGGTGAAGGTATAGGAATTCATTACCGTGCCAGTGAAATTGTCAAAGATGGTACGCAATTGGATCTTTATTTGACTAAAGCACAGACCCAAATGATGCTCAAACCTGAAATTTTCCAAAAAATGTTTTAGAGCAAATTTAACTCATTACAGACAGTTTGAACTGTCTGCGAAACTGATACAAATGAAAGTTGAGCATTCAGATTCTAAGCGTTAGGCTCAATTTACCAATAACTGCAACATGCTGTGAAAGGTTTGTGTAATGTCAAAAAAACAAAATATCTGGGCGTTAACCGTGATTGCCTCTGCCATAACATTGAGTGCATGTCAGCCAAAAACTGAAAACAAAGATGATCCTGCGGTCGATCAAACGAGTACCTCTGAGGTTCAACCAGCCGTGGTTCTTTTAGAGGGAAAAACTGAAAATGTACCTGTGATTTTGGCCGATTGTGAAGGAAATAGCTGTCCCGAAATATCGATTGACCGTTTACAGACCAATCAATTTGTTTTGGATGGACTGATTGATCAAGCCATTTTAAAGCATTTAAAAACGCTACTTGAAAATACAGATCAAACATCCACTCAGACATTGAGCGAGACATCAAGTCAAGCATCAAAGCAAAGTGAAACGAAGACCACAGCAAAAGCAGATCAACAGACATCTGCGAGCGATGTGCTAGAAGTCAAAACAGCAGCTGAGTTGTTGAGTGATCAAATACAACCTTATGTTAATCGGTTTTTAGCTTTAGATCGTGAGCTAAAAGCTTTGGGTGCAGGGCATCAAATTAGTCTCAGCATTAGCCCAAAAATTTTGAATGCTGAAGGTGCTTTGGCAACGGTAGTACTGAATACCAGTAGTTATTTGGGGGGGGCACATGGCACATCGTCTCAGACTTATTTTAATTTTGATTTGAAGTCACAAAAACAGGTCGAGCTTGATCATATTTTATTGCCTAAGCAAAAAGCACAGCTCAATACGCTAGCACATCAAGCGTTTAAAGCATGGGTGCTCGAGTCGAAGCTTGCAGAGAATGTGGAAGAATATGAACAAGCGTGGAAATTTAGTTTAAGTCAGAATTTCTACTTGGGTAAACAAGGGTTAATTTTACAATACGCTGAATATGAAATTGGTCCTTATGTTGTGGGCTTGCCACGTTTAACCATTCCTTATGATCAGTTGGGTTCAATTCTAAAACCTGAATACTTACCTGAAACTGCGAAAGAAGCTGCTTCAGCCTCTGAAGCTTCAGTTCAACCCAAAGCTTAAGCACTATGCCAGTTCATCCACTATTTGATACCCATACACATTTTGATGTGTCTGACTTCGATCATGATCGGGAGCAATTGGCTGAGCAGGCAAAACAAGTCGGTGTCGAGGCATTGGTGCTGATCGGCTTTTTACAACAGCGCTTCGAGACTTTGCTTGCAACCCATCATTTTATAAATGGATTAAGTACTGCACCTAGAAGCTACTTTGCCCCCGGACTGCATCCTTTTTATATTGAGCAACATCAGCCATCAGATCTGTTGGTTTTGGAGCAGTTATTAAAAAAAGAAGATTGTATAGCGATTGGTGAAATTGGACTGGATACCTTTTTGAAATCTCATAAGGAAAAATCCATTTTTCAAAAGCAAAAAGATTTTTTTGTCGCTCAAATTGAATTGGCACAGCAGTTTGATTTGCCTATTTTGCTGCATATTCGCAAATCTCATGCTGAAGTTTTGGCCTTACTCAAGCAACATAATTTTAAACAAGGCGGCATTGCACATGCGTTTAGTGGGGGTGTAGAAGAAGCCAAGGCCTTTGTGAAATTGGGCTTTAAAATAGGGATTACGGGGCAAATCACCAACCCGAATGCCAAAAGACTGCATCAAGTGGTTCACGCCATTGGTGTTGAACACTTGGTTTTGGAAACCGATTGCCCAGATATGACACCGCTGTGCTGTCAAAGTTCAACAGCGCATCGAACTCGAAATACACCTGCAAATTTGCCTTATGTTTTAGAAGGTTTAGCGCAAAGTCTAAGTGTTAGTCCTGACGAAATTGCGCCAACTCTCTGGTCAAATACTCTAGCAGCCTTACATTTAAACTGACTGATTCAGCACACTGAATAGATTCAATCCTCTCGAAATAACCCTGATTCAAGTTTGACGGTGCTTTTGTAGACTAAAACAGCGAATGAGCCTTTACATCGTTTCAAAGTGTTATCTCGTATTGATCGATTCAACAAACTGGCATATTTTAAAGCTTGAGCATCTATAGAGATTAGGTGTTCAAGAATTTTTGACTCCAATTCAAGTTCTCCAAGCCCTGTTGTATAAGACAGGGCTTTTTTTTCTTTTAAAAAATAAGGTTCATACGGTTTGAAAATATAAAGGATAAAGCTTGAGTCCGATAAAGATTCGATTTATTGCAGCAGTTTGTTAAAATACGTCAGTATTTTTTGATGTAGCTTTGATATGACCACTCCCGTTGATGATGAATATGAACGCCGTTTTGCAGGTGTGGCTAAAATTTATGGTGAAGAGAATTTCAATCACTATGAAAAAAGCCATGTGATGGTGATTGGCATCGGTGGTGTCGGTTCATGGGCAGTTGAAGCATTGGCGCGTACTGGGGTAGGTGAGCTGACTTTGGTGGATATGGATGTGGTTGCAGCATCAAATATTAATCGTCAATTGCCTGCCATGAGTTCAACCTTAGGACATGAAAAAATTGAAGTCATGGCGGAGCGCTGTCGTTCAATCAATCCGCGCATTAAAATGAATTTGGTTGATGACTATGTTACGCCTGACAATATTCAAGAGCTGCTCGAAAATACACCTGATCTGATTTTAGACTGCATTGATGATGTAAAGGCTAAACTTGCGCTCATGCTGCATTGCCGTTTTAACAAGATTCCACTGATTGTGTCTGGTGGTGCTGGTGGGAAACTTGATCCGCTGAAAATTCGTGTCGCAGATTTATCTAAAACTGAACAAGATCCAATGCTTGCAAAACTGCGTACCCAACTGCGCAGCAAAGGGATTTGTAAAAAGCCAAAAGAGAAGTTTGGTATTACCTGTGTGTATTCGATTGATAATCCATTTTCAAGTAGTGACGTTTGTCCAAGTGCAGGATTGCGCTGTGGTGGCTATGGTTCAGCGGTTGTGGTGACCTCAAGTTTTGCAATGGTGGCAGTTTCAGAAGTACTTAAAAAATTAGACATGCAAAAAGCCAAATCTGTAACAAATACAGTTTGAAAAAAAAGCCCCATCATCGGGGCTTTTTTCTTCGGTTTAAACTTTAAATTTCAGAGTGATGCACTTTTAGTTCATTCGCTTTTACATAGTCTTCAGTACGTTGCATTGCATCTTTAATATTAGCAATTGCATGTTCAACATCAGCAAAAGTTTTAGCATTGCCACCACTCAGTGCCTGACGCCATTTACGTGCACCGGGTAAGTTTTGAAACAAACCTAAAATATGACGTGTGATAATTGAAAGCGGTGCACCTTCCTCCATACGTTTTGCAATATACGGCATCATCTGATCCATAATATCAAAACGATTGGGCATGTCTAAATTCCAAAGTTGACCCAACTCTGCCAAAAGGTATGGGTTGTGATAAGCCTCACGACCAATCATCACACCATCTACATGCTTTAAATGTTCTTGAGTTTCTGTAAAGGTTTTGATGCCCCCATTAATCTCAATCAAAAGATTTGGACGGTCTTGTTTTAAACGGTAAACATCTTCATAACGTAAGGGTGGAACGTCACGATTTTCTTTAGGAGATAAGCCTTTAAGTAAAGCAATACGGGCATGAACCACAAAATTATCACAGCCTGTTTTGGCAACGGTGTCGACAAAATGCAGCATTTCTTCATAAGACTGCATGTCATCAATGCCAATGCGATGTTTCACAGTAACTGGAATATCAACTGCATTTCTCATCTCTGCGATACATTCAGCGACTAAATCTGGTTCCGCCATGAGGCATGCGCCAATTTTATTGTTTTGCACACGATCACTGGGACAGCCCACATTCAGGTTAACTTCATCGTAACCCCAGTCCTCGGCCATTTTAGTACAGGTCGCAAGGTCTTTTGGGTTCGAACCACCAAGCTGTAAAACAATGGGATGTTCTTCAGTGTTGTAATCCAAATGACGTTCTGCACCACCAAATAGAATCGCTCCAGTCGTCACCATTTCGGTATACATAATCACATTGGG
>CAZOGM010000096.1:0-5162 GCA_964579445.1 uncultured Acinetobacter sp.
TTATTTAATTACACTGTCTAGTTTTAAAGCAGGAAAGGCTTGCGGTCAAAACTGATGGGTTTAAATTTGGATCGAAGCATAATTCGATATTTAAGATTTTTGGGTCGAACTCTATTTTGTCTTTCCAGCGTGAGCTGAAAGTTTTAATCATCTGAAAAATCACTGTTGTTTTGATTGTATTTTAGCCAAGAGTGCTTGCGTTTAATTTTTGAGTTTTCATAATAAGACACCTTTATATTGAAAGCCTACCATGTCACCTTTAGAAATCTTTGCTGTCGTGATTAGTGTGATTGGCGTGAGCCTAACAGTCATGCGAAATATGTGGTGCTGGCTATTTAATTTGATCGCTTTTGTACTGTACGCCTATTTGTTTTATGAATATAAACTTTATGGTGAAACCATTTTGCAGTTTTTGTTCATGGGCATGAATGCTTATGGTTTTTATTTTTGGCTTAAAGCAAAACATATTGATCATGAAATTACGATTGTACCCATTTCATCTGCCAAAGTGATCGTACAAATGATTATGGCAGCAGTAGGTGGGTTAATATTCGGACTGACTTTACATTATTTCACCGATGCTTCACTGCCGATACTCGATGCCCAATTGGCTGCTTTTAGTTTACTCGCCACCTATTGGACCAGTCGAAAACACATTGCAACATGGGTACTTTGGGTATTTGTGGATATTATTTATGTGGGAATGTTTTACTATAAAGCATTATTTTTAACCGCAGGGCTGTATGCTGCATTTGTGTTATTGGCGGCTTTCGGTTGGTGGCAATGGACTAAAATTCGCAACGGACAAAATTCAACACGTACTGTTTAAGTGTGGTGATTTATAAATCCTAAAGGCTATAGTGTAAAACGATAATATAAATAGGCGACGACACAGGTCATAGCAATTGAACATACTCGATTTTAAGCGTCATCAGTTGGCTAAATTTGATACTTTGGCAATTAAAATACAAGCTGAGCCTGAGCATTATTTAAGTTTTGACAGTGTTTCTGATTTTTATAAAGCGATATGGCTAAATGACTTTCCACAGGGAACGACATGGTCGTGTACAGGACTCGATGATGGAGCTGAAGAATTCCATGCACGAATACAGTTTCGAAATCGAGTACTGAAAATCACAATCAAGACAGATGTAGAGGTTAGTTTTGAAATAATAAAATAGTCAATTTGATCAAAATCCGCTGTGAATACGTTAGATGCGATTGCAGCTTTGCTCGCTATGGTCTAGATAAATATTAATGTTACGCTAAATGTATAATCACAAATCTATACGGAGAGAACTGAGAAATACATCAAGACTGAAATAACATAAACACAAAAATAGAGTGGACTCAAGTTAAATAAGAACAGAAGAATTTGTTGATATTGATTATAATATGTTCAGGTTTGATTTTAATGATTAGTACAGCTCTTCATGAATCCTGACTAAAATGAAGAATCTGCCTTAAGTCGTAGACATAATTTCCTTGAAAATCTATAATTTAACGTGATAAATTAAAAAATAACAGCGATTAATGTGATGTAATTCTTATTTATAGAGGTGCTGGATCTGTGTTGAAAGAGCTCAAATGCATACGTCTAGCGACATTTTGACTGCATCTGCTCAATTTTTTAAAAAAGGTTATCAATAAAAATCATCTACAGAGCGCATTGCATCTGTTTTAAGTGAGATCTATCTACACCATGAGATTACTGAATCGCATTCTTCATCAGCACACTGTTCGTCATTTTATGAAAAACAGTGTGCTGATGAATTGGAGTAATCTCAACAAAAGCATTTTAATGTTGGTTTTAGGCGGGGTGGCACATGTGCTATGGATTGCTTGGTACCTATTTTGTACTTCGCAACCTGAATTAGAACATTGGATGAATTTTGATTATTATCACTTTCATTTGTCCCGAATGGTGATCTTTTGTGTACTCAGTTTTCTGCTGATTTTGCCATGTCATTATTTTCGCCATCAGTTGTTTTTTCAGCGTTATTTTCCTTATATTGCCATCATTTTTTTTGCTGTAACTTTTATGTATGGCGGTTACAGTATTGGAATTTCTAGCCCAGCGACTATTGCAGGCTATATCAGTTTAGTGACTGTAGGCTTGGTGCTTTTTGAACGTAACATGGTCTATATTATTTTCCTACCTATTACCATTTACTTATTATTTGCGATTATATTCAGTGCTTTGGGATACATGGACTACGCCCCTGTATTTAGCCAAAATTTGAATAATCAAATTTTGTATAAAAATGAATTTTGGGTCTTTAGCCAGTTGTTTTTATATATCCCAATTTTCTTTGCCAGTATTGTACTGTTTGAAATTCTGCTGACGCAGTGGCGAAATAGAGAAAAGCAGATTGAAAAAATCAGCCAAATGGATCCTTTAACAGGAATATTTAACCGCCGAAAAATTGCACAGAATTTGTCAAAAATTGAATTGGAACAACACAATTTCGCTTTGGTTTTACTCGATTTAGATTTTTTTAAGCATATTAATGACAATTATGGACATGATGTAGGCGATGACGTACTTCGAAATGTTGCTAAAATTTTGAGTCGAACACTTCGTGAAGGCGATGTGGTGGGTCGTTTTGGCGGTGAAGAGTTTATTTTGGTACTTTCGCATAAAACCCTGCGAGAAGCTTTGGATGTTGCGGAGCGATGTCGCAAAGAAATTGAGCAAGGTTACTTCACGGTAGACAAGAAAACCCGTTTAAAAGTGACCGCAAGTTTTGGTGTCGCTGTTTCAAATCATCAGCTGAGCAAAGAAGCCGTGATTCGACATGCAGATCAAGCGCTTTACATGGCAAAAAAGCGAGGGCGCAATCAGGTTCGACATTATTTTGAAGTAGAAGATGATCAAGATGTGATCAATCAAGCGCAAGATTCAATCATTGAGTAGTCTTAAATGAGAGTCTGACAAAATGCTGAGCTCGAAGAGATTTAAATATCGTATACGTATAGAACAGAATACAGAACAGAGATAGATTCAGCTTAAAATCAGTTTATGATGAAGTTATTCAAATAAAAGTATACAGAATATGACCGTTTTAAATATTGCTCAGCGCGGTGAAGCCATTTTAACCTTGGTGGCAGCACCCGTTATAGAGACTGAGTTTTCAAGCCCGTGGTTGATCAGTCTGACCGATGCACTTCGAGACACGATGTTAGCCTCTCACGGTGTAGGGATTGCAGCACCGCAATGTTATATCTCGAAGCGCGTTATCATAGTCGCGTCACGTCCCAATATTCGCTATCCAGATGCACCTGAAATGCAGCCTATTGTCATGATTAATCCGGAAATATTGGCATCATCTGAGCAGATGCTTTCTGGCGAGGAGGGCTGTTTAAGTGTCCAAAACCAACGTGGAGAAGTGCTTCGTGCGGAAACGGTAACCGTACGTTTTAGTCGCATTGATGGTGCAGAATCTGAAATAGAGTTGAGTGGTTTTCCTGCCCGAATTGTTCAACATGAAATAGATCATTTAAATGGTGTTTTATTTGTCGATCGTCTGGAAGAGATACCTAATATATAGGCTGGACATCAGTGTTTAATTTAAATGTATACGGATTACATCAGGCATTAGACACAAGGCACGAAGCACAAGACATCTTAGAACAACAATGAAAAGGTCATTAAAATGAAAACACCTGTACCTGATTATTTAGCGCATGTATTGACCCAGTGTAATGGCAATGATCAAGGGGCATTGGCCGATTATATTCCAGAACTTGCAAATGCAGATCCGAACAAATTGGCATTGGCGCTGTCGACCATTGACGGCACCACCTATGCCACCGGAGACGATGACACCGAATTTACTATTCAGTCGATGTCAAAGCCCTTTGCTTATGCTTTGGCATTGAAACATTTGGGTTTAGAGGCAGTATTAGATAAGGTCGGCGTTGAACCTTCAGGTGAAGCATTTAATCAAATTTCGCTTGATGCTAAAAATAAACGGCCCAAGAATCCAATGATTAATTCAGGTGCAATCACTACGCATTCCCTGATTCCCTATAAAGCCGACTCAAACCGTGCGGAAACCTTAAGATTATTTTTAAGTGAGCTGGCAGGTCGTGAGCTTGAGTTTGATGAACAGGTGTATCAGTCAGAACTGGAGACAGCATTTCGTAATTTGTCGATTGGCTATATGCTTCGAACCGTCGGTGTGCTGGATGAAGACCCAGTTGCTGTGGTCAATGGTTATATTAAGCAGTGTGCCATTAAGGTTACGGTTAGGGATTTGGCGCAAATGGTAGGTGTACTTGCCAATGGCGGCGTACAGCCCAAAACGGGCAAACGTGTGTTAGATCGATCTGTGGTACGACAAGTACTGAGCGTCATGATGACTTGTGGCATGTACGATGCTGCGGGAGACTGGCTCACCACCGTCGGTATTCCTGCCAAAAGTGGTGTAGCAGGTGGAATTATAGGGGTGCTCCCTGGGCAAGTGGGCATAGCGGTGTTTTCGCCAAAGCTTGATGAACATGGTAACAGTGCGCGGGGCATAGAAATTATGGAGCGACTGTCCAATGACATGGGACTGCATTTAATGGAGGGAACACCTTCAGCGCAGACCATTGTGCAACGTCGTTATGTCATCGGTGAATTAGCGGGTAAAGATGAAGCGGCAGATAAAAATGAAGGAAATAATCAAGTCATCGTCTATGAACTGCGCGGGGTACTACAATTTACCGAATCTGAAATGCTTTTGCGGATTTTAGAAGCTGAGCCAGAAGGTCATAGCCACATTATTTTAGATTTGACCAACATCTCTTTATTGCATGACGTTGGCGCGCGTATGTTATTTGAAGGCGTGGATCGACTAGTTGAAGATGGTCACAGCGTTGTGGTATTAGATGCTGAAGGAATTTTGACGGAAGCACAGTGTAAGGGCAAAAAAACAATGGTGATAAAAGAGGAGCTTGAACTTTACTTGGAAAAATCATTTGAGCATGTAATTAAAAAATAGTGATTTCAGATGTGACTTTAAGCCATTCATCCATAACGATTGAGAATAAAAAATGGAATTCAAAAAAAATCTTTATAACGCCCTATTTTTAATGGGGTTAATGATTCCCACATGGGCTTCAGCAGAAAATTTTGTACAACCGATTATTCAGGATAAAGTTTATAAAACGTGGAC
>CAZOGM010000096.1:5262-6548 GCA_964579445.1 uncultured Acinetobacter sp.
ACGCCTAAGCCATGCGCACCTGCATCTGGATAACCTAAGCTACGGTCACCCACGGTACCCGCACGACCCATACGCGCCACGATATTTTTGGTGGACTCCGCACCTTGAACCGCAGCTTGTGCGCCTAAAACAAAGTTTTCTTGAAAGCTTTTATCTGTATGTGCAGACCACGAATCTGCACAGGGTACAAGGGCATCAATTAAGGTTTTGTCGCCAACGACCGCACCACGTCCAAATGAACGCTCACCTGTGATTTGAATGCCTTTGACCGCTTCTTGAAGCATAGCAGCAAAGTCTGCAACAGATAGGGTTATCTTGCCTTGAACCGACTTGCTTGCAGCACGGAAAGCCGAACCCCAAATTGGACCCGATGCACCACCACAATATTCCATAATGATCATTGAACAGTTCAGTAGGAAATCGTCCATCTGTTCAATTTGAATCAATGTATTCCACTCACGTTTTAACTGCTTAAACCCTTTTGCTACGCTCATGCCAAAGTCGCCATCACCTGCATGGGCATCGAGTTCACAGAACGGAATCTCATTTTTGATGATGCAGGCACTCATCGCATCAATCACATAGCGCATATTTTCAATGCTGAATTGATTATTCAAAATAGTGGCATGTTCTGCATGTGTTTGAATAACAACACTGAACAGATCTTCTTTTTTGGCATCAAGTGCTGCAAGTTGAATAAGCTGTGCAGTTGAACCATCCATTTTAAAGGCAGGGGTATGAGCTTCTGCATCTAAGTAGGTTTTCAGTTCGTCATCTAACGCAAGTAAGGAAACAGACGCACCCGCCATGTCAATACTGGTCATATAGTTGCCGACAAATGTGCGGTAAATCGTGATGCCTTTTTTGCTTAGACAGTGGCAAACATCGTGGTTAAACAGATACAGCTCTTGCATAGGGGTTGCACCAAAACCATTGATCAACACAGCAACTTCGTCTAAGTGTGGACGATCTTTAAGCAAATCATCAATGATGCGCTGAGCCAACTGCTGTGAAGGCAGGATTTTTTCACGGCGAATACCCGGTTCACCGTGAATACCTACGCCGTACTCCATCTCGTCATCTGCGAGTGTAAAGGTTGGTGTGCCTTTGGCTGGAACCGTACATGAGCTAAAAGCAAAACCTAAACTTGTGACATTGTCCGCAGCTTTTTGCGCAATCTCTTTTACACGACTCAGCTCATAGCCTTGCGCCGCGGCTGCACCTGCAATTTTATGTACAAATACAGTTCCCGCCACACCACGACGACCCACTGTGTATAGACTGTC
>CAZOGM010000097.1:0-6295 GCA_964579445.1 uncultured Acinetobacter sp.
GGTAGCTATGCCTTTCAAACCTTTGTGCAACAAAGCCTCCTTCTTACCTGATTTTTTAAGTGGAGCTGGGCTTATTGTCCAGCTCCATGAATCAGGTGATAAATTTTCATTATTGTGCGACTGAATAAACATCGCGAGTTTTAGCTTTCATACGATTGATCATAAATAATGAGAAAGCGGCAAACAAAGCAGGGATAGCCAATAATGACATGATTTCCAAGCTAGACAAGTTCAATGCCATTAACCAACCACCAATAATTGAACCGACAACTGAGCCAGAACGACCTGCTGCATTTGCCCAACTCACACCCGTTGCTCGGCAATGGGTTGGATAAAAACTGGATGAAAATGCATTAACACCCACTTGTGAGCCACTAATACCCACACCCACGCCAAACATTCCTAAAAGTAATAACAAGGTGTTGGCCTGTTCAATGCCTAGCCCCAAACAGATTAAAAATGCTGCGCCTAATACATAAGCGACGCTGAGAACTTTTGTAGAATCAATTTTATCCATCATATATCCAATCACAATGGCTCCAATTGTTCCCCCAATTTGAAACACCGAAGTCACCCAAGAGGCGTTTTTTAAGTTAAACCCGTTATTTGTCAGTAAGGTTGGCATCCAGCTTGAAATCATATAGATAATGAGTAAGCTCATAAAAAAAGTACACCAAATTAAGAACGTACCCATTGCATATTGACGGCTGAATAAGTCTTTAATCCCGACTTTGTTGGTTTCATTTTGAGTGGGGATTAAGCGGGGCAATACTTGAATATGGGGTGCGATACGACGCATAACCTGTTCAATTTTATGAATGCTTCGATTCTTCAGCACCATAAAACGCAGGGATTCAGGGAGTAAAAAAATTAAAAAAGGAACCGTCAATAGCGGCAAAATGCCACCGATGAGTAATATCCCATGCCAGCCAACACTAGGGAGTAACTGTGCCGATGCAATTCCACCCAATGCCGAACCGATGGTAAAACCACAAAACATTAACGTCACTAAACTCGAACGACGTTTTGTTGGGCTATATTCTGAGGTCAGGGTAATTGCATTTGGCATCGCACCGCCCAGTCCAAGACCCGTAATAAAACGCCAAATAATCAGTGAATTAAGATCTGAAGAATAGGCAGCAAATATACTGGCGACTCCAAATAATATCACCGAACCAATCAAAATCGATTTACGTCCAATCTTGTCTGCAAGCGGTCCAAAAATCAGCGCTCCCGCCATTAAACCAAATAAACCGGCACCAAATAGCGGTGCAAGATCTGTTGCTTGTAAAGCCCACTCGGCTTTTAAGGCGGGTGCAATAAAACCAACGGCTGCGGTATCGAAACCATCAATGGCCACAACAAGAAAGCACAACCACATAATTAATTTTTGTGAACCTGATAATGGATGTTTATCTATAAAGCTTTGTACATCAATGGTCTGTTGGGAATGAGACATTTCATACTCCTTGTAGAATTATTTTTTCGTTCTCTTGCATTCCTTAGCGAAAAGAGATGTCTTTTTTTTATTTTTTGAGACATCTCTTAAAATTTAATCAACTAAATCACATTCACCTTAATACCTGTCAAACCTTGAATTTCAGCATGCATCACATCACCTTTGACCACAGCACCCACGCCTTCCGGTGTTCCGGTAAAAATCAAATCTCCTGCTTTTAATTCAAATAAGGAGGATAAATTTGCAATCGTTTCTGATACAGACCAAATTAAGTGGCTCACGTCACTGTGTTGTTTTTTTTCATCATTTACAGTCAATAAAATATCCGCTTGATTGATTTCACCCGTAGATGAAATGGGATGAATAGGACCAATGGGTGCCGAATAATCAAATGCTTTACCCACTTCCCAAGGACGACCTTTTTCACGCATAGCCATCTGTAAATCGCGGCGTGTCATATCCAAGCCAACGGCATAGCCGAAGATATATTCTGCTGCATCTTCAACAGCAATATCTTTCCCGTCTTTAGCAATCGCTACGACCAATTCAATTTCATAGTGATAATTGGAGGTTTGAGACGGATAAGGAAGATTAACCGTGGTATTTGCTGGAACAGCTACAACGGATTGTTCATCATTTGGCTTACAGAAGAAAAATGGTGGTTCACGATCTGGATCAAAACCCATTTCACGTGCATGTGCAGCATAATTACGGCCTACGCAATAAACACGACGTACTGGAAAGTGTTGTTCAGAATCCTGAATGGGTAAGGTTGCCGTTTTAATTGGTTCAAAAACAAATGACATGTCTATTTCCTTGTATAAATAATTAATTTTCTTTCATCACTAAATTGCGTCAGTTTGCTGTGCAGGATCTGCCTGCTGAAAGGCGGGTAACTGCATGCAATATTCATAAATGGAAACGATCGTTGGATAAGGCGCTAAATCAACCTTGAATCTTTTTGCGGAGTAAACTTGTGGAATCAGATAGACATCTGCCAAAGTGACAGAATTGCCATAACAAAAATGTTTACGCGTGTTGTCCGAATTCAACATGGTTTCTAAGGCTGCAAAACCGGTTGAAATCCATTCCGTACACCATGCCAAAACCTGAGCTTCATCTTGTTTCAGATTGGTCCGTAAGTACTCCAAAACCCGCTTATTATTGATGGGATGAATATCGCAGCCAATCACAGCAGCCAAGGCACGTACTTTTGCCCTTTTTAAAATGTCTGGGGGCAATAATGCAGGTGTTGGATATTGCTCTTCTAACCATTCCAAAATTGCAGGACTTTGCGTCAATAAGCCTTGTCCAGTGTCTACTACAGGTACAAAACCTTGCGGATTTAATTGCTTAAACTCAATCTCGTGATGCTGATTTTTAGCTAAAGAAATTGAAACCTGCTCATAACTCAATCCTTTTAAATTGAGCGCAATCCTGAGCCGGTGCGAGGTTCCGCTACGGAAAAAGCCATAGAGTTTCATGCCGCATTTCCTTGAAAATTCTGTGCGGCACTGAGACAGTTTTTGACGTTCCAACCATACAGCCACTCCATCGCATCATAAAAACGCTCTGCGGGACGATCACGCCATAAATCATTGCGAACTAAACGCTGCACACCTTGGGCATGATACAGCTTGCCCATTTCCCGGGAGGACAAGACGATTCGTGCCGTACGGGATATTCTTGCTTTTTGATATAAATTAAAGGCGTGTTGAATATTATTATCGCAAGCTTGTAATGCCTCACCTAAAGTTACGGCATCTTCAAGTGCCATACATGCACCCTGTGCCATATATTGGGTTGTCGGATGTGCTGCATCGCCTAATAAGGTAATCCGCCCAAAAGTCCACTGATCAATGGGATCACGATCAGCTGTTGCCCAGCGTTTCCAACTTTTCGGCAACTCAATCAGTTGTCGAGCCTTAGGACAAATACCGTCAAAATAAGAAAGAACTTCTTCTTTCGAACCATCAGTGACCCCCCATTGCTCTTCTTCACGGCTATGGAAAGTAACGACTACGTTATATTCTTCACCACCACGCAATGGGTAATGAACCAAATGGCAATTTGGACCGACCCAAATACTCGCTGCATTCCATTTTAAATCTTCTGGAAACTCGGCTTCAGGCACTACAGCACGATATACCACATGCCCGGTGACCAATGCAGGATCACCCACACATGTTTCACGTACAACGGACTTCACGCCATCGGCACCAATCAATGCCTGACCAACGTGCGTATGACCATGTTGATCGACAATAGAAACTTGATTATGGTCTTGTGAGATAGACTGAATCCGGCAATTGGTCATAATTTCTAAATCACCAATTTGTGCTGCCCCTTCAACTAAAGACGCATGAATATCTGCACGATGAATAACGGCATAAGGATTACCAAACCGTTGACGAAATTTTTCATCGGTTGGAATTTTTCCCACCTGATACTCATCCAACGCATCATGCATGACCATATAATCGGTATAAACGGCTTTCGCTCTGGCGATTTCGCCGACACCTAATGCATCAAAAGCATGGAATGCATTTGGACCTAATTGAATTCCTGCACCAATTTCGCCAATTTCTGGTGCCTGCTCGAATACTTTTACTTTGAAACCTTGCTGAGTCAGTGCCAGAGCTGCTGCAAATCCACCAATACCACCGCCTGATATCAAAATAGGTCTTTGATCTATTGTCATTTTCGATTCCTTTCAAAAAATTTAAATACGTTCACGTGTCGAATACAAACCTAGTTTTTTCTGTAATGGCGCTTCATCTGCTACAAATACATAACAGGGTTCTTCTGTATTATTGATTAAATCAATTTGGGCAAAGCAAGGTGCGCATGCGGTATCTGAACGATCCAATTGATGACTTTCAGCATTAATATCGATCTGCATTTCACCTTGAATGACATGAAAAACTTGTGCGACTGAACGACGCTCTAATTGTAAAATTTGTTTAGGTGCTAAACGTAAGGCTGAGTAGCCAATGATTTTTTGACAATCTTCACCTGTTTCAGGATTGATATAACTGACTTGGGCGGGGGCGTTATCATTTTTATCTTCTGCTAATGAATCAAGTACTTGTTTGGTCTCTTTCCATGAGTAACGCAAAATTGGATAATTCGATTTTTCACGGAGAAAGTGTTTGGTAGGAACAATGCCTTTACCGTAATGCTGTCCTAAATCATAGCCTTGCACTTCTTGTAAATCGCCACCTTCTACATAAGATGCTTCCATGTAATACACGAGCGGTAAATCGAGAACATCCAGCCAAATTACCGGTTCATCACCATCATGACCATGCTCATGCCATAAACCTGACGGGGTTAAAATCAAGTCACCATGTTCCATCCTGCATTTTTGGCCTTCGACCGTTGTATAGGCTCCCGAGCCTTCTACAATCAATCGAACCGCATTTGGCGTATGACGGTGAGATGGCGCCCATTCATTTGGCAATAACAATTGCATCCCTAAATAAATTGCAGAGGTTGCTTTCATGTTTTCCAATCCATGTCCTGGATTTGCCAAAACTAAAACCCGTCGTTCTGCTTTTTCAATTGGGGTTAATTCACCCGCTTCTAATAATAATGGTTTGATATCTTTAAAATGCCAAGCAGTAACCTGAGTTTGTGGCATAGGTTGAATGGGGGGTAATACATTACGCAAGCTTGGCCAAAGTGGGACAAGATTAGATTGGGTTAAATTGGAAAGATATTGTTTGGGTAAATCTTCTAAAGTTGCTAATTGTTCCATCTAGCGTCCCTCTTCCTGATAAATAAAAGCAATCATTCCAGTAATTGCGGTGAATCTTTAATTGCATTCAATCTATCAGGGAGATTTACTTGTATACATAAGCAAAAATGAATAGGCTGTATTGATAAGATCAATACAGCCTAGGATGAGAATGGATCTCGACTCAAGACTAATTCAAATTTTTTATGAAATTTATAGACATAAAAGTGTTTCTAAAGCTGCTGAAAATTTAGGTATCGGTCAGCCTACTTTAAGTGTAGGACTCAATAAATTAAGATTACATTTTAAAAACCCACTTTTTGTACGTGTGGGAAATATTATGCAACCTACGGATCTAGCAAATAATATTTATCCCATGACCGTAGAGATGATGAATAATCTTAAAATCATCAATCATTTTAATCTTGATTTTGATCCGCATACCTCCAATTACGAATTCAAAATCAGTATGACAGATATTAGCCATTTGGTTTTATTGCCAAAACTAGTCGGTTATCTACGTCAAAATGCACCCAATATCCGTCTCAGCATTGTTCCTATTGATATCAATACTCCCTCCTTAATGGCTGAAGGAGAAATTGATCTTGCTATTGGTTTTCTGCCTCAATTGGAAGCAGGTTTTTATCAGCAAACCCTTTTTCATCAGGAATATACCGTGATTGCCAGCCCCTCCCATCCACGGCTATTAGGGACTACTCTTACACACCATGAATTCTGTAAGG
This sequence comes from uncultured Acinetobacter sp., assembly GCA_964579445.1. Classification (GTDB taxonomy): domain Bacteria; phylum Pseudomonadota; class Gammaproteobacteria; order Pseudomonadales; family Moraxellaceae; genus Acinetobacter. The sequence goes on from CAZOGM010000097.1 coordinate 5,942, forward strand.
AATTACATGTCGATATATTGGCAACCGGTGGTCATTATGTAGTGGAGCATGAACTACAAAGAATTGGCGTAAACCGAAATATTTTAATGAAGTTACCTGGCTATCTTGGCATCGGTTTAGTGATAAAGTACACCGATGCAATTGCAACGATTCCTCTTTATTTGAGTAAATTCCTGGAAGCTCGAGGTGAGATTAAAGTTTTAGCTTCCCCCTATTCTTTCCCCGAATATAGTGTGAAGCAACATTGGCATGCTCGCTCCCATAATAATCCAAATAATCAATGGCTCAGGAAAATCTGTTTTGGATTATTTTCAGAATCAGACAAAAATAGTCAGGTGCTAACAGGCTAACAGG
>CAZOGM010000098.1:0-5865 GCA_964579445.1 uncultured Acinetobacter sp.
TGTGACTCCTGTGACTCCTGTGACTCCTGTGACTCCTGTGACTCCTGTGACTCCTCAAGCAAAAGTAGATCGTAACAATCCGCCTAAAGTGGTGATTGTACCGAATGGTCCTCGTTCTGAAACGACTGTTCAACCGACTTCAAATGAAGTCCCTACAGCGCCTAAAACATTAACCAAGGAAGAACTTAGCCCTAATATCCAAATAAAAGAGTCGATCAAGCCTGCTATCGCATCAGTTTCGCAAGCAGTTGTTCCCTCAGTTGAAGCGGCTATAACGCCAAGTGCAACCGCACCGGTGGTGAAAGCACAGCCTATTCCACGAAACTAAGCGATAGGCAGAAAGTAATTAAAGTAATTTAATAAAAGTAATTAAGGCTCAATATGAGCCTTAATTACTGTTGAGGTGCAATTTAAAATCGCGGTTTACTTTTGTGGCGAAGATTTTAAATACTGGTTCAGGGCTTTGCGACCTAAACCTGGATCATCGGTAAAAATGCCATCGACACCTGCTTTAAAGAAAATCTCATATTCCTGAAGTGCTCCAGACTCGCAGCGCTGTTCTATTTGCGCGCTACAATCTAAATAATTCGGTAAAAAATCATTTTCTGGTCTTAATGTATAGGGGTGCACTTTTAAACCCACGGCATGGGCATCTTTGACGAATGATGTTGCTGTCGCAGGCTGGGTATTCGGAATAATATAAGTTTTACTTGGACCTACGCCATTTGCGTAAACAGCGATATTTTTAAGACCTTGTGCTGTGGCCATTTCTCCATAGCTTTGTGTCGAACCATCGGCAGGCAGAATATTTTTACTATCAAACAGCTGAATGATTTTTGCATGTTTGATGCTTTTATGTAGGTCAAGTTGATCACGTAGGTATTTTAAATTGTTGACTTCAAAAGACTGTAAGTAGACAGGTGCGATATCGCGCGTATAGGAATACTTGGACAGTATGCTCAATAATTTATCTTCCATTGCCAAATGGATTGAAGGCTGACTGAAATAACTCGGATGTTTGGTTTCGATATACAGTCCTACGATTTTGCCTGTCTTTTTATAATGCGCATCCACCAGCTCAATAATTTGTTCCAAAGTCGGAATACTATAGAGGTCATCGTACTGGGTATTTTGTGGGCGAATTTGAGGGATGCGTTCTCGCGCTTTAATTTCATTTAATTCAGCCCATGTGAAATCTTCAGTAAACCAACCTTCTATACTGACACCATCAATAGTCTTGGTTGTTTTTCGGTTTGCAAATTGGGGCAGTGTACTGACATTGGACGTGCCGCCAATTTCATTTTCATGTCGCGCCACCAAATAACCATCTTTGGTCGGTACCAAATCTGGTTCAATAAAATCTGCCCCATCATCCATCGCTTTTTGATAGGCTGCAAGTGTGTGTTCTGGGCGTAAAGCACTGGCACCGCGGTGACCGATAATTAAAATTTCGGGTTTCTTTATTTCAGGTTGCTCCGATTTTTTGTTGTCATTATCATCATTACATGCGCTTAAAGAGGCGAGAATGAAAAGACTAGAAAGGGTTCTTTTTATCATCATGAAGCTCAAGATTACTTATTTGAAGCTTGAGTATCTAAAGCAATTTTTTCATTTCGATGACACTTGCGGGCGTTTAATTGAATAACTCAGTTTTGAAGCGATACTTTCATTGATATCTGTGACATTTTTATCTTCATAGTTTCTACATAATTCTCTAAATCTGAAAGGTTTCTGTTATTAAAACTTGTTTTTTGAGCCTATGTCACGGAAGATCAATTTGATTGTTATATTTTGTATAAGTCCTATTTTTCTTTTCATCCAAGAATGAAATAAATCGAATGTTATCTAAGTTTTTTATTGAGCGACCTATTTTTGCTGGTGTGTTGGCTATTATTGTGATGGCCATCGGAATTTTTGCCATCAATAGTTTACCCGTTGAGCGCTATCCTGATATTGCACCACCTCGAATTACGATTTCTGCAACCTATACAGGCGCAGATGCTGAAACTGTAGAAGAAAGTGTCACTCAAGTCTTAGAACAGCAAATTAAGGGCATTGATAATCTGCTGTATTTTAGTTCAAGCAGTAACTCCTCTGGCAACAGCCGCATCAGTTTAAGTTTTGAAAATGGTACAGATCCAGATACTGCGCAAGTACAAGTACAAAACAGCATCAATGGGGTCATTAATCGGTTACCTGAAGATGTTCAGCGCCAAGGAGTCAATGTTTATAAATCCTTAGGCGATACTTTTATGGTGGTCGGTTTATATGACACCACCAATAAAAGTAACAACATTGAGTTGTCGGATTATCTGGCGGATCACATAGAACAAGAGATTGCGCGAATTGAAGGCGTGGGCGAAGTTGATGTGTTCGGTTCGCAATATGCCATGCGAATTTGGTTAAATCCGAATTTATTGACCCAACATGCGCTAATGCCAAGCGATATTCGAGCTGCGATTGAAGCGCAAAACACCCAAGTGGCGGCAGGCGGAATTGGTGACTTACCCACGGTTCAAGACCAATACCTAAATGCCAAAGTGACCGCAGGTTCTAGGCTGAGGACTGTAGATGAATTTAACCAAATAATTGTGAAAGCCACCCCCAATGGCAGTTTTGTTTATCTCAAAGATGTAGCGCGGGTTGAACTGGGTGCAGAAAACTACCAAGCTTTTAATACCATCAATGGCTTTCCATCGGCTGGACTTGCGGTGTCTATGTCCTCGGGTGCAAATGCGTTAGCAACTTCAGCTTTAATTAAAGCCGAACTTGCTGAAATTACCAAGAAATTGCCACAAGGCTATAAAATCGTTTATCCACGAGACAATACGCCGTTTGTGCAAGAGTCGATTAAAGAGGTGGTTAAAACTTTAATTGAAGCCATTGTCTTGGTGGTTTTGGTGATGTTTATCTTTTTGCAGAGTTGGCGTGCCACGCTCATTCCAACGCTGACTGTCCCTATTGTGATTTTAGGGACTTTTGCGATTTTGTATGGCTTAGGCATGACCATTAATACCTTGACCTTATTTGCCTTGGTGCTGGCGATTGGTCTATTGGTCGATGATGCGATTGTGGTGGTGGAAAATGTCGAACGATTAATGCACGAACAAGGCATGACCCCAAAACAAGCTTCGATCGAATCGATGAAAGAAATGACGGGCGCGCTGATTGGGATTACCGTGGTATTAACCGCGGTATTTATTCCGATGGCATTTTTTAGTGGTTCAACCGGCGTGATTTACCGTCAGTTCTCTATTACGCTCATCTCTGCGATGTCATTATCGCTGATGGTGGCATTGGTGCTAACCCCTGCATTGTGTGCCATTATTTTAAAACCCAATGTCAAACCACAGCGCTGGGCGGTGTGGTTTAATCAGAAAATGGATGCTCTAAAAACACGTTACTTAGACCTGATTCAAAAAAGCTTTGCTCTAAAAACGATAGTGTTGCTGCTCTTTGCAGGATTAATTGCTGTGTTTGGGCTGATTTATAAATCACTACCGACCAGTTTTATTCCCAGTGAAGATCAGGGTTTTATCAGCGTTCAATTTAGTTTAGTTGAAGGTGCACCCATGACCAACAGCCGTGTGGTGGGGGAGGATATCCGCGAATATTTTTTAGATCGGGAAAAAGACAATGTTGAATTGGTACAAATTCGTTATGGACGTAATTTTTCTGGTACAGGACAAAATTTAGGTACAGGATTTGTGGCATTAAAGCATTGGAACGACCGTGCAGGTGATGAAAATTCAGCGCAAGCTATTCGTGAACGCGCCATGGAACATTTTAAAAAGAATACCAATGCCCGAATTATGGTCAGTTTACCGGGTTCTGTGAGTGGCTTGGGCGATACCAACGGATTAGAATTTTGGCTGCAAGATTTAAATGGTCAAGGGCGTGCTCATTTGGATGCCCAGTTTAAGGTGCTTGAACAAAAAGCCATTGATTTCACCAGTTTTGAAAATATCGCCAAACGTTCGAATCCAGACAAAGCCAAACTGAAAGTAAATATTGATCAGAAGTTGGCCATGGTAAATGGTCTATCTCAATCCGCGATTAACAGCACCTTATCCAGCGCTTGGGGTGGCTCATACATCAATGATTTTATTGATCGTGGACGAATTAAACGAGTCATGATGCAAGGTGAAGCCGAATATCGTTCAAAACCTGAAGATCTCAATGCATGGTCAGTACGCAATAATCTCAATCAGATGATTCCGTTTAGTAACTTCGCAACTGTATCTTGGGAAGGTGGACCAGATGTTGTCAATCGCTTCCAAGGTTATACCGCGTTACAAATGGAAGCTGATACTGCTAAAAATGTAAGTTCTGGCGATGCAATGAAGGATATCAAAGCGTTGGTAGATCAATCTGAAGGTTTGGGGCTGGCATGGAGTGGTTTGTCTTATCAAGAACAAAAATCCAGTACGCAAGCGGTTTGGTTATATCTGATTTCGGTCGGTTTTATCTTTCTGTGCTTGGCGGCACTCTATGAAAGTTGGTCGATTCCATCTGTTGTGCTGGCTGCGATTCCACTTGGGATTGGCGGCAATATTATTTTCAGTGCTGTAATCGGTTTTCCAAACGATATTTATTTCCAAATTGCATTGCTTACGACCATTGGCTTGTCCTGCAAAAATGCCATTCTTATTGTGGAGTTTGCCGCAGCAGCCCAAGAACGCGGTTTAACGGCTATAGCAGCAGCAACTGAAGGCGCGGGGCTGCGCTTACGTCCAATTTTAATGACCTCGCTGGCGTTTGGCGCAGGTGTCATTCCTCTGGTGTTTGCAGCGGGTGCAGGCGCTGCCAGTCGGCAAGAAATTGGGGTCAGCGTTTTAGGCGGGGTTATTTTTGGTACAGTACTGGTGCTGGTATTTATTCCATTTATGTATGTGCTGATTCGTTCATTTTTTAAAAGCAAAGCGACAATAGATTAACTCACGGTTGCTCATCAACTGAACATTACATATCAAAGTAACTTTAATCGCCTTGGGTTCATTTAATTTAAGGGCTTTGAGGGTCTAGAATATTTAGCTGGGTTTAAATTCTGAGGATGTGGATATGCCGAATTCAATCTTAAAAAAGGTTCGGTCATTGAGCAATTGACTGCCAAAACCAGATCCAATGTGAGGCATGTTGATCAAAAGCATCTTGATTTTGTAAAGCAAACAGGCTATTACACAAAGATTGATCTATTGATGAACGTTATGACACAACAACAAAAACTCAGTCAAACCGAAGTGATTCAACTGGAACGTGATTTGGCTAAATTTGCCAATATGATGGATTCAGTCGTACGCATACCTTTTACCAAACAAGGCGTGGGTGCAGATGCAGCGCTGAGTACTATTCCTGTCGCAGGGGATATTGCGGGTTTTGTGCTGACCTGTTACGCCGTCTATAAAGCCAAACAAATAGGCGTGCCACAAGCCAAGCTCAATGGCGTGATTAAGTTGGCGATGATGGATGCGGTGGTGGGTTTTATTCCAGTGGCTGGAACAATCTTCGATATTTTTATTCGTCCCAGTCGAAAGGCATTGGATGTTGTACATACCCACATTCGTGAGGAATACAATATTCAAAGCGATCATCACGTCATGCATCCATTTCTACATGAAAATTTAGAAAAAAAACAGCAGCATTCTGCATTTTGGCGTAACCCAGTCGTTGCTTGGCTGTGGATTCATATACCTGATATTTTAGGCGTGTTGTTTCTGGCGATTTTTGCTTTAGCAATTTGGATGGGCGCTAGTTGGTTGTGGCAGTGGTATCAGCAATAGCGCTCAGAAAAATAATTAGATAAAAAAATGCAATGTTTTAAAGGCAATATAACAGCCAATTTACCCGCAATTGATTTTACAGAAA
>CAZOGM010000099.1:0-5275 GCA_964579445.1 uncultured Acinetobacter sp.
ACACAATTGAATCATTGGCATTCCCATGAGTGTCGTCTGATCTTGTCCAATCATCTGCTCGAATAAACTGATACCTAAGCTCTCACACTTAAAGCTTCCTGCACAGTATAAAGGTTGGTCACGCTCTACATAACGCTCAATTTCCGGCAAACCTAATTTGCGAAATTTGACCTTATAATGCTCAACAATCGTATGTTCAAAACCTGTAGATTGCTGTTGAACGCTTAAAGCAGTGCTAAAATACACAAAATGATCCGAGTTGGCTTGTAATTGCTTAATGGCATTTTCAACCGTTAATGGTTTGCCGATAAAAATATCAGGCGCACCTTCTCGCCAAGCGACTTGATCAGAACCAATCACAATGGCATCCGGATACTGATCACTAATGACTTTAGCTTTCTCAAACGCTAAACGTTTGGCTAAATCATCTGCATGGAGTTCACCACACGGCGACTCATCGATTTCAGGTGAAATACAGCGATATGCTAGTCCCAAACGGTTCATCAGTTCTTTACGGGTTTGGCTGCTTGAAGCCAGAATAATATCTGGCTGAGTGACTAAACGTTCCATTAGACGGCATATTCCATCAGTAAATCTAAAGGTACATAAGCCAACACGGCTTGATGGCACGCTTGAAGTTTGACATTTGGTGCCATATCAGCCTGATAAGCTTCAACCCAACGCGTCACACATATACACCAGAAATCACCAGGTTTTACGCCTGGGAAGCCCGCTTCAGGCAGCGGTGTAGTTAAGTCATTGCCAATGCTTTGAGAAAAACTTAAAAAGGCTGAGGTCATTTCGGCGCAAACTGTATGTTGCCCCAAATCTGAAGGTGCGGTATGGCAAAAACCATTACGAAAATATCCAGTAATGGGGTCAAAGCAACAACTCGCCAAGGGTTCACCAAGGACGTTAAATAAATTAATTTTTGGATCTGGATGAATGGACATAAGCTCATATATTCAGTAGGTCTACGTCTATCATAATCAAAACAAAAGTTTTCTACAGCTTTTATGCAAAAGTTACTAACCTTTTTAGACATAATCAATTAGAATCTACGCGATTTTAATATCTATAAAGTGAGCTATACATGAACTTTCAGCGTATGACTGACCTCGATTTATCAGGTAAACGTGTTCTGATCCGTGAAGACTTAAACGTTCCTGTAAAAAATGGTGAGATTACAAGCGATGCACGTTTGCGTGCAGCATTACCCACAATTAAAGCAGCAGTTGCAAAAGGCGCTGCGGTAATCGTATGTTCTCATTTAGGTCGTCCTGTTGAAGGTGAACCAAAAGCTGAACAATCTCTTGCACCAGTGGCAGCATATTTGACACAAGCATTGGGTCAGGATGTTGCATTAGTGACAGATTATTTAAATGGTGTAGAAGTTGCAGCGGGTCAAGTGGTTTTACTTGAAAACGTGCGCTTTAACCATGGCGAAAAGAAAAACAACCCAGAACTTGCTCAAAAATATGCAGCGCTTTGCGATGTATTTGTCATGGATGCATTTGGTACAGCGCATCGTGCGGAAGCTTCAACGGAAGGTGTGGCGCGTTTAGCACCTGTTGCAGCAGCAGGGCCACTTTTGGCAGCAGAGTTAGACGCTTTAGGTCGTGCGCTTAAAACACCTGAAAGTCCTATGGTCGCAATTGTTGCAGGGTCTAAAGTATCGACAAAGCTTGATGTTCTGACTTCACTTTCTGATATTTGTGGTCAGATTATTGTCGGTGGTGGTATTGCCAATACGTTCTTGGCAGCGGCTGGATTCAATGTTGGAAAATCACTGTGTGAAACAGATCTGATTGATACAGCAAAAACCATTGCTGCAAAAGTTTCGGTTCCACTTCCAACAGACGTGGTTGTGGCTGATGCATCAGAAATCGATTTTTCAGACTTTTTAGGATCTTTGGCTAATGCTAAAGCCGTGGTAAAAAAAGTTGAAGATGTATCGGATAACGATATGATTTTGGATGTTGGTCCAGAAACAGCGAAAGTATTCGCTGATATTTTGAAAACCTCGAAAACTATTCTTTGGAATGGTCCAGTGGGTGTGTTTGAAGTAGACCAATTTGGTGAAGGCACAAAAGCATTATCTTTAGCGATTGCTGAATCTGCTGGTTTCTCAATTGCTGGTGGTGGTGATACTCTTGCTGCAATTGATAAATACAATGTTGCTGACAAAATTGGTTATATTTCTACAGGTGGCGGTGCATTCTTAGAATTTGTTGAAGGTAAAACTTTACCTGCAGTGGCTATACTACTCGAACGTGCTTAATTAGAAAAAGATTTTAATTGGGTTGTAAAGGGGCTGATCAAATTCAGCCCTTTTTTTGGTCTTATTTTGGTCATCAAAATGTCACATTTTTGCAATAAAATTTAGCCAAATGATTTACTGTCTTTGTGGAAATGAAAATGAATTTTAAACTTTCAATTGCAGCATTAATTTTAATTCCTTTTGCATTAACGGCATGTTCAAAACAGGAAAGCGCACCTGCAGCACAGCAAGGCAGTGCTTCAGAAGTTGTAGTGGATGAGTCTTCTCAAATCACACCAGAACAACAAGCTGCGATTGATGCCATTGATCAACCTGAACAAGACAAAAATAACACCGATATTCCTTCAGAAGTTGCAAATGCACCTGCGGATCAAGCAACGGCTGATGCAGAAGTAGCAGCTTCTACTGCTCAATAATTGATTTCGGCTAGATTTAGGCTCAAATTGTGAAAAGTCTCTGCAAAAGCAGGGATTTTTTTTTAAATAGTGTCATTTGTTGCTGATTTGAAATAAATGACAGGGTAGAATATGGGGCATTACCTGGGAGGAAACTATGGCTCTTATTTCATTGCGCCAGCTCTTGGATCACGCCGGTGAACACAATTACGGCGTACCAGCGTTTAACGTAAACAACTTAGAACAAATGCGCGCAATTATGTTGGCCGCAGATGAAACGAATTCACCTGTTATCGTACAAGCATCTGCGGGTGCACGTAAATATGCAGGCGCTCCTTTCTTACGTCACCTTATTTTGGCAGCAATTGAAGAATGGCCACATATTCCTGTGGTTATGCATCAAGACCATGGTACAGACCCTGATGTATGTCAGCGTTCAATCCAATTGGGCTTCTCATCTGTCATGATGGACGGCTCGCTAGGTGCTGATGGTAAAACACCAACATCTTACGAATATAACGTCGATGTAACACGTCGTACCGTTGCGATGGCACATGCATGTGGCGTTTCTGTAGAAGGTGAAATTGGTTGCTTGGGTAGCCTTGAAACTGGACTTGCAGGCGAAGAAGATGGTGTAGGCGCTGAAGGCGTTCTAGATCATTCTCAACTTTTGACTTCAGTTGAAGAAGCGACTCAGTTTGTTGCAGATACCAATGTCGATGCACTTGCAATTGCAGTAGGTACATCTCATGGTGCGTACAAATTTACGCGTCCACCTACAGGTGATATTCTGGCGATTGACCGCATTAAAGAAATTCATGCGGCACTTCCAAATACTCATTTGGTTATGCATGGTTCAAGCTCAGTACCGCAAGAATGGTTGGCGATTATCAATCAGTACGGCGGTAACATTGGCGAAACTTACGGTGTTCCTGTTGAGCAGTTGGTTGAAGCAATCAAACACGGTGTTCGTAAAATCAACATCGATACCGATTTGCGTTTAGCGTCTACTGGTGCAATGCGCCGTATGATGGCTGAAAAACCAAGCGAATTTGATCCACGTAAATTCTTTGCAGAAACGGTAACTGCAATGAAACAAATCTGTGTTGATCGTTATACTCAGTTTGGTACAGCGGGTCATGCAGACAAGATTCGTCCAATTTCTTTAGAGAAAATGGTGGATCGTTATAAATAATTTTTAAAATTGTTTATACTTAAAAAGCCCGCACAGTGTGTGGGCTTTTTCTTTGTATAACAAAAAGAGTGGATCATGGAACTGATTTTTTCAGCAGCGTTGTGTAGTGTATTGGTTTCGATTTTACTCAAGATTGCTAAAACTAAAGGCTTTGATATTTTGCAGATGATTGCATGGAATTATGCAATTGCAAGTGTGCTGTGTTTCTTCTGGTTTAAACCTGATTTATTACATATTTCACTCTATGAAACACCATGGTGGCTCATTACTGCTTTAGGCGTGGTTTTACCCACTCTTTTTCTATTTCTATCCAAATCATTGGATCATGCGGGTATTCTAAAAACTGAAATTGCGCAGCGTTTATCCGTGGTTTTATCTTTATTCGCAGCTTATTTTTTATTTAATGAATATTTTAGTCAGCTCAAATTGTTAGGTATCGGTTTAGGTTTAATCGCTGTTTTAATCATTGTGTTCGCACGGTCAAATGGTACTAGTTCAAGTCAATCTTATAAATCAATTCTATATCTGCTCTGTGTGTGGTTTGGCTATGCTGTGGTTGATATTTTATTGAAATATACCACTAGCTTAGGTTTACAATTTGCTGTTTCATTGAACTTAATGTTTATCTTTGCTTTTCTTCTATGTATATCGTATTTGGTAGTTAAGAAAACAGTATGGACGAAGAAGAATTTTTTAGCAGGCTTAAGTTTAGGTGTATTGAATTTTGCCAATATCGCATTGTATGTCAAAGCCCACATTTTATTAAAAGACTCTCCTGCGATTGTTTTTGCAGGGATGAACATCTTGGTGGTGGTGTTTGGTGTCGTTGCAGGAGTTCTAATCTTTAAAGAACGTATGAATTGGACTTTAATCTTTGGATTGTGGTTGGCTATAGCGGGTGTAGTTTGCTTAGCAATGGCGATTTGAATATTTTAATTAAAAGGTTGCAATTATGAATATAAAAAAAATTATAATGAATTTTTCAGATTATTTATTTCACAGAAATAAAGCTAACTCGAATTTTCAATTGTTAAATGTTGAGAAAGATGCTCAAGAAGAAGACTCACCGATTGCAACAACTTATACCTACACATGTGCTAATCCATTGTTAGTTTCATATCGTTACGGTTTTAATGTAGATATGAATAGTTATGAACTATCGATTAAATTTAATGATGCTGATGCTATGAACACCCAACTCAGGTCAGTCTATTTAGCCGTAAGTGATGATGATCAACAATTTTTAAAACAACTGACTATTCCTGATTTTAAACCTAAACGAGGTTGTTATTATTATGGTAATGCAGAAGTAGGTCTGGATGAAGTTTGGGTTGCTGTATTTGAGTTTGCTGGCTCAGAATATGGATGTGCATATTTGAAATATATTAAAGCTCTAGACGATTA
>CAZOGM010000100.1:0-1924 GCA_964579445.1 uncultured Acinetobacter sp.
ACATTAATCTTCAAACATCAGCTCTGCGCTCATACCCACCGTATTAAAACCAGCGTCGACATACATGATTTCACCCGTAATACCATTTGCCCATGGAGAACAAAGGAATAATGCAGCATTACCAACATCTTCAATAGTGACATTGCGTTTTAAAGGTGAAATTTTTTCATTAACATCCAGCATTTTACGGAAAGATTTAATACCAGATGCTGCAAGCGTACGGATTGGACCTGCGGAAATTGCATTCACGCGGATGCCGTCTTGACCCAAGCTTGACGCCAAATAACGTACGCCCGCTTCTAAAGATGCTTTCGCCATACCCATGACGTTGTAGTTTGGCATGACACGTTCTGAGCCCTGATAGGTCAATGTGAGTAAACAACCTTGGCGTACTTGAAGTAGTGGCTTTGCAGCACGTGCCATCGCAATAAAGCTGTATGCGCTAATGTCATGCGCAACTTTAAAACCGTCACGGTCAGTCACATCGGTAAAATCGCCATCTAAGGTATGCGCTGGGGCGAAACCAATCGAATGCACCACACCATCTAAACCATCCCAGTGTTTTGCAAGTTCTACAAAAGCTTGCTCAATGTCAGCATCGACAGCCACATCACATGGAAAAACCAGTTTTGAACCAAACTGTTCAGCAAAGTCATCTACACGTTTTTTTAATTTGTCATTTGGATAAGTAAAAGCAAGTTCCGCACCTTCGCGATGTAAAGCTTGTGCAATACCAAAAGCAATTGACAGCTTGCTTGCAATACCTGCAATGAGAAAACGCTTACCCGCCAATAATCCTTGTGCCATGTGACTCTCACTCAACAATAATTTTTATGCATGATGCCAACTCTCAAGCATTTCTGAAATTGCATAATGCGCCTATTTTAAAAAATTTGTTAAAAGTTGTCTCGTTGACCGCGCTCAAAAACGTTTTTCATCCAATTCATAGACATTAAAAAAGACCAATTGATCACTCAATTGGTCTTCGATAAAAACTTTTAAATTATGTAAATGATCCAAGTCATTAAATAGCTTTCACTAGACCACACATAGAAAAAACCAAAAATTAATCATCACTGCCCAAGAAACCCAATAGACGTAAGAATGAAAAATACATCCAGACCAAGGTTGCCAGTAACGCGATACCACATAACCATTCCATCGATTTAGGTGCTTGTTGTGCTGCTGCAGATTCAATCAAATCAAAGTCTAAAATTAAGCTCAGTGACGCAATAATTGCAACAAAAGCGGCAAAGCCAATACCTAACCAGTTATTTTCAAAAACATAAGGAATGCTTGAGCTAAATGCCAAACTCATGATGAACTGAACAATAAACACCAGTCCAATGGCAATGGAAGCTGAAATAATGACGGATTTAAATTTTTCAGTCGCACGAATAATCTTCGCACGGTAGAGCGCAAACATCACCAGCGTAGTGATAAAGGTCGCAAGCAATGCTTTTACAGGCACACCTGGATATTTCATTTGGAAGATCATGGAAATACCACCCAAAAATGCACCTTCAAATAATGCATAAGGAATCGCAAGTGTACGTGCCGTGTTGGGTTTGAAAGTCGTCACTAGAGCCAAAACAAATCCACCAATTGCACCCACCAATGCTGCACCATAAGCCAGCGACAAGTTCATGGTCAGTAGGCAATAGACAAAGAGCGACAGCCCGACAGCTGCTGCAATTACGGTAAGTAAGATAGATTTCTGAATAGCACCTTGAACCGTCATCGGTTGGCTCAAATCACTATAGGTTTCAACGCGGTTTAAAATAGGATTATTACTTTGCATATTCATCTCTTTTTATCAGTTATAGAGGAAGACTGGCACTGAGGAAGATTGGAATCTACTTCATCACAAATTAAGCTCAGACCCCAGTTATTTTTGTAAATTGAATTTAAAAATATTCTGCCC
>CAZOGM010000100.1:2024-4939 GCA_964579445.1 uncultured Acinetobacter sp.
TTTTTCTTTAAGCCACTCATGATTTCGGGACGCCAGCGTTTTGCAAGCTCTTTTACAGATGAAACGTCCAAATTACGATAATGGAAATACTGTTCTAATTCAGGCATAAGGCGATGCATGAAGCGACGATCTTGGCAAATTGAATTGCCGCACATTGGCGAGGTTTTTGGGTCGACCCATTTCTTCAAGAAATCAATCGTTTGTTGTTCAGCATCTTGTGCTGTCAATTTACTACGACGAACCCGTTCAATTAAGCCAGACTGACCGTGTTGTTTGGTATTCCATTCATCCATCGCATTTAAAGTAATATTCGATTGGTGAATGGCAAGCACTGGACCTTCAGCAAGAATATTTAAGTTATCGTCAGTGACAATCGTCGCAATTTCGATGATTTTGTCATTGTCTGTATCCAAACCCGTCATCTCAAGGTCGATCCAAATTAAGCGTGTATCAGGCGTGCTGCTCATAAAGTACAATCTTATTGGTTTAAATAAAGATGAATACTAGCAAATTAAACAGATCTTGGCTGTAATTCCATTGCTCATCATGCTATTTTTGCCATCTCAATTTCATGGTTTTATCAGGTTATGAATGGCTTTAATTCGTAAACGTCGCTTGACTGAACAGCAGCAACGCCGCATTCAGAAGCAACATAAGACACGTCAAGAAGACTTAGATACGTCTGATGATTTAGAAGGTCTTGTCGTACAACATTATGGACGCCAACTCGAAGTACAAGCACTTTCAGTTCCAGAAGAGCATCCGCTACAACCTGAAGTTAAAGACGGCGAACCCGATCCGTTCTGGAAACCGATTGAACTGGGCAGTGTTTGGCGTTGTCATACGCGAACCAATTTAGAGCTTTTGGTCACGGGTGACCGTGTTAAATGGCAAGCTGATCCAAATACTGGTTTAGGCATTATCACCGCTATTCAGCCGCGTCGTTCTTTATTGACCCGTCCTGACCGTTATCATAAAGTTAAACCGGTTGCTGCCAATATCAGTTTAATCGTCATTGTCATTGCACCCTTACCCGAACCTGCACCCACGCTCATTGACCGCTATTTGGTGGCATGTGCAGATGCAGATATTCCAGCTTTGTTGGTGCTCAATAAGTGTGACTTATTGCTGGAAAATAATGATCCAAGACTCAAATTGCTTGAAGAATATAAAGCCTTAGGTTATGAGTGTATGCTCACCCAAGCGGACAGTGATTTTGCTGAGTTAAAAAAACGTTTAGACAATGAAACTGTTGCCTTTGTCGGTCAGTCTGGCGTGGGTAAAAGCACCATGATCAATGCGATCGTGCCCGATGCTGCTCAGAAAACCAATATCATTTCTGAAAACTCAGCTTTAGGGCAACACACCACGACATCAACACGTTTAATTCGTTTTGGTGAAAATGGCGCTTTAATTGACTCACCCGGAATTCGTGAATTTGGTTTGTGGCATTTAGATCACAACAAAATTGACCACGGCTTCCCTGAAATTTCAGCCTTTATTGGGCATTGCCAATACCGTAACTGTACCCATACACATGAAAAACAATGTGCAATTAAACAGGCGGTTGCAAACCATGAAATTTTAGCGCGACGTTTGGACAGTTATTTACGCTTGGTCGATGAAATTACTGAGGCGCAACAAAAAAATTAGTTTTCTTTGTTGGAAGCCTTGAAGCAGTGATTTTGATCACCATATATATACGCTATACTCAACGCAGTTTTTAATTTGTAATTAGGTGATTTGTGGAACGTTTGTTCGAATTTATGGGGAATCACCCCTTTTTGTTTGCAATTTTAGCAGGCTTAATTGTTTTGTTCTTCGTATTCGAAGGTCAACGTAATGGTCGTAAAATTTCACCACAATCGCTGGGCATTTTAGTGAAAGCTAAAAATGCGATGTTGATTGATTTACGTGATGCCAAAGACTTCCGTGAAGGTCATGTCAGTGGTAGCCGCAACATTCCCTATAGCCAAATCTCAAGCCATATTGAAGAATTAAAAACTGCAGACCGTCCTTTGGTCTTCATTTGTAACTTGGGTCAAGTTGCAGGTACTGCACTTCAACAAGTCGGTCATGCTGATAGTTACCGCTTAGACGGCGGCATTAGTAACTGGAAAGCACAAGGCCTACCACTGGTTAAAGCCAAGAAAGCTTAAGGAATTTATTATGACTGCTCAAGTGACTGTTTATTCTACAAACATGTGCCCATACTGCGTTCGTGCAAAACAACTTCTTGAACGTAAAGGTATTGAATACAAAGAAGTAAATTTATCGAAAGAACCAGCAGAAGTACGTATTGAGCTGATGCAAAAGACCAATCACCGTACCGTGCCACAAATTTTTATTAAAGAACAATTCATCGGTGGTTTCGACCAACTTTATGCTTTAGAGCGTGAAGGTAAACTAGACGAATTATTGGCATAAATCACTTTTTAAAATTGAAGGAATAAAGAATGAGTGAAGAACAACAAGCTCAACCGCAACTTGCTTTAGAGCGTATTTACACCAAAGATTTATCTTTTGAAGTACCTGGGGCGAGTGTTTTTACCAAAGAATGGCAGCCTGAGTTAAACATTAACTTATCGTCTGCTGCAGAAAAAGTTGATCCAACTCATTTTGAAGTGTCTTTAAAAGTGGTGGTTCAAGCGACAAATGCGGGCGAGACTGCGTTCATTGTGGACGTGACTCAATCAGGTATTTTCCTGATCGATGGCGTTGAAGAAGAACGTCTTCCTTATATTCTTGGCGCTTACTGCCCGAACATTTTGTTCCCTTTCCTTCGTGAAGCGGTGAATGATCTTGTGACTAAAGGCAGTTTTCCTCAATTGCTACTTACCCCTATCAATTTTGATGCGGAATTTGAAGCAAATTTACAGCGTGTTCAAGGCGCTGATGCTGAAGGTCAAGCTTAA
>CAZOGM010000101.1:0-4850 GCA_964579445.1 uncultured Acinetobacter sp.
ATTGAGACTCATGTTAATGATTCTAAACAGGCTTATGTGAATGGAATGTGAAGGAGTATTTTGGATTACTCTTCATTCAACTTCATCGATTAGTTAGTTAAAATTGTAAAATGTCAACGGAGTCTAATTTCTAAATTATTATCCAAAAGAGAATATATACCCTAAACTATTTATTTTTTATTTCTATATCGATATTCACTGGGTGTCATACTAAACCACCGCTTAAATGCCCGCCTGAAGTTAGCACTGTCATGATAATTCAGCAGCATTGCAATCGCATCGGTGGATAAATCACTTTCAATTAAATAGCTACTGGCTTGTTTTGAGAGAATTGAATCTCGAATCTCTTTAAAGCTTGTACCATCCTCAGCGAGTTTACGCGCTAGTGTACGTTTACTCATAAATAGCGATGCTGCGATCTGCTCCTCATTCAATTCATGTAAAGCGCTCGATAGCATCATTTTCTGAATATGATAAACGTAACTCTGCTTAAGAGGTTGCAATTGTTGCAGCATATTTTCGCATTGTCGTAACGCGATCAGATAACTCTCATGATTGGCAGATGCACTGGGAATACTACACAGACTTATAGGAAATTCAGCTTTGATCGCAGGGGCTGAAAAAAAGTAATTTCCTGAAAAATAGTCAGTGTACGCCTGGCTATATTCAGGTTTCTGATGGGTGAAATATATTTTGGCTTCATCTATGCTGTGTCCGACAATAAATTCAGCACATTCATATAAAATCACTGCACAGGTTTCAGCAAGTATCCGATAGACCTGTTCAGAGAGTTGAATATCAAAAGACAACGTTATATTGACCACATGTTCCGTATATTCAAGGTTGATATGGGCAAAACTAATGCGCGTGGGAATAAATTCCTTAAAAGCTTTGAGCGCCATCAACAAATTCGGACTACTGTTCACCAAGAAACCCATAGCGCCATGGGTCGTTGGCGTAAGACGTTTGCCTAAGCGCAAGCCAAAATCAGCATGTTCAGATAAAGCTAAGCTGTTCTGTAAAATTTGGACCAACTGTCTCGCGGTAAGCAAATTTTCGTCACGCATAAATTGTTCAATATTGAGATGGGTAAATTGCAATAGTCGCGGTATTTCACGAATATTCAGACCCAATTCACGCCCGATCATACGTGCATAGCTTAACGGAATATTTGCGATATCATGACTTGTAGCATCATGATTTACATCTGCCCAAGTCTTACTTTTCATCTCATCCATGTCGACATCCTGTCTTTAATCATGTGTTGATTTAGTCGTTTTTTGGTTTTTTATGTCTTTTAATGACCCTGTATTGTCAAAAAATGACCTCCTTGTACTGCATTTATATCATTAGATTATATAGATCAATCCTAAAACCGATGAACAACAAAGAAATGATGCTTTGAAGGAGAATACAGATGGGAATAATTACTTTCGTTGAACATGATGGAACAGAGCACATAACGGCATTAGAAGCAGGTAAATCACTGATGCAGATCGCAATTGATCATGGTGTCCCAGCTATTGATGCAGATTGTGGTGGGGAGTGTGCCTGTGGCACCTGTCACGTGATGCTTGAGTCAAAATGGATGACACGAATCAGCCCAATATCCTCAAATGAATTACAAATGCTTGATCTAAATCCAGAAAAATATGCCACGTCACGTTTAGCGTGCCAAGTTCATGTCACTGAGGATATGGATGGTATGAGAGTTCAGCTACCTGAATATCAAATGTAGTCGTATATATCGTTATAAATAATAGCGAAATCATATGGATATCAACAATAAAAAAAGGACGCCGTAAAATGACCCAATTTGAAACAATATTGAATAAAGTGAAAAATGAAGCATCAAATCGAATGTCGCCATTTTTCCCCATGCATATGCAAGTTAAAGGCATTCATTTGTTTAAACGTACCAAACGTTTGATTACACAAAAAGAATATTTTCCTGAATTTGTAGAACACCCTATTCCTGATGTTTCAACGATCGATATTCAAGATATTGACCTCAGTAATCCATTTTTATTTAGACAGCATCAATGGAATGCGTATTCAAAACGTTTGCGTGATGAATGCCCGGTACATTATCAAGCGAATAGTCCTTTTGGGCCATTTTGGTCGGTAACCCGCCATAAAGATATTATATTTGTCGATAAAAACCATGCGTTGTTTTCATCTGAACCCCTTATTTTGATTGGTACTGCACCTCTAGATGTGGAAACTTTCATTGCGATGGATCCACCGAAACATGATGAACGCCGCCAAGCAGTTCAGAGCGTGGTCGCACCTAAAAATTTAAAAGAAATGGAATCGTTAATTCGTACGCGAACCGCTGAAGTTCTTGATCATTTGCCTATTGGGCAACCTTTTGATTGGGTACACAATGTGTCAATTGAATTGACTGCACGGATGCTCGCGACTTTACTTGATTTTCCATACGAAGATCGTTTGAAACTGGTGTATTGGTCAGATTTATTTTCATCCTCACCACAAAGTACAGGTGGAGATAAGGATTTAGATGAGTCCTTTGTCGGTGTAGCGGACATGGCAAGACACTTTGTGGCTTTGTGGCACGACAAAGCAAAGCGTTTAGCAGATGGAGATAACTCAAGTTTTGACTTAATTACCTTAATGCAAAACAGTGAAGCGACACGTGATTTGATTAAGCGTCCAATGGAATACTTGGGTAATTTAGCGCTATTGATTGTCGGTGGTAATGATACAACTCGTAATTCAATGAGTGGTGGTGTACTGGCATTGCATCAATTTCCCGAGCAGTTTGCCAAACTAAAAGAAAATCCACATCTGATTCCCAATATGGTTTCAGAAATCATTCGCTGGCAAACCCCTTTGGCACACATGCGCCGTATTGCAAAGCAAGATGTCATACTCAATGGTCAATTTATTCGTAAGGGTGACAAAGTCGTAATGTGGTATGCCTCAGGCAATCTGGATGAACGTGCGATTGATCGTCCAGAAGAGTTTATTATTGACCGTAAAGATGCGAGGAATCATTTGTCATTTGGATTTGGCATCCATCGATGTATGGGCAATCGTTTAGCCGAAATGCAATTGCGTATTTTGTGGGAAGAAATTTTAAATCGTTTTGATGCTTTGGACGTAGTGGATGAACCTGAGATTGTGCAGTCCAATTTCGTACGTGGCTATTCTAAGCTGATGGTCACACTCAGCGCAAAAAAGAACAAAAATAGTCAATGATGATTGAAGAGAGGGTATGAGATGCAAAAGATGAGAGCTGTGATTATTGGCGCTAGCCATGCAGCGGCGCAGCTCAGCGTCAGTTTACGTCAAGAAGGCTGGGAAGGTGAAATCATCATGATCGGAGATGAACCGCATTTACCCTATCATCGACCACCTTTATCCAAGACCTTTTTATCTGGTGATAAAACTATTCAGGATTTACTGATCCGCCCTGCATCATTCTATGAAAAGCAAAAAATTCAGTTTATACACGGTCATGTGGTGTCAATAGACCGTGAACGAAAAATTTTAGATATTAGGGAGGGTCCACAGATCCTCTATGACAAATTGGCGATCTGCACGGGTGCTCGAGTCAGAAAACTCGATATCAAGGGGAGTCATCTCAAAGGTATCTATTATGTGCGAAATGCAGCCGATATCGAAGCCATACGACTGGCTATCCAAAATGCAAAACACGCAGTAATAATTGGCGGTGGTTATATTGGTTTAGAAACTGCGGCATCGTTAAGAAAACAAGGTATCCCAGTTACACTTTTGGAGACCTCACCAAGAATCTTACAGCGTGTAACTGCACCTCAATTGTCTGAATTCTATGCCAAAATTCATCAATCACACGGCGTGAATATTTATAACAATATGACGATTAAGCATATTGTGGGTAATACTCAGGTACAAGGTATTGTATGTGGTGATGGCACTACTTTAGCTGCAGATATCGTTATTGTGGGGATTGGTGTTGATCCCAATATCGAGCTCGCTCAAAGTGCAGGAATTGAAGTTAATCATGGTATTGTGATTGATCAAACGTGTCTGACTAGTGATCCAGATATTGTGGCGGCAGGAGATTGTACGACCCATTTCAGTCCACTTTATCGACGTCAAATTCGTCTGGAGTCAGTACCGAATGCCAATGAACAAGCCAAAGTTGCGGCAGCAACCTTGGCTGGTAAATCTAAATCTTATGATGCATTGCCTTGGTTTTGGTCAGATCAATATGATATTAAATTGCAAATTGTGGGTCTTAATCAAGGCTATGATCAGCTGGTTATTCGTGGTGATCTTGATCAAGGAGATAGTTTTTGTGTGTTTTACTTTCAGCAAAAACGTTTAATCGCTGCGGATTGTATCAACCGACCATTAGAGTTCATGCTCAGTAAAAAAATCATTAATGATAACATTCAGATTGATCCGATCCAATTTTTCGATGAATCCATTGATCTTAGAACGTTGATCAATTAGAGCAGATAAGCATTCAATTTGGATATTTAAATTCGGCCAAATTCGTATCACCTCATAAAAAATGATGCTTAAAATTATTTTTAAATATGGGGCAGTGCAGGATATTGCTTGAAATTTTAAACTGAATAAGATTAACAATTTTCTAAAAATTTATTAACCCGAATCCTGCTTAAGCCAGTGATTTCATAATTTGAATCGTTGGTTTATTTCGATCATAAAATTCATATGCGCATAACGATGCGTAAACCCTAGACAGAAAACCGTGAATACTACTTACTTTGCTTATCACTAAAATCATCACTTCTAAACCGTTAACCCATTGCTCAACCATGTGACATGCAAGGCAAGTACTTAAATAAATGACTTTTGTCTTCTTTTAACCATGC
>CAZOGM010000102.1:0-4641 GCA_964579445.1 uncultured Acinetobacter sp.
ATGAACTCACGACCAATGATTTTACGTTTCGCTTCAGGATCAACTTCGCCTTTAAGCGCAGTTAAGAAACGCTCTTCAGCATCTGCACGAATTACACGGATACCCATGTTTTTCGCGAACATTTCCATTACTTGCTCGCCTTCGTTCAAACGAAGTAACCCATTATCTACGAATACACAAGTTAATTGGTCGCCAATCGCACGGTGAAGTAACGCAGCAACGACAGATGAATCCACACCACCAGAAAGACCTAAAAGAACTTTTTGATCACCAATTTGTTGACGTAATTGTTCAACACGTAAATCGATAATGTTTTCAGAGTTCCATAAGTTACGACAACCACAAATACCGTGAACGAAGTTAGACAGTAATTCCGCACCTTTAGCAGTGTGGGTTACTTCTGGGTGGAACTGGATACCGTAGAAACGACGAGCTTCATCAGACACCATCGCAAATGGGCAGCTTGGCGTACTTGCAGTGACTTGGAAACCTTCAGGTAACGCAGTTACTTTGTCACCGTGGCTCATCCACACTTTGAGTTGGTTTGCGGTATCTTCAAGATCGCCAATCAGCTTGTCACGAACTTGAATGTCTACTTCTGCATAACCAAATTCATGTACAGTGCCTGGCTCAACTTTACCGCCAAGCTGTGCTGACATGGTTTGTAAACCATAGCAAATACCAAGAACAGGTACGCCTAAGTTGAACACAACTTCAGGGGCACAAGGACTACCCGCTTCATAAACACTTTCTGGACCACCTGAAAGGATGATCCCGTTTGGGTTAAATGCACGAATGTCTTCTTCAGACATATCAAATGCGTACATTTCTGAATAAACACCAGCTTCACGTACACGACGTGCAATAAGCTGACTATATTGAGAACCGAAATCCAGAATGAGGATGCGATCTTCAGTAATTTGGGTATTGGTCGTCATGGTATACAACTATGTAGGCAACGAATATAAGCGCCATATTCTAACATTTTTCCCAAGACTTCGCACAAAATTCAGCTAAGTTGTTTTTTCAGCACATTACTACGTTTAAAATCTTTAACTGTGGCTTCAAATATTCAACTTCGTGCTTGTAGATATCCCCGCTCATTTTATTTTTCAATAAGATGATTTAGGCTGAATTTGCCTGCGCTATGCTATGCATCACCAATAAAAAAATGAGCCATCGACATAATGGCGATCAGACTCAAAAATTGCATCGATTTTATGGTGTTGAACAACATTGATACTCATTCATTTAGATTAAATATGCTCTGCCTTTCTATTTTATTACGATCTTCTAGCGAGATAATTTGGTTTTTATATTGATAAGCAATGATCATAAAAATAAAGTTTCGTGGCGAAATAAAAATGATTGATTTGCATAAGGATGATGAATTTAAATCAATTGGTTACTGACTTTATCGGGTAGGACTGATAGGATTTCTGCACACTTTCGCACAGTTTTTGGCTCATGGATTTAATTGATTTCATTCTGCATGTAGATGACCATCTACTTGAATTTATAACAAATTATGGCATCTGGATTTACGGAATTTTATTCCTGATTATTTTTGTAGAAACTGGCTTAGTGGTGATGCCGTTCTTACCCGGTGACAGTTTACTGTTTGCTGCAGGTGCATTGGCGGCATCAACGGGCGCAATGAATCCATGGGTTTTGGGTGTTTTACTGTTTACTGCGGCGGTATTGGGCGACACATTAAATTATCATATTGGTAAATATATTGGACCCCGTGTTTTTGAAATTGAATCACGTTTTATCAATAAAAAGCATTTAGTCAACACTCAGAAATTCTTTGATAAACATGGCGGAAAAACCATTATTTTTGCACGCTTTATTCCCTTTGCACGCACTTTTGCACCCTTTGTAGCGGGTGCAGGCAGCATGAATTACAAGTTCTTTCTGACGTTTAATATGATTGGTGCATTTTGTTGGATTGCATCTTTTATTACCTTAGGTTATCTGTTTGGTAATATGCCAATTATGAAAGATAATTTTACCTATCTTATTTTCGGTATTATTATTTTAAGCGTACTGCCTGGTGTAATCGGATTTATTCGTCACAAATTTTTCGCATCGAAAAAGTCTGAAAATTCTTAAATATCAAGATCGAATGTTAGTGCCAGATTTAGAAAAAGCCAATCACCACAGGCAACATGCTTAGCACTAACAACATTGCCGATCCTTTATAGACACGGTCGGCAGTCACCCCATTTAAATTCCCCGCCAACACCTTGCGTCCAAAATTAATCCAAAATAAAGCGCAAGGAATCAGACATAAACTAAAAATAGCCAATACATAGGCATAGTTCTGAAATGAATCCCATGTCCATGCTGGAAATATACCCACAGCAAACAAGATCGATTTTGGATTACGTAAAGTGGATTTGAACAATACACTACGATTTAAAGTTTTATTTTTTAGACTATGCTGTTTTAAATGCGATGTTTTCCACAAATGAAATGCCAGCCAAATCACGTAGGCTGCGCTGACCACATGTAGAATATGAATCAACATGGGCCACGTTGGCATGGTCAAATGAATCAGTAAAGACCATAAACTAATGCCATAAATGTAACCCAACAACTCGATCGGGATCAGGTGAAATGTCTTCAAAACACCTTGGTGATGCGCTGCGCTAGCCAAAAATGCATTGGTGGGACCCGGAATAAGCAGAATCGCAAACACTGCAAAAATGAAAAGCCAACTTGTTACCATATACATATCTGTGTGACGCTAAAGGAGGCACACCTTAAACGAAAAAATCAAAAACAGACAAGTTTTAAATGTGAAAAAATCATGAAGATTAGGTCACCAAATGTAATTAACAATAATCAAGATATTGTTTTAATAAGAATATTTTTTGAAACATTTTTATAAATGGGCCAAAACACAAGAGTGTGAAATATAACCCATTTTTATTATTTTTTTGGTTCAACGACACGTTTTGGCACGTAAGGACAGTTTTTAAATTGTGCGGCTTGTGACAAGGCATCTTGCTGACCATATAGGCGTGATAATTCCGTATTCTTGGTCTCAGATGATTGTCCCATATTGACGGAAATGGAAGGACCTATACCCCAGCCTCCGCGACTGCCCCAACCTCCGCCTAAACCAACACCGACACCCATGCCAGTGCGTTTTGGCGTTTGTACACCGCTATTGATATAGTTCTGTACACGATCAAACTCGGCAGCGAGCTGTACACAGTTAAGGGCCTGATACTGCGTCGGTGAAACGTAGGTCGGCTTGACTGTGGTGGCACAAGCCGAGATAAAAACAACACCCAAAATCAGTAGGCTAAGTTGAAGTATTTTAGAAGAATTTAAATTCATAGCATTCTCAATTTTATTTTTTCTCAAGCTTATTGAACAATGATTGATAAGCCTGCGTCAATTTATGATCTGTATTTAAATATAGCCAAATTCTATTTTAGAATGAGAATGTTGCATCAACATCAAAAGTATTCATTTTTGAGCGCATCATATCTCATGAATCGATCATTTGTTTGAAGTTAGAAAATAATTATTTCTACACTTGCTCATAATTAAATCCTAACATTTTGTTGATTGGCTTAGGGCTTTATCTTGTGCTAAACCCTGATGAAAAATAATCTAGAACAATCAAACAAAATTCGGCTTGATCATAATCAGACCAATTAAAGCGATAAAAGCCACAGTCGTCACCAATAGCCCTGCTCTACGCTGATTCATGGGAATACTGTCATCTTGCTTATAGGTTTTTATAACGGACGATAAAATTACAAAAAATAGAACCGCTTTGGCATAGAACCAAGGCTGGACTTCGAAATTGTTCATGCTTAATAGGATTAAACCCGTCACCGCCACTAAGCTAAAGGAAAAATGCTGTAATCCTACATATAGCTTACGTCTTTGTGGATTAGGTTGATTGTTTTGAACCCCCACAAACAATGTAGTTGCCCGCAGCAATAACACCACAATCGTCAGTGAAACACTCGACATATGAATAATTTTGATCAGTAAATGTGTATCCATCAGGCTCTCTTAAGGCTTGGGTGCGTGGGCACAGTCGGGGCTGTTAGGCGCAGTACCTGTCCATTCGGTTGCAATATATGCATGAATAGCCAACGCATGGATTTTATCAGGGCTAAGTAAATCGCCTGCAGCGGCATATATTTTTTGATGACGTTGCACCAGACGTAAGCCATTAAAAGCATCACTCACGATGCTGACTTTAAAATGAGACTCTTTACCTGGGAAATAACCACCATGACCTGCAGACTCATTCACTACTTCAAGATGAATTGGCATTAATTGCTGTAAACGCTCAATCAATTGCTGTTCTAAACTCACAAGCGGCTCCACATGGCTCGATACATAACATATATAACGCAGTATACCCTGTTTTGATTGAAATTTTATCTACAGTATTTATGCTAAAAAAATGCTTTAACGCCTTATTTTTATATCATTTTAGGGACTTGCTGATGTTTTCGACAGAAAATGCTTTTATTTTATTCAATCAATTTTTTTTTTACATAAAGGTGTTGACCGTATTTTTGCATGCTGTATTATACACGGCATGCGGGAATAGCTCAGTTGGTAGAGCATAACCTTGCCAAGGTTGGGGTCGAGAGTTCGAGT
>CAZOGM010000103.1:0-4412 GCA_964579445.1 uncultured Acinetobacter sp.
AACTTAAAACTAAATAGTGCTTAGAAGCTAAAGCATAATAAATCATATTGTTTAATATCATTTTTTAAATTTTCGGCATTATATAAGAAAAATGAATCAGAAAATATGTATTCATTTTCAAGCGAAACTTGAAAGAGATGTTTTATATGATGCAAGTTCAACAGTTTTAAACTTTAAAATCCGATAAAATATTTTTATTTGCTTTTTAGGGTAAGTGATGACTGTTCGAGAAGCATTCTTAGCAACGCAAAATTGTTATTTTAATTATGAATTTGAAGAACTGAATTTGGCAGATGATTTTCCAGAAGAGTTATCTATTTCTTTGCGTGGCATGATGTATCGCCATGAAATTCAGTATCCAGATGCGATCTATTATATTTACTTTAGCGAGTTGTTAACCGCTTGTGAATTACAAAGAATGAAGGACGATTGGGCGAAGTATTGTCCATTGGAATGAAATGATGAAGATTCCAAGAAGTGAATCTTTTACCTCTACCTTGCGCACTCAGAATATATTCTGAGGATGCTTATCTCCTAACAGGAGAAGGAATTAAAGATTCGAAATAAAAAGCGAAGCCTGAGCTTCGCTTTTATTCATCTAAACTGAATTAGATTTTAGACTCAGATCTTATGCTTAGATCTTAGAAATCAAGTCAGCCACTTGTTTTGCTTGTTCAGCAGCATTACCTGTATACGTTGCAGGGGTCATTTCCGCTAAACGTGCGCGATCTTCAGCAGGAACGGCTTCAAGTTCGTTGCCATTCACGAAATCAACCATCATGTCACGCGTCATTGCTTGACCACGAGTTAGGGCTTTTAATTTTTCGTATGGTTTTTCAACGTTGTAACGACGCATTACTGTTTGAATTGGTTCAGCCAATACTTCTTGTGCATTGTCTAAGTCTTCAAGAATACGCTCAGCATTCAATTCAAGTTTACCAATACCTTTAGAGCAAGCTTCAAAAGCGATTAAGCTTTGCGCAAAACCAACCCCCATGTTACGAAGTACAGTAGAGTCAGTTAAGTCACGCTGCCAGCGAGATACAGGAAGTTTTTCACCCAAGTGACCTAAGATTGCATTTGCAATACCAAGGTTACCTTCAGAGTTCTCGAAGTCAATTGGATTTACTTTATGTGGCATAGTAGAAGAGCCCACTTCGCCATCTTTCAAACGTTGTTTGAAGAAACCAAGCGAGATATAACCCCAAACGTCACGATTAAAGTCGATTAAAATTGTATTGAAACGACGTAGCGCATCAAAAAGTTCTGCCATGTAGTCATGTGGTTCAATTTGCGTGGTGTACGGGTTAAATTCTAAACCTAAAGATTCAACAAATGCTTGAGAATGCGCAGGCCAGTTGATGTCTGGGTAAGCAGAGTAATGTGCATTGTAGTTACCTACAGCACCATTGATTTTGCCTAGAAGTTCAACATTTTGGAACTGTTTAATTTGACGCGCTAAACGGTAAGCCACGTTCGCCATTTCTTTACCCAAAGTGGTTGGGCTTGCAGTTTGACCATGTGTACGAGACAACATTGGTTGATCAGCATGTTTTTCAGAAAGCGCAACGATTGAATCAATAATTTGTTGCATCGCAGTTACTAGCACTTCACGACCGCTTTTGAGCATTAAAGCATGAGACAAGTTGTTGATGTCTTCAGATGTACATGCGAAGTGGATAAATTCACCTGCATTTTTTAATTCATCAATGTGTGCAATTTTTTCTTTCAGGAAATATTCAACTGCTTTCACGTCATGGTTGGTGGTACGTTCAATTTCTTTAATGCGGTTTGCATCATCTTCAGAGAAATCAGCAACAATTGCATCTAAAGCTGCATTGGTCTCGTTTGAAAAAGCAGGCACTTCTGTAATTTCAGCACGGTTCGCAAGCGCTTGTAACCAGCGCACCTCTACAGTCACACGAGCATGGATTAAACCAAACTCAGAAAGGAAAGGGCGTAGCGCATCGCATTTGCTAGCGTAGCGTCCATCAAGTGGAGAAAGTGCAGTTAAAGCGTTCATAGCGATTCCTTAGACATTGGAATTAAACGTAAAACAAACCCGAAAAGTTTCATTTAAACCACCTGAAACTGTAAGCGAGCGAGATCTTGAATATCTTTGAGTAACTTACGTTTGGTGAAGATCATGGTCCATGAACTTCCACCAGACTGACGCCAAAGATGCGCCATTTGTAAGCCTGTAAATAAGGATGCACGAATGCGATTGGTATGTGCGCTGTCTTTAAATGCTTCTGCACTGCCTTTGACCATGATACGCGGATTAATCGAACCCGCTGTTTCGATGTAGGTTTGGGCTAGATTAGCGATGATACTGGGATGCAAATAATTATTATCGAAGAAAGAAAGTTGTTTTAATATTTTTTGTTGTGATTTTTCAATAATTTTAACGAATTCTGGATTGCTATAGACTTTCTTTTCTAAATGTAAAAGCGCCATGGCATAAGACATTGGAAGTTTGGCGTTGGCAAATTTTGGAATTCTGGATTTTGGAGAGGTATTAAAAGGCTGGGTAATGCTACTTTCTAATGTTTTCAGTCCGAGAGAAATATCGGCAAGCTGATTAAAAAAATCTAATGTTTGGCAATTTTGATTGGATTGAGGGCGAATATTTAAACTCGCCTTAATCAATTGTTCCAAATAAAAGTTACCGTTTTCACCAATACTCTGTCGTCCCGAAAGGGCGGTCATATGGGTGAGCTGTGTGGATTGAAACACAGCAGCCAATGCCAATGCTCTATTTTGACGAACATTCAGAGTTTGAGGCTGTTGAAACGGTAACTCTGTCATGCCGAATATTCCTTTAAATAAAATCAGGTTTTGGCGCATTGGTATGATGAATCACACCGCCACCTAAACAAACTTCATCTGCGTAAAATACAACGCTTTGTCCTGGGGTTACAGCACGTTGTGGTTCATCAAATTCAACACGAACACCATTTGGCATTGTCTCGTCATTGAAAATCACACACGCTTGGTCAGGCTGACGGTAACGGGTTTTTGCAGTACAACGAAAACCTGTTTCAGGAATCGCTTGTTCACCCGCAACCCAATCAATCGCTTCAGACCATAAAATGGTACTTTGCATGAGTGGATGTTCATGACCTTGACCAATCACCAAACGATTGTTTTCAATGTCTTTATGCAGAACAAACCAAGCACCTTCAGCAGCGCCTTTTAAGCCGCCCATACCAATGCCACCACGCTGACCGAGCGTATAGTACATTAAGCCGTGATGTTCACCAACCTCTTTACCATCATCCAGCACAATTTTTCCAGCTTGAGCAGGAAGGTATTGTTTTAAGAAGTCATTAAAGCGACGTTCGCCAATAAAACAAATCCCTGTAGAGTCTTTTTTCTTCGCTGTTGCAAGTCCAAGTTCTTCCGCAATACGGCGCACTTCAGGTTTTTCAATTTCACCAACAGGGAATAAAGTCTTATTAATTTCACGACCATGAACAGCATGTAAGAAATAGGTTTGATCTTTGTTTTGATCTACGCCACGTAAAAGAGGGGCGTATTCTTCACCACGTGAATTTTTTAGGCTGTCACCACGACGGCAATAATGACCTGTTGCAATAAAGTCTGCGCCCAAATTCACCGCGTGATCTAAGAAGGCACGGAATTTGATTTCTTTATTACACAGAATATCTGGATTTGGCGTACGACCCGCAGCATATTCCGCTAAGAAATGTTCGAACACGCGATCCCAATATTCCATGGCAAAATTTGCGGTATGTAGTTTGATTCCGATTTTGTCACAAACGGCTTGCGCGTCGGCAAGATCATCCATTGCCGTGCAATATTCCGTACCGTCATCTTCTTCCCAGTTTTTCATGAAAAGCCCTTCAACTTGATATCCTTGTTGAAGTAAAAGTGCAGCAGAAACAGATGAATCTACTCCACCCGACATACCGACGATGACACGTTGTTGCATAGGATTAGGCATCCAAATTTGAAATGAAAGGAGAGTTTTTGTGCTCATAAACGAGCGATAAAGGAAATTTTTGACCTGAAAGGGTATCTTTCACGGCTTTCAAAACGAGTGGGCTACGTGCACGAGCCGAATTTTCAAGTTCATCGAGTGTCATCCACACTGCACCGATAATATCTGTATCGAGCTTTGCATCGACATGATGTTTAATCTCTTTTGCTAAGAAACAGAATCTGTAATAGGTGCGGTCAGGAAACATGGGTGGCGTATAAGTATAGATGCCAAGTAAAGACTCTATTTCAACCTCATAACCCGTTTCTTCCATGGTTTCACGAATGGCTGCTTCAATAATCGTTTCACCTGCTTCGACATGGCCGGCGGGTTGATTAAAAACAGTATGCGTCACACCTTCTGTATGTTCTTCTACAAAAAGAAATTTTTCGTCTTTTTCAACAACAGT
>CAZOGM010000104.1:0-4249 GCA_964579445.1 uncultured Acinetobacter sp.
ACGTCTCCAAAGGAGTAAATGTTTATTTGATGAGGCTATACTAGGTGAAAATACAGAATAGGTAAAACAGTTTGTTTTTATAATTATAATCGGAATACTAGATATAAAGAACACATTCCAAATTACGCTGAAAATGCAACGAACTGTTCTAGTTTTAATCCTATTCTCACCCACATTTACGGATTAATCTGAATAAATGATTTACAGTCGCTGTTAATTTTAAAGCGTGTACTGATAAACATCGAACGTGTTTACAGTATTGTCCTAATCTTTTAAGAAAAGATTCAGAAAACTCAGATTTAATCTGATTTGGCCGCAACGTTATTGACTAATAACCCAAAAATCACTGAGCACTCGAATCCTCACTCAAGATCATTCGATATAAAATGAGACTAGTTATGAAAATTGAATTTGTTTTTGATATCGTTTATCCCATGAGTTATGTGGCTTTTCAAAAATTAAAGAAAAACTGGAATGAACATACGGCATATAAAGTTGAGCTGATTCCGATTCAAGCTGTACCAGAGATTCCGGAACAAGGTTTAGATATTTTGCAGTATTTAACTGAAAAATACGGGTCTGTTGCAGCAAACCGTAAACTAGAAATGGCTAAATTTGCCGCTTATAGTGAAGATGTCGTCATTGATATCGAACATATGAAGCGCATGCCCAATAGTCAACTTGCTCATCAAGCCATTTTGGCTTTAGACAATAACTTTGATCAGTTGGCATTAACTCAAGCGTTATTCCATGCATTATTTGCGCATGGAAAAGATATTTCCAATCCAGATGTTTTAAAAAACATTATTGAAGGTATTGGTCTAGATGGTACGCACGTGCTACGTTCGATTCAACATAAAGAAATAGTAGATCATCAACAAGAACTCACCCAATATGTACGTAAATTGGGCGCACATCCCATTCCATATTTTATTGTAGATGGTCGTATTACCGACCATACTTTTATTGTACAAGAGCTGAGAAAACCGCTTCAAGATGCTAGCTAAAAGATGTTCGATTAAAACATAAAAAAAGCCCGATGATTTAATCAGCGGGCTTTTTAATTACACGGCAAAAATTAATAAATATTTCGCTCAATTCTTTCTGCACGACCACGAATCCGACTGGACAATACATAGAGTAATAAACTCAGCACAGCACCAAAGGCTGCAATGGCAAACAAGATAATCTGCACAATATCTGAGATTTGCTGGGCTTGTTGAACTTTAGGCACCATACTTTTTGCGATAGGAGTCATGGCTTGACCATACAATTGTTGCTGCATGACCCAGATTTGTTCAGGCTTAAAGCCATATTCAATAAAATTTTTCTGCGTGCGTTCTGCTTGAACCAACTGTGCCACATAAGATGTTGCAGCATCTTTGTCTAGCGGCTTATGCATCAGTGCTGTTTGGGCTAACACATACGCTTTCACGGTTGAATTGGCATCCGTTTCATCTAACAACTGTGCAATTTGGCTCTGCCCAATATGCTGATCATAATGCACCAACTGATACTGCTCTTCGTGGTCATCGTCTTTTAAATCGTACTGCATATAAGTTAAACCTGACCAAATCACAATCACCGCAATCAGCCAAGCCACAAACTTCAGTACAAAAGATTGAAAGCGCACATAAAAGAAACGAATCTTTTTCAAGACCCCAATCACAATAAATGCTCCAACCAATGACACTACCACTTTTAAGATTAACCAACCAAACCAAGACAATAAATTAAAGAAATAATCTGGCTGGTTCTGGTATTGAGTAACGACTTCATCAACCATATATGGCAAATGCAACTGTTCAACCGCTTGCGTTAAACCAAAAAAGCTAAAAACAAAATCCTGCTGGGCAAAAATAGCTATAGCACTGACGGCGAATAGCAACATACTGCCGATGCTCATCAAACTCAGCTTGGTTTGGCGTCGCTTCAAAACAGCTAAACCATTGGTAATATCTTCAGCTTGAACCGAATGCTCTTTCGCTGCGGTCAATAGTTTATCCTCTTAATTACATCAACAGTTACTTCGATAATTACGTCAATAATCACTGCAACAATCATTTTAGATGATTAGGTTCAGATTAATCACTTAGGATTGATGCGGCGTATTGGTACTCGAATCTAATACCAATTGCTTCAAATTACTTTGCAAAGCACGGATACGAGTCGATGCTTCTTCGCGTTTTTGCATGCCTTCTTTTTGAATTTGAATCACATCATTCACTGTTTTAATGAGGGTGTTTTGCACATGTTCAAGGGTTTCGATATCAATCACCGAACGCTGATTGGCTTTGGCCGTGTCGACAGAGTTTTGATGGAGCAAATCGGCATTGCGTTTCAACAACTCATTGGTGGCATCATCTATCGTATTGGCCAATTGCACACTGTTCTTTTGTTCATGCAGAGAAATAGCCAAACTGATCTGGTTTTTCCATGCCGGTAAAGTAATATTTTTAATGGCGTAAAATTTATCAACCAACATGAGATTATTGGATTGAATAATACGGATCATGGGTAAAGTCTGCATGGCAGATTGCTGTAACACTTGCAAATCACTCACGCGTTTTTCAAGATTATTGGCCAAATGGTTTAAATCATATACACGCTGATTGGTTTGCTGATCTTGTTCTTGCGCAGATAAGGTTGCAATTTCATGTTGGATTTCTTGCTGCTTTAGATACCCTGCCGCAATATAGATTCCCAACTGTTTATATTCATCCTGAACCCCGTCGAACATTTTATCCAAAGTGCTCACACGTGCTTTCAAGCCATTTTGTGAACTTTCAATTTCTTTAACTAAAGCATCTATTTGTTCTTTGGTGGTATTAAAGTGCTGATCAAAACTTTGTTTAGCACCTTTAAATTTGCTGATAATCCCACCAAAAAAACCTGTACTTTTGGGTTTATTTAAAATGCTCGATGTATTGAGTTGCTGGGCAACACTGACCACCTCATTCAGTTTTTGCCCTGTGACATCAAGGTCTTTATTTTTAACTAAATTGAGTAGTTCATCTGTATAAGTCGAGGTTTTGGTCGCGATATTTTTACCGTACTCAGCCACACTGGCATGATTGATTTCCGCCAATTCTTTACGCGCGTTTAAAACGTCATTGAAATCTTCAGGTTGTAAGCCGATTTCTTTTAAATTCAAGCGTTCGAAATCTTGTTGTTGTAATTCGCTCGAAGACACTGTCGGTAAATTTTGAATTGAATCTGACATAACACACCTTATTTTTTATCTAATGAATTCTTTAAAGATTGAATGAGTTTTTCACGACTTTGATCCAATTCTTGTACAGAAGCAAGAGATTGCTTCTCATTACTTTGCTTTAAATGATACTGCCATGCAGGTATTAAAACCTGCTGCGCTTCCTTAAAACGATCCATTAAGCTTAAGGACAATTGCTGGGTTAACTGCATCTGTGCCAACGCCATATCGTTACTCGACTGTAGCGTTTGTAGGGTATTAATTTTTTTAGATAAGCGATCTGCAAAATTATCTAAAGGATGTCGATTTTTTATAAAGCTCGGATATTCATGTAAAAACTGTTGCGCCGCAACAATATACTTGGCCATTTGAGTTCGATAGCCATGCGCCTGCTGAAATCGGGATTGTAATTTTTGAATTTCAATGTGTAACCTTTGACTTAAAGTATCAGCTTCACTTATCAATCGATCTAAGTCTTTCAAATATTTGATCTGCCCTGCATTGAACTCTAAGTCAAGTCCAAGCCATTTTTGCAACGCGTTAAACTTTCGTTTTTTTAAAGATTTTTTTGAGTTGTTGAGTTGCTGAATAATTTTAGAAATGACCAGACTCAGCTGCTGAGTCAGCTGCGGATCTACACCTTTTAAGAGTACGGACTGTGCTTGGATCAATTGATCAGCATAATGATTTAATCTTGCTTGATCATCGAGCAAAGGAACTAAATTATCACGTTTGATAGCCAACAGCTCATCTGAACTGACTTCAATCTGATCTAAAGGGACAAGCTCAGTAAATTGTTTCATAAAGATAAATTTTAAATACGTGTATTTATATTAATTATTTATATGCGTCCTAGTGTAGCAAATTGCAAATAGATCAGCCGAAATAGCCCTTATATCTTGAAGAAATGCTGAAAAACATTTTAAAACGTCATTTTCTAAAACAACATCATTAACATCAGCCCCATTAAGCATTCTCTTTTATTAAACAAAAAGAAAACCCGTGTATCGAACCACGGGTTTTCTTGATTGAACAGTG
>CAZOGM010000105.1:0-4146 GCA_964579445.1 uncultured Acinetobacter sp.
TTATCTTCATTTTTATAGATTAACATAGAGCTAATCTAGTACAGCCCCAAAAATAAAATAACCAAAATAATCCACAATCAAAGCACATCTAAATCGTCTAAATCATGAGAAAAATACTGTTTATGGCTGTAGTGGTTTCGGCCGGATCTTTTAATGAATTAAGATTCAAAATACAAAAGCATCTTAAAAATTTATTTTAAAGCTTAGACATTTACAGCGAAAATCTAGATGAGGTTGACATTAAGGCGGCTTGATTCTGATGCTGAATTTATCTCGATTCAGACTTTCCATGCCATAATACATCATGAGTAAATTCATCATTTCAGAGGGTCAGCATGATTCAGCAGATTGATAATTTTTTTTTAGATCGTGTGCGTTCTCGACGTTTTATTTTAGTGGTCTTACTGGCATTATTTTGTTGGATTGATTTGGTGACAGGTTACGAATATTCATTTTCAGTGTTTTATTTGATTCCCATTTCCATTGCAGCATGGTATGACAATAAAAAAATCACTACAGCGACGATTATCGCTTCAGCAGCCACATGGTTGTATGCAGATTTTAGTTCGGGACATCAGTATAAAGATACCTTGATTCCTTATTGGAATGCATTTGTACGCTTGGTTTTTTTCAGCATTGTAGCCTTTCTGATTTTAAAAATTCGCGTTAATTTGGTTGCCATGACCATGATGGCAATGAAAGACAATTTGACTCTGCTGAACAATGCGCGCGCGTTTAAATTGGAATATCAATTATTAAAAGAACGCCGTTCCCCACAACATCAGTCTTTGGCGGTGGGTTTAATTGATCTTGATAGTTTTAAATCAGTCAATGACACACTGGGACATAGCATTGGCGATGAAGTCCTGATTGAATTTGCCAATGTGCTAAAAAAAGCCACACGCAGTTCAGACATCATTGCGCGTATGGGGGGAGATGAGTTTACGGTGATTTTACTGGATATGAATGAACACAGTGCCCAAGACTATGCCAGCAGATTACGTAAAGAATTTGAAAAAAGTGGTTTGAAACAGCGCTATGGCGTAGATTTTAGTATGGGGATCAGTATTTTTGACCAACTACCAGAAAATTTAGATGACGCGACACACCATGCAGATCAGTTGATGTATCGCTCTAAAGAAATGGGTAAAGCCACCACCATTATTCAAATGGCATAAAAGCATCAGTGCCTTTCAGTCCTGACAAAGATTGACAGCCTAAAGCGCAGTTGATATTTTGCCAACTTTCCTATGCCTGCTGTCCTTTCATGCCTTTAAACGACCACTTTATCTACCAACCACCTCAAGCCGAACTTGCTATTCTTTATGAAGATGATGATTTGGTGGTGATTGATAAACCTGCTGGGTTATTGTCTGTTCCAGGACGGCTAGCTGAGCATCAAGACAGTGCATATTTAAGGGTTCGGGAACTATATCCGCAAGCGAAAATCACCCATCGCTTAGATATGGCAACCTCTGGCATTTTAATGTTTGCTAAGCATCGTGATGCAGAAGTTGCCATCAGTAAAATGTTTCAAGCTCGTACAGTTAAAAAGAATTACATTGCTTTAGTGCAAGGAAAATTAGAACAATCTCAGGGTAGTGTCGATGTGCCTCTAATTACCGATTGGGAAAATCGTCCACGTCAAATTGTGCATTTTGAGTTGGGTAAGCCTGCACAAACTTTATATCAGGTTTTGGATTATAACGATAAGGATGATGTAAGTCGGGTCTTATTAACGCCCATTACAGGACGTTCTCATCAACTTCGTGTGCATATGCAATATATTGGGCATCCGATTACGGGAGATAAGTTGTATCACCTTGAGCCGAAACGAAGCAGTTTAAGTCGAATGGCTTTACATGCGACCTATTTGGCTTTCCAACAGCCATTAAGTGGTGTCGATGTTGAGATACGTCAGAATGCTCCGTTTTGATAATTGATTTTTATATTAATTGACAGTAAGTTGGATAAAGTTCAGTCAAATTAATACAAGTACTATAATATGAAAAATCAGGAATTCTTAGCGGTTCATTATTACTTTGATGATGAAGCTAAGCACTCAATGGACGCTCTTATTAAAGCGAAAGCTGATGTTGAGTTATTGTCTGTTATGTCTGAGGTAGCTGATTTGTTTGAAATACAAATCTCTATTAAAACTCAAGCATTAAAAAAAGGCAGCTTGATAGAAGTATTTAGTTTTTTGAGTGAATTTAAGAATGCAGCGACACTCATAGCTTTGTTCGGATTTATTTTTACTGTCTATAAATATTGTGATGGTAAAGAAGGGCGGGAATTAGATAATCAAGCAAAACGGTTAAATAATACTGAAAAAGAGTTAATGATAAGGAAGCTTAAAAAAGAATTAAATGTTCCAGAAAAGAACTTTGATGCTGAGGATTTAGCTAAAAAGCTTTTACGAATATCTCCAAAAATTCTGGCAAAACGTAGCAGTTATTTCAAAACGTTAATGAAGCAAAATGATATATCTAAAATAGGGTTTACTGACTTATCCAGCGATAATAAAAAGAAATCTGCTGAAAAAATTATACCTAGAGATAAGTTTATTCAGATGATTGTTGAGCCATTAAAGCCTCACCCTGAGCTATATGAAAATGTAGAAATCGAGGTTATTTCTCCATTATTGAAGCACCAAAAAAAATCTAAGTGGAAGGGATTGTTGGGGGAGCAAGAAATAAATTTCAGTTTGAACGATAGTGATTTTTGTACTGATGTTTTTATGGGGAGAATCTCATTTACAAGTGGAACTATATTGCTTTGTGATCTGGAGGTGCGAAAAAAAATAGATGAGGTGGGGGAGGAAGTTGTAACTGGGTATAGTGTTAATTTTGTGCATACTTATAGTAATCAAGAGGGCAAGACGAAAACGATAAGTTTAACAAATCAGAATAAACAACAGGATAAAAAGCAAGGAGATCTATTTATCTAGGACTTCTCTAAATTGTAGTAATTGTGGTCTAATCTCTAATTGTGCATATAGTAATATACTGATTATAAGGAATCCCACATGACTCGTGATTTTAAACTGTATCCAGATGATGATAATGGCAATGTGCTTTGGCAAATGGCGCAAGATGGTGACGACCTGACCGAAGCGCACGAAATTGAATATTCCATTGCATTTACCAGTAAGGAACAAGCTGAAAAGTGTGCATTATTCTTACTCCAAGAAGAACAAAAAATCAGTTTATTTGTCGATGAAGAAACCGATGTTGCAGAATGGATTGTGACTATTTATGTATATATGGAACCCGAGTATTCAGACATTGTCGATTTAGAAGAGTGGTTCACCAAAATCGCCAATGATCATGGTGGAGAGTATGACGGTTGGGGCTGTATGGCATATGTGTATGATGATGAAGACGAAGATGAGTCTACGTCAAATGCAGAGTTTCAAAGTTAATGCAGCCAAGCTTTTGATTTAATGTAATGTCCTCATTCAGCATTGCGCTAAAAGACCTAAGTCAAATTCGACTTAGGTTTTTTGTTTTTAAATCTAGTGGGTATGCACCTATTCACATTAAACCTTAAATTAAATAAGGGTATGCGCTGATTGAATGCAGAAAAATGCTATATTGCAGGCACGTGCCAATTGAATGTGAATTTTATGTCTTTGCCTAGCTGCCCAAAATGTAATTCAGAATATACTTATGAAGATGGTGAACTGCTGATTTGCCCAGAATGTTCACACGAATGGAAAGACGGCGAAATTTTAGAAGATACCGTGACCATTAAAGATGCCAACGGCAATCTACTCGCAGATGGCGATACAGTCACGGTAATCAAAGATTTGAAAATTAAAGGCTCGTCTTCAGTGGTAAAAGTAGGCACAAAAGCGAAAAATATTCGCTTGCTTCCAGATGCTTCAGATGGTCATGATATTGACTGTAAAGTCGATGGTTTTGGCGCGATGAAGCTGAAGTCTGAATACGTCAAAAAAGCATGAGTTTAAGATTATTTCGGCGCTAAATGATTAAAAATTTAGCGCTTTTTTTATAAGGTATAAATGATAAGACTGAAGTGATAACAATCAAAGTATTGAAGATACAGCTTTAGTAAGTCGAAAAAACAAAAATTCGAAAATTACGACATGATTGTATCGCTTGTTAAAAACAGAACTGTTAA
>CAZOGM010000106.1:0-4060 GCA_964579445.1 uncultured Acinetobacter sp.
AAAAAACCACGCCGAATGGTTGCTATCTGTACAAAATGCGCTTTTTTATGACTTTTTCAAAGATTATTTGATCACATTTAGCTTAATACTTATGAGAAAAGACCTGCTAGAATGTCGAGATGCTGTATTTCCATACATAATGAATATTATTTTTAGAACTTAGGAACTTTTTATGCATCGTTCTTCTCTTATCTGGGTCGGTATGCTGAGTTTGGGTTTATCTACTCCTGTTTTTGCACAAGATGACAGCACCAATAACAATACAACTGATTCTGCTGTGTCTGAAATGAATGAGTCAGCATTAGATGAAACTAAAGCTGATGTGAAGCATCCACGCCTAGAATCATTAAAAGAACTCAAAAATTTGAAAGTTGATGATTTGAAGGTGAATGCCTCTGCTGCTCAGTCGGATAATGTTAAAGATCCACTACAGCCTTTAAACCGTCAGATTTACGAATTTAACGATGTGATTGATCGTAATGTTGCGCGCCCACTTGCTGTTCAATACACCAAAAAGGTGCCAACTGATGTGCGTGGTTCGTATCGTCAGTTCCGTAAGAACTTAGGTGAACCATGGAATGCAGTGAATCAGGTTGCGCAAGGTCGTTTTGGTCGTGCCGCTCAAACCTTGGGTCGTTTCACCATTAATACAGTGACTACGTTAGGTTTTGCAGATCCTGCACGGCGTTTAGGTCTAGGCACTGAGGATGAATCTTTGGGAACCACATTAGGTTACTACGGTATACCTTCTGGTCCGTACTTGATGCTCCCTTTCATGGGTCCAAGTACGCTTCGTGATGGCTTAAGTAGTATTGTAGATAGTCAAGCACGTCCACAAAAATATTTGCTCGAAGATCATGATCGTTTGTACTACACGGAACAATTGATGCGCGGCATTGATGCGCGTTCTCAATTGCTCGATGTAGAGGACGTTTTGCAAGGTGACAAATACGCAGCGATTCGCGATATTTATTTGCAACGTAAAAACTTTGAAATTGCCCAGAAAAAAGGTGGGGATGCTGGCTCTGACCTATTTATTGACTCAGATGGCGATGATGATGTCGATGCTAATGAATAACTAAGCGACATTATTTTTCTACTTTATTGATTCAAATTGTATTGAGGGGAATTCTGTATGAATTCCCCTCAATACTTGGATAAGCCTCTTACATCGTCTAAGATAACTTAAGCGACCATCTATCAGGATCATTGTTCAATTCTATGTATTTCATTCAGCCCACGCGTACCATTCCTAATTTAGATCACGTTCTAGATACGCTTCCGAGCCTGCAAATGATCAATATAGAAGATATTCATTTATATGATCCGACCATTATTGCAATTGCTGACGTTAATGATTATTTAGATTATCAATGGTCTCTACCTACGATTGTGATTGCCTATGAACATGAGGGAGCACAATTGTCTCAAGCATGGGAAATGGGTGCTCTTGCTGGTTGGTTATGGTCTCGCTTGCCCGCGAATCCTGAAAAAGCACTTTCAAAAATTGATGCACAGTATAAGCGCAACCAAGACAGCCGTGATTTGCCCTCAGCTGCTGAACTTCAAAAGAAGCTGTTACCGAATCCAATTGAACTACAAAACTATAAAGTCGAAACCTTGTTTCAGCCCTCTGCCTATTTGTCAGGGGATTGGTATGATTACTGGAAAATTAGCGATAAAGAAGTCATTTTCTATTTAGCTGATGTATCTGGTCATGGTGTGACCAGTTCTTTACTGACTTCATGGATGGCAGCCTTCCATGGTCGCTCTAAAACACCAAGAGAGTTATTAAAGAAGCTTAACGGCATGTTGGTGCAAGAAAATATTGAAAAACATATTACCATGCTGGCGGGTGTACTAAATTTAGAAACCCATCATTTAAAATGGTCGAGTGCAGGACATTATCCACCTGCAATTATCTTTGAACCGAATCAGCCCCCTCGTATTTTAAATACCAGTAGCTTTCCACTGGGTTTGACTGCCGATTTTGAAATTGAGGAACAAGAATGCGTGTTAAGTCGTCATGCGCGTTTCATTATTTGTTCAGATGGTGCGCTTGAACCCTTTGATGGCGGTTTGAATGAACAGTTCACACAATTGCTGTTTCATTTGCAGAACCAGTCATTTGAAGCGCCAGAACATGTCGCAGATGATATTGCGATCCTCAGCTTCCAAAGAATGAATTAACTTTATAATCAATACGCTACGTTTTTATCGTGAGTTCTTCGACCCTAGACCACTTGAGTATAGGGTTGCGCTATGTGATAATTTTACAATCCTTTTCTGCACATGGCATTTATATGTCAACAGGTCATGTTGAATATGCAAGCTTAGATGGCACGCATATCTTCAAACTTATTGGTGAAGTTCGAGCCCAATCTTGTATTAGTTTAGACAAGCTTCTGTCTCGGATTGAACAACAAAATAACGTCATTGGCGCAATTGTTGATTTAACACAAACCACATTTATAGACAGTACTGTTTTAGGTATTTTGGCAAAGCTCGGTTTAAAGCTGAAGCAAGTCCACAATATTCAGGCAGTCATGTTATCGACCAATTCAGATATCAGCACTCTGGCCAATAGTATGGGCTTAGGGCAAGTTTTTGTGATTCTGAATTATTGTGGCGATCCCAATGTATGCACGCGTGAATTGCTCGATGAGCACATTACGCAGAATACAATGCTGTCTACGGTTTTAGATGCACATAAAACTTTGATGAAGTTGAATCAAAATAATCAAAATATGTTTGAACCTTTAGTCAAACAGCTGGAAAAGCAAAAAGATACGATTGATCATAGTATCTAGAAAAGAATAAATTTTACATAAAGGGATAGCATCATGACTTTAGTTTCTATTGTTCAAATGAATTCTCAAGATGATATTGAAGAAAACTTCAAGCTCATTGAATCATTGATCATTGAAGCCAAAAGTAATGGTGCTTCTTTAATTGTTTTTCCTGAAAATTTTGTATGTTTCGCCGCGGGTAAACAGCACGAAACTGCAGAACGTTTTCAAGAGTTTCAACAGCGCTTGCAACAGTTTGCTCATACGCATCAAATCTGGATTGTTGCGGGAACATTGCCTTGTCCATATCGTCCAAATGGGATGATTGTGCCGGATGGTCGTGTCCGTACCACCAGTTTATGTATCAGTCCTGAGCGTACCGAAGCGCGTTACGATAAAATTCATTTATTTGATGTTCAAGTTGGTGATGCTGTCGGTGGGTATCAAGAATCTAAATTCTTTGAACCTGGTAATGAAGTGGTAGTTGCACAAACACCCTTTGGTCATATTGGTCTCATGGTTTGTTATGACCTTCGCTTTCCTGAACTGGCATTAAATTTGCGACATCAAGGTGCTCACCTTTTAACAGCTCCTTCTGCATTTACCTATACGACCGGTCAAATGCACTGGCAGTTGCTTTTACAAGCCCGTGCAATGGACAGCCAGTGTCAAGTTCTAGGGGCAGCACAGCAAGGCTGGCATGGTGAGAAACGCCAAACTTGGGGACACACTGCTGCAACCAATAGCCGTGGTCAGATTTTAGATATGATTGATGCAGAAGGTTCAAAGCTAATTACTGTGCATTTTGACCTTGAAGAACAAGTCAAAATTCGTGAATCTATGCCATTGATGCAACATCGCAAATTGATTCAGTTTTAATTTTCAATCACATAACTTTTAATTTCTAATCACACAACGTCTAATCACATAACAATGGTTAAATTTACAATTTCACTGATTATTTATTTATCAAAATCAGCCACGATCAGAGTTCACACTGATTAATAGGATTTTGTCATGTCTTTAGAAAAAATAGTATATACCGCAAAAGCCAAAGCAACCGGTGGTCGTGATGGTCGAGCAACATCGTCGGATGAAATTTTAGATGTAAAATTGGCTGTTCCTAAAGAAATGGGGGGATCTGGTGGTGGCACAAACCCCGAACAGCTTTTTGCCGCAGGTTATTCGGCATGCTTTTTGGGAGCGATGAAATTCGTCGCAAATCGAGATAAATTGAATATTTCTAAAGATGCTTATATTGAGGGTGAAGT
>CAZOGM010000107.1:0-3749 GCA_964579445.1 uncultured Acinetobacter sp.
TTAAAGCGACAAATTATTTTTTGTCATCTTTAACTTCAGTGAACTCAGCATCTACAACGCCATCGTCCGCTTTTTGAGATTGACCAGCATCACCACCAAACGCGTTTGGATCAAAACCTTCAGCACCACCTTGAGCGCCTTGAGTTGCTTCATAAGCACGTTGGCTAATTGGCATGATGATGTTTTGAAGCGCTTCAGTTTTCGCTTTGATGTCATCTACATCGTTTTCTTTGGTTGCTGTTTCTAACTCAGCAACTGCAGTTTCGATTGCAGTTTTCTCATCAGCAGTCACTTGCTCGCCAAGATCTTTAATCGCTTTTTGAGAAGATGAAACTAAAGCATCAGCTTCGTTACGCGCTTTTGCAAGCTCTTCAAATTTACGATCTTCTTCTGCATTCGCTTCAGCATCTTTAATCATTGCTTCGATTTCAGCAT
Source organism: uncultured Acinetobacter sp. (assembly GCA_964579445.1). GTDB lineage: Bacteria > Pseudomonadota > Gammaproteobacteria > Pseudomonadales > Moraxellaceae > Acinetobacter. Next base: position 436 of record CAZOGM010000107.1, read on the forward strand.
CAGACAAACCTGAGTTTGCTTTAATCTGAATCGATTGCTCTTTACCTGTGCTCTTATCTTTAGCAGATACTTTCAAGATACCATCAGCGTTGATGTCGAAAGATACTTCAATTTGTGGCACACCACGTGGAGCAGGTGGGATGTCGCCTAATTGGAAGTTACCGAGCAATTTGTTTTGCTGCGCCATTTTACGTTCACCTTGGAACACAGAAATGTCTACAGCAGGTTGGTTGTCAGCAGCAGTTGAGAACACTTGAGATTTCTTCGCAGGAATCGTGGTGTTTTTCTCAATGATTGCAGTTAACACGCCGCCCATAGTTTCGATACCAAGGGTAAGCGGTGTAACATCAAGTAAAAGTACGTCAGTTTTGTCACCTGAAAGTACAGCACCTTGAATCGCAGCACCCATTGCTACAGCTTCGTCTGGGTTCACGTCTTTACGTGGCTCTTTACCGAAGAATTCTTGTACTTTTTGTTGTACAAGTGGCATACGAGACTGACCACCCACCAAGATTACATCAGAGATGTCGCTTGTTGAAAGACCCGCATCTTTAAGTGCAATCTTACATGGCTCAATGGTACGCGCAACTAAGTCAGCAACAAGACCTTCAAGTTTTGCACGCGTCACGTTGATCACTAAATGTTTAGGACCAGTCGCATCAGCTGTGATGTATGGAAGGTTGATTTCAGTTGCGTTAGAAGAAGACAATTCAATCTTCGCTTTTTCAGCCGCTTCTTTTAAACGTTGTAACGCTAAAGGATCTTGCTTAAGGTTGAAGTTTTGTTCTTTTTTGAACTCTTCAACTAAGTATTCGATTAACGCGTTATCAAAGTCTTCACCACCAAGGAATGTATCACCGTTTGTAGACAATACTTCGATTTGTTGATCGCCATCAAGGTCAGCGATTTCAATGATTGATACGTCAAATGTACCACCACCCAAATCGTAAACTGCGATTTTACGGTCGCCTTCTTTCTTGTCCATACCGAACGCTAACGCCGCAGCAGTTGGTTCGTTGATGATACGTTTAACTTCTAGACCCGCAATTTTACCGGCATCTTTAGTTGCTTGACGCTGTGCATCGTTGAAGTAAGCAGGAACGGTAATCACCGCTTCAGTCACTGTTTCACCCAAATAATCTTCAGCTGTTTTCTTCATCTTTTTCAAGATTTCAGCAGAGATTTGTTGTGGCGCATATTTTTTGTCGTTTACATCAACCCAAGCATCGCCATTGTCTGCTTTAACAATTTTGTAAGGCACAAGACCAATATCTTTTTGTACCGCTTGGTCTTGATACTTACGACCAATTAAACGCTTGATTGCGAATAACGTGTTTTTAGGATTCGTCACTGCTTGACGTTTTGCAGATTGACCTACAAGGATTTCACCGTCTTTATACGCAACAATAGAAGGTGTAGTACGTGCGCCTTCAGCGTTGTCGATGACTTTAACTTTGTCGCCTTCAAGAACAGCAACACAAGAGTTTGTTGTACCTAAATCGATACCAATGATTTTAGCCATTTGGATGTTTCCTCAAAAATATTTTTGCAATTGTTTATGCTTGTTATCCGATATGAGAGCCATTCAAAATTTTTCAAGTAAAATTGTTAAAAAAAATGAAAAACTCTCGAATTCTTTAGCATTTAGCCAAGTTTAACTGGGCTAAGCACAATTTATTGACCCACTAAAACCATGGCAGGGCGAAGTAAACGACCCGCTAAGGTATAACCTTTTTGTAATACAGTGCCGACTTCGCCCGCTTTTGCATCTGGAGCAATGCCCACAGCTTGATGGAAATCTGCATTAAAACCATTTTCGGTATCGACCACGACCACGCCAAATTTCTCTAAAGTGGTGAGTAATGACTTCAATGTCAGTTCAACACCTTCAGAAAGTGCAGTTTTTTCATCGCCCGTTGCTGCAATTGCGCGTTCTAGATTGTCGACGGTATTCAAAAGCTCTTTCACAATTTTCTCTAAAGCAAATTTTTTCGATGTATCTGCTTCACGCTCTAAACGCTCTTTGGTCTTCTCAGCTTCATATTTTGCATTTGCTGCAACGGCTTTTTCATATTTCAGACTTTCAGCCAAAGTTGCAATTTGAGCCTGTAAATCTTCAACATTGACTTCAGATTGTTCTGTATCCAGTTGCTGATCTACGTTATCCGCTTGAGTATCTTCAGTTTGAATATCTTGATGCTGATCGGTTTGCTCATTTGCCATGGAAGATCTCCGCTTAAATGGGTTTTTAAACATGTACAGTCCTTAGGGCATCAGTGTTAACCAAGTTAATGCTGAACTGCCATGAGTGTTTAATTCATCAATAGACAAGAAATGTGGGCGACTCAGAATAATTCAAGTTAATAAAAGGTTTATTTGATAAATATAGTCCGATAACTGAGCTAAAAACGCTTAAATAGATTTTGAATATTTAATTTGATCATAATAATCAGTTAAAGCGATAAATATCTAGATTAATTAAATTAATGTGACTTGTGTCGCGTAATCAAGCTATTTGAAGCCAACTGAAGAAATGTATATAAAAAAAATATTAAAACAGATAAAACAAGTCTTTCAATTAAATCAGGCTTAGCTGTATTATCTTTAACCAGATACTCACGCTGTAGTTTCTATTTATTTTTTGCTTTTGCATTTTCATAGCTCGTCCGACCTCCTTGGATGAGCTTTTTTTTATCTAAATTTTGAATAATTACAATGTAAACGTATAGGCGATAAATATTACGATTGTTATTGCTATCAGTGCCATTCAGGCTATTTTATCAATCATAAATTGTACAAATTTCTTTATTATTTTAAGTTTAAATAAAGATTTAGCAAAACAGCTCAAGGTAATTTAAGCCTTAGCTACAGATTTTACATTTTTTAAGGTTTATTAACGGGATCACGATAAAACACAGACCAATTGTACACGCAGAAAAAAACAAACTTAGGAATGATAGGCACTCGAAGCTAAACCAAGCTTTGGTGTGTTTATTAAAGGAATATGGGTATGAATAAATTTGGTCTTTTATCTTTGGTATTGGTGGGTGCAAGTTTAACTATGGTGGGCTGTGCATCGACTCAGTCTCCTGAAGTAGCACAATCGACTCCCCAGACAGAAACTATGGATCACTCGGCTATTGCGCAAAGCTCTTCGATTGAATCGAGTTCACAAAATGGCAGCGCAGTACAAGCTGATCCAAGTTTAGAACAAGCTCAACCGATTCAAGTCAGCCCTATGGGCGATGTTCCTGATTCAGCACAACCTGTTCAATAAGGTGACTGCTGAGAATTAAAAGCAGAATGTTTAATCT
>CAZOGM010000108.1:0-3666 GCA_964579445.1 uncultured Acinetobacter sp.
AATAAACTCGTTTGGTGATTCTGCTTTTAATCAGTATTCTAATGATGGGTTCAAAATACAGTTTGGCATTATTCTGCCCATTACTTTATGGCAGTATAATGCCCAAAAATTCCATCCGTGGATGAAATTTTGATTTATCGTCACTCAGGGAATATTTGTACTTTTTGAAGCTCTAATAGCATGGTGACTTAATGACATCACTCGTCATTTTTTCAGTCGTCATTCTCCTTGCCTCGCTATAGTTTTTAGCTATTACAGAATACTTGATAGCAAAAGCGATGAACTGCTTGAAATAAGAGCTAAAATAAAAAAGCTGCTCTATTGAGCAACTTATTACATACATCAATCTAAAACTTTTATTTGCCAAACGTAAAGGGAGATTTAGATTGTTCTTCTTCGTGATCTGGACCCAATGGTATACCTGTTCGGTCTTTCAGCAAAATTGTAGCCACAAAACCAATTAAAGTCATGACTGATAAATAAATCGCAATAGAAGATGTTGAACCTGTAGTCCTCACTAGCCATGATGCGATGAGTGGTGAAAATGCACCGCCTAAGATTGCACCTAATGCATAGGAGATTGATACTCCTGAGAAACGGATTGAGGCAGGAAATAATTCAGAATAGAAGGCTGATTGCGCACCATAGGTCATACCAATACCTATAGAAAGAAAACAGAGTGCTAGAGCAACAGACCAAAGCTCCCCCATATTAACCAATGGGAACAATAAAATAACGCCCATTAATTGAATAATCCAACCGTAAATATAGGTTTGACGACGACCAATCTTATCGGATAAACCACCTGAAATCCAAGTGAATAACAACCATACTGCTGCAGAGAAAGTAACGATTAAGAGAATTGGCGTTCGTGACATTGCCAATGGCCCTTCAGGATCAGTCGTGTAATTTTGAATAAAACCCCCTGTGGTCATATATCCAATTGCACTATTTCCAGCGAATACTAAGGCAGCCACAATTACTAACGCCCCGTGATTTTTAAACAGATCTTTTAGTGGTGTTTGTGAAGCACTTTTACGTTCTTTAATTTCTTTAAAGACTGGGCTTTCTTCAACTGATTTTCTTAACCAATGACCCAAGAACAAAAGTACAATACTAAATAAGAATGGAATTCTCCAGCCCCACTCCATAAAGGCTTCATCTGGGGCAATCACGCCACTCATAAGTGCAAGTACACCTGAAGCCAACAATAGACCAAGTGGCACACCAATCTGCGGGAATGAACCAAAGCGACCACGTTTATGAGCAGGGGCATGCTCAACAGCCATAAGTACTGCTCCGCCCCATTCACCACCTGCAGATAAGCCCTGCATTATTCTTAAAAAAAGTAATAAAATAGGAGCCCAAACACCAATTGATTCATAGGTTGGGAGTAAACCAATTAAGGCCGTTGATGCGCCCATCACCACCAATGTCAGCACAAGTACCGCACGACGACCGTATTTATCTCCATAGTAACCTGCCAAAAATGCACCCAATGGACGGAATAAAAAACTTATACCCACTGTGGCAAAAGCGAGCAATGTACCTAGTGAAGAACCCGCTGGAGAGAAAAATAAAGATTTAAATACTAGCCCAGCAACGGCTGCATAAAGAAAGAAGTCGTACCATTCGACGGTGGTACCAATGATCGTGGCAAAAGCGACTTTACGATCACTTTCAGACATCTTGTGAGATTGGGCACTACTAGTCCCAGTTATTGTATTCATAATCCACCTTTCCTTGAGTATGGATAGATCAAACAAAATAAATAATTGTTTGATTTTTTTAAAGACTACTTCTTACGAATCTATCAATGAGATGAAATAATCCATATCACCAGTCTTTGTAATGAGTTGAAATTCCATTCAACTTTCAGTCTATTTATCGACGTATGAGATGTATTTTGAACGATCAAACTTCTCTCAATAAATGCATTTTTCATACTTAAAATGGTACTTTTCAATCATTTGAAAGGCCGTTAAAATTATGATTACAAAAAAATGAGACACGATAAATTGACTTTTTTCTTAAACAATATTTACTGATAAAAAACAATATGTAAATTGGTTAATATATTTATTATAAAAGACACCATATGAATAAAAAAGGGAATTTACTCCCTTCTTTAATATCAGATGGATCTAATTAAATTCCCATACACATATATTTAATTTCGAGGTAGTCTTCGATACCGTATTTAGAACCTTCGCGGCCTGAACCCGATTCTTTAATCCCACCAAACGGTGCAACTTCGGTTGAAATCAAACCTTCATTAATACCCACCATGCCATATTCAAGCGCTTCACCGACTTTCCAGGCACGGCTTAAACTTTCAGTATAGATATACGATGCCAATCCAAACTCAGTATCGTTTGCCATTTCAATCGCTTGTTCATCTGTACTGAATTTAAATACTGGGGCAAGCGGTGCAAATGTTTCATCTTTCGCCACAAGCATGTCAGGTGTTACATCAGCAAGCAGTGTTGGCTCAAAGAAGGTTTGACCCAGTGCATGGCGTTTACCACCAACAACTACTTTCGCGCCTTTTGCCACAGCATCCGCAATATGTTCTTCGATTTTCTCAACAGATTTTTCGTTGATCAAAGGCCCTTGCTCTGCGCCCGCTTCAAATGCAGGTGCAACTTTAAGCTTTAGAATTGCGGCTGCAAGCTTCTCAACAAAAACATCATGAATGCTTTCGTGTGCCAGAATACGGTTGGTACAGACACAAGTTTGACCTGAGTTACGGAATTTAGATGCAATTGCACCTTCAACAGCCTTGTCCAAGTTGGCATCTTCAAACACAATGAATGGTGCATTGCCGCCCAATTCCATGCTGACTTTTTTCATGGTTGAAGAACATTGTTCCATCAACAATTTACCTACGCCTGTTGAACCTGTGAAAGATACTTTTTTCACCGCTGGATGTGTTGTTAACACGCCACCAATTTCACGTGAACTACCTGTCACCACGTTTACAACGCCTTTAGGAATACCCGCTTGTTCAGCAAGAGCGACGAGTGCCAATGCAGAAAGTGGGGTTTCTGACGCAGGTTTGATGATCACGGTACAGCCAGCTGCGAGTGCAGGACCCACTTTACGTGTGATCATCGCATTCGGGAAGTTCCAGGGTGTAATGGCTGCTACAACACCTACAGGTTGTTTGATCACTACTAAACGACGACCATGTTTGTCATGCGGAATGACATCACCGTAGGTACGTTTTGCTTCTTCTGCAAACCATTCAATAAAACTTGCACCATACAAAATTTCACCACGACTTTCAGTCAATGGTTTACCTTGTTCTGTACTTAAAATCACAGCCAAGTCTTCTTGGTTTTCCACAATCAAATTAAACCATTTACGAAGTAGCGTCGAACGCTCTTTCGCTGTTGTGAGTTTCCAAGTTTTAAGCGCAGTTTCAGCCGCTTCTACTGCTTGTTCAACTTGTTGCACAGAAACCGATGGAACTGTGGCAATTGCTTCGCCTGTTGCAGGATTAGACACTGTAATGGTTTTTTGATCAGCCGCATCAAGCCATACACCATCAATGTAGACTTGTTGTTTCAATAAATCTGGATTCTTTAGTTGCATCTATAATTCTCCTTAATAGACGCTTGGCGTTGTGCTGACTGGAGCGGCAACACCTTCTTTAAATTTTGA
>CAZOGM010000109.1:0-3340 GCA_964579445.1 uncultured Acinetobacter sp.
TTTGAACCCATCATTAGAATACTGATTAAAAGCAGAATCACCAAACGAGTTTATTGCATCATAATCAAAAAAAACAGTCGAAATACGTCTAGCTTAATCCGCAGACTAAGCTTTTACATCCTATGATTTATCTGATCAAAATTGAATCTTTGTTGATATAAATAATCAAGAGATTCGTGATCCTGACTCATGGCTTGAATGATAATCCTGAAATATTAAATCTAATTAAATTAAGTAAAATTAGTATCTTGATTGACAAAATATTCCCCATGTTTTAGGAGTTTAAGCATGATTAAGTCTATTTGGCCTGCTTAAGTGATATTCTTAAAGTTTCTATAGGTTAAAAATGAAAAGTGCATTTTAAAGTCTGAAAAATACATTAAAGTTCTCCACTTTATCTTTAATAATGCAATTAAGAAAATATCGTTGCTTGTTATACAAGGTGTTGCAACATTATTTGGAATCCTAGAAGAGATCTAGAGAAAAAGGAAGATTTCATATGGAAAATACAATAGATTTAAATGATGTTCATTCATCATCCTATCTTGATTACAATGAGCAGAATAATTTTAAAATGCTTTATACCGAGGCGAAGATCACTACTCCACTTGCCACATCTGAAATATCTATGTTGGCTAAAATCAAACAAATTCTCCCACAAATTGCTGCAAATGCAGAAAAGGCCGAACAACTTCGTCAAGTACCAGATGAAAATATTAAATTACTTAAATCACTAGGTTTTCATCGTGCTTTTCAGCCTAAAGTATATGGTGGACTTGAAATGAGCTTACCAGATTTCGCAGATTGTATTGTCACTTTAGCAGGCGCATGTGCAGGTACTGCATGGGCATTTAGTTTACTTTGTACGCATAGCTTTCAAATAGCTCTTTTTCCAAAACAGTTACAAGATGAAATTTGGTTAAACAATCCCGAGGCAACCGCCAGTAGTTCAATTGCACCCTTTGGTAAGGTTCAGGAAGTTGAAGGTGGCATCGTCTTAAATGGTGATTATGGTTGGAGTAGTGGTTGTGATCATGCGGAATACGCGATTGTTGGTTTTGATAGATTTGATGCTGAAGATAACAAAATTTATTCATTTGGTGTGATTCCACGCAAAGATTATATTATCCATGACAATTGGTTTGCGGGTGCTATCAAAGGAAGTGGTTCTAAACAACTTCAAATACGTGATCTATTTATTCCTGAATATCGGATTCAAAAAGCTAAAGATATGATGGAAGGAAAGTCAGCAGGTTTTGGGTTATATCCAGACAGTAAAATTTTCTATTCACCTTATCGCCCTTATTTTGCGAGTGGTTTTTCGGCAGTCAGTTTGGGCATAGCAGAGCGCATGCTTGAAGCTTTTAAGGCAAAACAAAAAAACCGTATCCGTGCATATACTGGTGCGAATTTGGGTGCATCCACACCCGCATTAATGCGTTTGGCTGAATCAACACATCAGGTTGCAGCAGCACGTTCATTCCTAGAAAAAACTTGGGAAGACCATCGAGTACATGGTGAGAAAAAGGTTTATCCATCCGCTGAGACATTGGCTTTTTGGCGTACCAATCAAGCGTATGCAGTAAAAATGTGTATTGAAGCTGTTGACCGACTATTTGCAGCTGCCGGTGCTACCAGTTGGTTAGATGGTCAAGAATTACAACGTTTATTTCGTGATTCACATATGACGGGTGCACATGCATATACAGATTATGATGTTTGTGCGCAAATTCTTGGACGTGAGTTGATGGGCTTAGAAGCCGATCCTACGATGGTTTAATCACAGGGAAAAGTTATGAATTCTTCTATAAATAAACAAACTGAAATAGTATTTGACTCAAAAGCTTTTCGTCGTGCCTTGGGAAATTTTGCCACTGGCGTAACGATTATGACAGCGCAAAATGCTGATGGTCAAAAAGTGGGAGTCACGGCAAATAGTTTTAACTCTGTATCACTTGATCCGCCTTTGATTTTGTGGAGTATTGATAAACGTTCATCAAGTTATGAAGTCTTTGCAGAAGCAAGTCATTTTGCTGTGAATATTTTATCGGCGGCCCAAATTGAGATCTCAAACAAATTTGCACGTTCAAAAGATGATAAATACGCAAATGTCGATTTTGAGTTAGGTGTAGGTCAGGCACCCGTCCTCAAAGAATGTTCGGCAGTCTTTGAATGTGAGCGCTTCAACATTATAGAAGGTGGTGATCATTGGATCATCATTGGACGTGTTGTTAACTTTCAAGACAACGGACGTTCTCCATTATTATATCACCAAGGCGCTTATTCATCGGTATTGCCACATCCGAGTGCAAATGTAAAAGCGACAACCCCTGCAGAATTTTTCCCAGGACGTTTATATGACAATATGTACTATTTGCTTACGCAAGCTGTGCGTTCATATACAAACGATTATCAGCCAAAACAATTGGCATCAGGTTTTAGAACAAGTGAAGCACGTTTGTTACTCGTCTTAGAAAGTAAAACTGCTACATCGAAAAATGATTTACAACGTGAAGTAGCTATGCCGATTCGTGAAATTGAACAAGCAACCGAAATATTGGTTCGTAAAGGTTTAATGGTCGATACTGGGCATTCTTATGAGTTAACTGAGCAAGGTAAAGCATCTGCTCAGATGCTTTACCAAATTGCAGAAAGCCATCAAAAAGATGTATTTGTTAAGTATACTGATGAAGATAAAGCATTATTTAAAAAAATGCTGAAAGATCTGATTGGTATCTAAATTTTAAATCTAAAACTACAGTAACAATTTTTACAACGATCACCCTATTTTAAAGTATTTGCAAATAGGGCGATCGTAATGAGCATGACCCGAATCCAGCTTAATGAAATGAGACTCTTCATCTTGAGACTTATACTTCATTTTAATCATACAAAATTCTGTACGTTGATCTAAGAACGCTAAAAATCAATCATAAAATTACATTTATCTTATGATTCTATAGGGAAAAATTTATCTGGCATTCGGGTTGGAATTTTTTTCATTAAACCATTAGCACAAATCTCATCTCATAATTAAAGTTCCATGGGCTGGTTTTGTGGCTGTAAATTACATATCGCGATGAACCAATTTGGTGAAATAGCGTGTTGTGCTTTATCGAATGAGCATGTTGCTGACATAAAAATGGTTGAGCAACTGGTTAATTGGTTAGAAGTGAAGATTTATGCAGATCGTGGCTGTATCAGCCAAGATTTAAAAAGTAGATTAAAACTTCAAATCACTGATTTAATTACCTATCATCGGAAGAGTATGCAGGCTATTCAACTATCTGCATCAGATGAATATCACTTAAAACAACGCAATAAGATAGAAACGTTATTC
>CAZOGM010000110.1:0-3072 GCA_964579445.1 uncultured Acinetobacter sp.
GTTTCGAATGATTTTAGGGAAACAGCTTAAGCTTGTCCGATACGCCATTGATATGGAGGTAAAGTGCCATTCACGCTGAAGTCTCCGACAATACGGTCTTTATAAATACGCGGGTTATGTGAGGCTAATGTACGGACATTGCGCCAGTAGCGGTCGAGTGATAAGTTTTTATCGGTAGCTGAAGCTCCCAGCGCATCAAAAATAATGGTCGAAGCGTTTAAAGCTAGATCTGTGATGATGGTTTGTGATTGTGCTATTTCCAGTTCGGCAATCGCATTTTGATCAGCTTCAACGGCTTCATTGCTGCCAAAAGCGGATTCATATGCACGCTGTAGTGCCTGCGCATTTTTTTCAATAATTGCTGATGTGGTATAAGCTGCGCCGCGAATTTTACCGACGACTTGCAGAATTTGTGGGTCATGACGTACATGTATTGAATTGGCATGAGTATAGTTGCGAGTGCGCTTTTCAACTAAGTTAGACAGATCGTAGGTAGCTGCACGGGTTAAGCCGGCAATAATTGAAAGTTGAATCAGCTGATAGAAACCCGCTGAATATTTAAAACGGCTTTCATCTGGTAGCACATTTTTTGGGTTAATCTCGACATTTTCAAAAACCGCGGTACCGCTGGCAGTCAGTACTTGGCCGAAGCCGTTCCAGTCATCAATCACATTGACGCCTTCAGAATTGCGGGGAATTAAAATAGAAGCTGAATTACCATCAAGATCGCTAATACCGACATCGATCCATTCTGCATATAAGCTACCGGTAGTGTAATATTTTTTGCCGTTCAGTAATATTTTCCCATCTGCAGCTTTGGATAGTCGTGTGCTGAATTGACCAATCGATTCTTTGCCACTTTCAGACCATGCGCTGCCGACCGTTTCACCGTTGCCGATGCGCTGCAGCCACACTTCTTTAAATTTATGATTTGGGCTTAGCAGCACATCTTCAGTAAAACCGAAATGCACGCGGAGTGCTTGCGGCAGGTTTGCATCTGCCTGCGCGAGTTCAATCAATAGGGCGAACAATTCAGGAATCGTTGCGTCAAAGCCGTTATGGCTTTTCGGCAAGCGTAAGCGCGTGAAGCCTGAATCTTTCAGCCACTGCAGCTGTTCAAAAGGTAGAATATGCTTTTTTTCACGTTCATTGATGGTGGATTTGATTTTGTCAAAGATTGGGCGGAACTGAGATGCTAGTTCATTATAACGGGCAGAAGGGTCTTGGCCCCAAACTTGAAAAATTAAGGAATCATGGCTTGGACGGTGTTTTAATTGAGTCGATTGCTGTAAATCAGTCAAAGCAGTCATAGTAAATGCGCAAATATATAAAGCTAAAATAGTAGTGCTTGCAGATAATTTATAAATAAAGAAATAAATATAATGAAATGAAGTTTTTTTATTAATGTTTAAAGTGTAAAATTTATACTAAATTCATATTTATAAAAAACTGCATAAATTTACACAAATAAATATTTATGATTATAAAAAATCAAAACTAATCTATTCGGACGATTTTACTAGGTTTTTAAAATGTCACATTTAGTAGACACGGGGAATGGCTATTCAATTCAAAAACCAGAAGACGTCTCTCAACTTATTTCAAAATATGCCGGACAGGGTAAAACTAACAAAGTGATTTGGCTGGCGCTGATTGGTGTATTCATTGATGCATATGATCTGACTACACTGTCCTTCGGTATAGAGCAGGTGATTTCAGACTTTTCATTGACACCGATGATGACGGGTGTGGTGGCATCTTCAATTATTGTTGGCACAATTTTCGGCAACCTGCTTGGCGGCTGGCTGACCGATAAACTTGGTCGTTACCGCGTTTTCATGGCGGATATGGTACTGTTTGTGATTGCGGCGATTGTTGCAGGCTTGGCACCCAATGTGTGGGTGCTGATCGCGGCACGCTTTGTCATGGGCATCAGCGTCGGAATTGATTTACCTGTGGCTATGTCATATTTGGCGGAATTTTCCAAATTCAACGGCAAAAGCAGTAAGGCAGCCCGTTTAGCGGCTTGGTGCCCAATGTGGTATGCAGCTTCCACAGTCTGCTTTACGATTGTACTAGCGCTGTATTTCATATTGCCGCCTGAGCATGCCAATTGGTTATGGCGGATATCTTTAATTTTCGGTGCTGTTCCTGCCTTACTGATTATTTTTATCCGCGGAAAATATTTGACAGAGTCTCCGATTTGGCTGGCGAATCAGGGTGATCTAAAAGGCGCTGCGCAAATTTTGCGTGACTCTTATGATATTAATGCGCATGCTGCCATTGATCGTGTGGAAAAACTGGAAACTCAGCAGAAGCAGGGCAGTTTTCGTGTGCTGTTTAATTCGACCTATTTACCCCGTACCATTGTGGCAATTGTGATCCATATCTCTGTAGCATTCCAGTACACCACGATTGCATTCTTTTTGCCGTCTATTTTGACGCGCTTTTTCCATACTGATACTTTAACCACGATTACGACAACTTTAGGCCTGAACTTAGCCTTTGCATTTACAGGCGGTTTGCTGGGTGTGTTTATGGCGAGCCGTTTAAGTTCACGCTTTGTCTTATTAAGTGGTTTCCTGCTGCAGTTTATAGCATTGCTATTCTTAGGGTTGGTTGGAGAGCCAGGAAGCAGCTTGCTGCTGTATTTCGCGATTGCAATGCTGGGGCTCTGGCTGTTTGCTGAAGGCTTTGGTCCAGGCGCGCAAATGATGGTGTATCCAACTATGGCGTATCCTGCTGCAATCCGTGGTGTTGGCGTAGGCTTTAACCGAGCAGTAACAGGTGTAGCTCAGGCAATTGCATTGTTTGTCTTACCAATGTGGATGGCAAAATTTAATACCAATGTCTTCCTAATTATTTCACTGTTCGCAATTGTTCCTATCATTGTAATTGGCTTCATTATTAAATTTGAACCGACCAAGCATGACGTAGATGCTAGCGATGAACTGCATGAAGAAGAGTTGGTCTTAGCATCTAAGCAAATTACACAATAAAAATATCATATTCGCACTAAAGAAAAGCATCGGAAGCATCCGGTGCTTTTTTATTTATGTGAAAATTAGCAAA
>CAZOGM010000111.1:0-2983 GCA_964579445.1 uncultured Acinetobacter sp.
AAAAAACAGCGCCTCGGCGCTGTTTTTTTATGAGAAAGGGGAAGGCAAACTTAAATAGCTGTTCCCATACTCACGCCAACTGTAGGTCGAACATTCATTGAACTACAACTCGCCAATAAAACTGCACTTAATAAAACCCATAATACTTTATTCATGTAAAAGTCCTGAAGCTTTTGCTTGATTAAAGAGTACTGTAGAACGGTTTCCAGACTTGCATACTAAAAGTATAGGTTTTGGTAGGCTGTTGTAATATTTTGCAAACTCTTCAACATCTGTTTCAGTGATTTTCCCTGAAATAACAGGTTGGTAAATTAAGCTAATTTGAGCTTTTTCTGCTAAATCACGTAATTCATTTACTGACGTTAAATTGCCAGCTTCCTGATCAGGTCGATTTACAATAACCGACTTAAAACCTTGCTTCATCAGTTGCGTAAACTTTTCTGAAGTCATTTGACCAGATACGCTCACATGAGTACTGAGCGATTTACTTAATTCATCTGTACTTGCATGAGAGACTGATCCAAATAAAGCCAATACCATTAAAAACAGGCTACGAATTAAGAATTTAGTCATCCAGCAAATCCATTTGTTTTGCAAGTTGGTATAAATTATTTGAGCGATTACCAGTACGACAAAACATTAAAATGGGTTTTGGTAATTCATTATAATGATTGGCAAAAGTACGAACATCAAGTTCGGTAATTTGACCTGCAACCACAGGTTGATAGACATAATCTAAACCTTGCTGACGTGCTTCTTCTTCTATTTGAGCACTGGTCGGTTGTTCAGGTCCACCTTCCATATCTGGGCGATTATTAATGACAGATTTAAAGCCCTTTTCAACAACTTGACTCAGTTGTTCAGGACCAATTTGACCGGCAAAGCCAATATTTTCGCTCATGTGATCACTCCTACAATCGTAAATTCAATAATGCCATTATCATAGCATCTCATGTAATTTTGGGTTTAATTGGACACAATTAATTTAAAAATACCATTAAAATGAGTAAAATCATTTTGAAATTTAAGCGCATTTAAATTGAAATAATTTCAATATTAAAAAATCTGGGTGGCATTTCATATTTCAAGCAACGTATTGATATTAAGTTTATCTAAATATTACGCATCTTTAAAATCAGGTATTTTGTTCATTATTTTGAGATCAATATAGGACAATGGATCTAAACTGAACTAAAATTCTGAGTCATTCTATTGGAGTGTTTGAAATGATTATTGTCTGTCCCTCATGTAATGCAAAAAACCGTGTACCTGAAGATAAGTTAGATGGGCAACCCAGTTGTGGTCAATGTCATCAATCACTCATTCCACTGGCACCGATTGATCTAAACGAGCAGAATTTCAGTAACTTTGTGAGCAACAGCGATTTACCTATTTTGGTCGATTTGTGGGCTGAGTGGTGTGGACCGTGCAAAATGATGGCACCACATTTTGCTGAAGTTGCAAAAACCAATCCACAGGTTGTCTTTGCAAAAATAGACACTGAAGCCAACCCAAGACTCAGCAGCGCCTTTAATGTTCGAAGTATTCCTACACTTGTATTGATGAAAAAAACCACTGAAATTGCTAGAATAAGCGGTGCGCTTCGTGCAAACCAACTTCAAGAATGGTTGGATCAACAATTGAGCGCGAATCAATAAATGCCAATATGTGGAGTGAATGTGTCAGATTCTCAAGTAAAACCAGAAGGTACTCTATCCCTTCAAACCATTGCAATGCCTGCAGATACCAACTGGAGTGGTGATGTTTTTGGTGGATGGATCGTCTCACAAATGGACTTGGCGGGCGCAATTCACGCAGAGCGTTATACCAAAGGGCGCTGTGCAACCATTTCAATTAATCAGATGACGTTTTTGGTTCCAGTCAAAGTCGGCGATGTGATTAGTTGTTATACCAAGATTATAAAATTGGGTAATACCTCAATTCAAATGCAGATTGAAGTATGGGACAGTCATGACAGTTCACGCCCTGCAAAACGGGTCACTGAAGGTGTCTTTACTTTTGTTGCTGTGGATGTCAAAGGTGGCAAGCGCCAAATTCCAGAAGAGATTAAACAGAAGTTTCTAGCTTCTGAGTAATTTGGTTCAATCCACACATTAAAAAATCCCAACATGTTTGGGATTTTTTTTAAATTTGAGAGAATCATTGAAGTTAAAACATAGTATTGGTGTTGGCTGATTGTTCAGGAATAGCCTGTTGCACATCCCAATGTTCAACAATTTTGCCATTTTCGACTCTGAAGATGTCAATAATGGCTTCACCACGGTCTTGTTTGCTTTGTGTGGAATGGACATGTAAAACCACTAAATCACCTTCAGCTATACTGCGTTTAATTACATTTGTAGCATCAGGGTTGCTCTTAAAATATTCGGTAAAATAATTCACAAAAGGTGCTTTGCCATTCGGGACATGCGGATTGTGCTGAATATATTGAGCGCCAATATAACGATCTGAATATTCTTTCACTTTGTGTTTTAAAAATACACCTTCATAAAAGTCAGTCACAATTTTTTTGTTTTGCTGTGCAAGTTGTTGCTGCTTTTTGAGCTGTAATACGCTCTGCTCAGTTTCATTATTTTGAATAAGTGATTTTGCTTGAACAGGAGACACCAAAGGAAGTAACAGAAGTGGAATAATAATAATTTTCATTTTTAAACCGCAGATAGGATGATTGATGAACTATCTTCGGCTGAATAAGTACTCGGGTTATAGTATAAAAATGTGTGGCAAAGTTTGTATTTTGGTTAAATTAAAACTTACCTAAAGGTAAGTTTTAAAAGAATTTATTTACTTATTTCTTGAGTTGTGATTTAGAAATCCATGCCCACAGCATTTCACATTGTATTGGTTCTTCACCTGTTTCATCGGTGACGCTTACTTGAACCAAGGTTTCACCTTTTTCAGATTCACGCATTTGTTTTTGCTGTTCATCGGTCAATGTGGCAACAGCGGTCATTGCACCCTT
>CAZOGM010000112.1:0-2884 GCA_964579445.1 uncultured Acinetobacter sp.
TCCCGCCATCTCCACCAAAATTATACAATAAAATCAGCCACTTATCTAAGTGGCTTTTTTTATGACAAGATTTTGACAGGTTTTAATTTTTTATATTTGTCAGATACGCATTAAAAAACTCGCATATAGCGAGTCTGGGAAATAATGAAGATATCTTCTAGTTGGTTTTGAGCTTTGACATTTCAATCTTATTTTTATCGCCATGTATCCACTTCGCATAACGTTTGATTAGCATTTGCAAGCTGTGTCCAAGCTGATCTGCAACGAAGATAGGGTTTACACCATCCATAAGCATCATTGTAGCGTATGTATGCCGAGCGTTGTATGCAGGGCGATGGCGAATCATGCATGACTGCATTGCATCAACCAATCTTAAACGTGGTGGCTTCTCATTGAAAAATGGTTCTGATGTTTCGGGGCAAATCATCACATAGGAGTTACTAAGCCTCATTTCTTTGATGGCTTTAAGTGCACATTTGGATCGATCATTCAAGTAAACTTCTCTAGCTACATGAGTTTTTGTCACATTTTTTTCAATGCCACGTACACGACTTTTATTGATACGCATAGTGTCATTAAACCAATCTATATCAGACCATTTAAGCGCAATAAGTTCGGATGGTCTGCACCCAGTCCAGAACGCCAATTCATAGTACCAATAATAGAAAATATTCTTGCCTTCTAAATTAAATTTTAACCAGGATAAAAGGGTCTTCATTTCATCACGACTAAAAGGATCTGGTATATCTAACTGAACCTTTTTGTTCTTGATATTTTGAATTGGGTTTTCGTTTATATATTTTCCTTCAATAGCATTAGCGAATACACCGCGTAATGGGATCAGACAGTTGTTCAGAGTTTTAGCTGTCTGAAAATCCTTTTCAGCGATTATATCCCTAATATCCTCAGTGGTAATTTGATGAATTGGTGTTAGCGCAAAATAAGCCATCCAATGCTTTTCAAGGATATTTTTATAACCTTTTTTGGTGTCAAGGTTGCTTTCACAGTGCTTCAAGTATTTCTGAGCAATTTCTTGAAATAACACGCCATCGCCAACGATAACGTGTTGATCATCTAAAATTTCTCCTCTTGCTTTGGCAATGTCTTTTTCGGTAAGAATTCCCCATTCAGCTTTAGTGATTAGCTGATTTCTAATTTTGCTGGCTGCGCTAATACCTTCCTGATTCGGGGGGTGCGGTAACGTGATGTTGTAGGCTTGTTTGTGTCGCTCGAAGTAGATTTGGATAGAACCTTTTCTGATCCGCACGCCTGTAGGTAACGCTTTGATGCTTGTTCTGTCAGCCATTGGTTGTAGCCCCGAATAGAAAAATAAATATTGCCGTCCTGCTTTGACCAGATGAGATCCTCTGGCCATTTCTTACGTCTGTGAGTTAACTTCTGTTCTTCGATACCAGTCAGTCTTGAAAATTGGCTTGCATCTACCCAGTCTACTGGCGTTAAGCCTAGTTCCAGTAAAGCTTCTATGATTTCATTCATAACTGCCCCTTGTAGTCAGTAAATAATTTCATCAAACATGCATCAGTCACGTGAGTTCAAAAACTTCATAACATGTTCTGCTGTTGAGTGATCTACAGTGATCGGAACCACGTGTTGATGATGCATAAAAAATGTTAGAACGATGCAGTCGTTATGATTTCGAACCACTAAATTATTCAGATTGTTAATATTCACAATATGTTTGGCCAAAGTTAAATCAGTGATTTCCAGCATTAAACTTTCTCCAATTTAATTCTGTTTTGAGCTAATTTTTCTATATAGCGGTAAGCTTCGAGCATTTTGATTGCCGCTATTTTGGGTTGAACTAGGTCAATTCTAATCTTCTCAATAAGGTCTTCAGGTTTACGCCATGCATGTATATGTTCACCTTTGTACAAATAAATATTGAGTTCATTTTTGACTGGGTAAAGGGACATGTTTACTTCAAAATCAGCTTGTGAATGAGCCATGCAAAGTCTTGAAATGTTGGCGATACCAGTTAATAAGTTAGCTTCTGGAGTCATGAAACATCTCCTTCAGCAATTGCATCTGTATCTTTAGAGACAATGTTTTTGCACTTTGGACAAGAAGATTCAGTTCAAGACTTTTTCAATGATGTTTGACACGGAAGAAGATGCTTTACGCCATATCGCAAAGATTTATACGAGCCGTGATGGCTTTAAGTTCGAAAAGATTTAAGGGGTGGGTGATGGATAGCAATTTTAAGTATTTGAAAGCGTTTGAAGCGAAATTATTAAAGCCAAAATCTATTGATATGAGTCTCAATAATGTCCACTGCAAAGGATTATTTTCATTGGTAATTGATGGGTTTGAGCATGGAAAATTGCTTCGTGTATTTATTGCACACAAGAAAATTAAAGCAGGTCAAATTCAATATCACTCTCACCGCTACCCAATCAAACTAACTGTGCTCAGCGGTGAGGTTGTGAATCATGTTGCTACTCAAAATGATGGTGTGACAGATAAAGGCAATGTAGTTGGGATGGATGTATTCAAATATCAATCACCTCTGAATCATGGAAATGGCTTGTCATTTGAGGATAGTGCTTATTTTGATTTGACTGAGAACACTGTGCCTAAAGGTTGCTCAATTCATATGAACTCAAGTGAGATTCACACAGTTAGCTGTTCAAAAGGGTCTATTTGGATTGTTGAGGAGCAAGGATTTCAGAAGGACAGCTCAGTGGTTCTAGGTGTGCCATTTACAACGAAAGATTTGTACCAAAAGCCCGAGCAATTTCAGATCAATAGCAACTGGCAGTTGGTGCGTAATCAATTGGATCAGATTTTAAATAGTTACATTGGTTTGGTTTAAGGGGAAAGGGATGAATGCAGTAGCGGAAAAATTTGAACAATTCGAGTGGTT
>CAZOGM010000113.1:0-2863 GCA_964579445.1 uncultured Acinetobacter sp.
GTCAGCAAACAAGTTTTAATGCTTCTGCTATGAGTGAGCGGGTATTTTGTGCGGGTGCTAAAACTTTTAAATAAATTTTTAAAACATTGGTATAAGGATTTAGTCGCAACACCTTGGCATGATAGTCATTTGAGAGAGGATGGGTATTTTGGTTATTGGGCGTTTGAAGCAGGTGCTGCGGTATTTCTGTTATAAATTGAAGATGATAGTACAGTTTACGAATACTTATATTCTCCAAAAGATTTGGTCAAATTTCCAAAAGAATTTGTCGTTTCAGAACAGGAACCCATAGAAAAACGACAGCTTTGCGATTAGAAGTATGACAGGTCTGCCTAAAAACAGGAGCGTAGTACAGTCCAGCAATTGATATGGAAAAACGATATTTTAATCAAGGTGATGTGATGCCTGAAATCAAAAATAATCCTTGATGCTTAATGATTTGGTATTTGATGGAATAATCAACAATCGCATTCATAATCAAATTATATGTTTACAAACAATTTGCAGGTTTAGGCACACCAGCCAATCGGCTTAAATGACGAGCGACTAAGCCCGTATTAAACTTTTCTTGGAGTATTGCATTGTTAATGTCTGGGCTAACAACTTTCATTAAAAACTTAATGAGAGGACGCGTTGCAGGGGAGTGTCCAAACTGGGCGTAAAACTGACGCACAGCTTCCAAAATTTCAAAATGCCAGTCTGTTAGCTCTAATTCGAGTGTTTGAGCTAAAATTTGAGCTACCGCATGATTCCAAAGGGTGTAATCCACTAAGTGACCATCTTGATCCAATTGCAAACTGATATTTTTACTCATGAATGGCGTCCAGCTGACTTATATAATGGAAGACTATTTTAAACTGATACAGCGTTTAAATTTCAAAACCAGTTCGGCAAATTGAGTGTAATTGATGATTTGTAAATCACTCAGATCTAATTTTGGAATATTGACAGCATCATTCTCTAAGACATAAATATTTTGAGTCTTTGATAAGAGTAGTGAATGGCTTAATAGCACTGAATCTCCCAAAAGCACCAGTGAGTCTTCAGCAGCTATCATTTCTGCTATTTTAGCAAACGCATTTTCAGTATTGGCGTAGTTCGATTGAACCAAATAAAGTGTGTGATTTGACATTAAGCACTACCAATATAAAACATGATCAAATGATTGAATAAACTCTGAATTACATTCGACGTATTCCAGTTCATGTTCAGTCGCTAAAACAAAAGGGTGTTGCTGGTTTTTTGTTTCCACTAAAATTGGGGTGAGATCGTAAAACTCAAAACTATCAACCATATTCGATGCGACTTTAAAGGCATGTTTTAACCCGTCAAAATTGATTTCTGCTTGAAGCAAGCTCAGAGCCGCATCTTGGAGTAAAACTTTTACTTCAGAGCCAAATGTGGCTAAAACCATGGATGCAGATATACTTTCATGTATTTGTAATGTATTAAGATTGGCTTGGGTTAGTATAACCAGTACAGTTTTCACACAATTTACCTTTCAATTGCAACAGTCAAATAAAAATTACAACTTAAAATTGAACTAAGCGTTCAGCAGAGTGAACTGCATCTGCAAGTTCACCCAAACCCACCAATTCAAAGCCTGTTGCTAAGTTGTGGGTAGGCAGGTGATGGCGCTGTGCATTTTCACTGTCAGTGATCCCTCGTGCTAGTGCAGCACTTACACATACAGGAAGCCTGATATTGAGTTTCTGCCATTCTAGACTTAAGTTTCGCTGATCATCTGGTACCCATTGCAAGCTATTTGCGACAGTAACACCATCTTGATAGAAAAAAACTCGAAAATCCTGATTTTTAGCTTTTAGAGCTTGAGCAAGGCCCAACGCATGCCATGCATGAATCGAACTCGGAGCTGAGGTAATTAACAATAAAGTTGGCATTGAAACATCACTTAAGGAATCTGCTGGAATTAATTGCAACATTCAGACTTCATAACAAAAAGGTAGTATATAATTTTAGGTGGCATTCAGCACACAAAATATTAAAACTTAGATTAGCATTTGAAGTGCAACACCATGTTCTTTGAATAATATCTGAATCGGACATTTAAATCCGAGTCTTTTTTTTGATGGGATTGAGTAACATTGCCGTGGCTTCATAAATCTCCTGACTATTACGCTTACTGCATTTCTTCAGCTAGAGATAGCCGGTTTTTCTATCAACAATTGAAACCAAAGATTGCTGATGATTCTTGCCGACAATCGTATCCATTTCTAAATCACCAAACCGAGACCGATCCTCATGACGCCTAGCAAAACCTTCGCGTAATAAAGCCAAAATCTGATATCTTTGTTCTTGGATGAGATGAGAATAGTTCATTGTGCAACTTCATCCAATCCAACGAAATGATGGTCAAATTTGGATTACATCGTCTGATCTTGCTCTTGCATTGGGTTATGCTCGCGAAGATTCAGTTTCACGTATATATGATCGTAAGTCGGATGAGTTTGATTCTGATATGACCTTGACCGTCAAATTTATGGTCAAGGGATTTGTTAATGGTAACTCTGAAAAACGACGCGTATTTTTTAATTACGTATTTGCCATCTCATTACATTCTTTGCCCGCCGCCAGTCTCCAAAGAGTTCAGCAAGTGGATACTCGACGTACTGGATAAGGAAGCCTTATAACAGCAAATCGATACTCAAGCAAAGATTAACGCACAGCAGCAAACCGGACTTAAAGAACTCTTCGACTGACATTGCGAGGGCAGTGTAAAGAAACGTACCGTGCTTTGGAGCAGGCATAACCAACACTTCCGTATTCCACGTTATAGCTAACTCTTAACCATTCATTTCCAAGATGCCGTGAATTACCTAGAAACTATGCAAATCAAGGCAAA
>CAZOGM010000114.1:0-2755 GCA_964579445.1 uncultured Acinetobacter sp.
GCTTGTGCAGTATAGTAATCGCTCATATTTTTAACCGCATCGGCTGGATTTTTTAACTCGCCATTGCTGGAGCTTTCAAGCTCAGTATAGACTTGGCTTTGGCTTTCCCAGTACTGATAAAATAAACCTTGAATATAACGTCCCTGTTCAGTTTTTAAATCTAATTCTTTAAGCATATTCAATGAAGACAAAATCAAATCACGCTTTCTTTGACTGTTCATTTCTTCGCTCAGTTGATCTTGTTGTTTGAGTTGAGCCAGCTCAGTTTCCAAATCATTGCTTAATGCGTTAAAACTACGTTGGTATTCATTTAAAAGTGCCACATCGTGAGCATCTTGTGGGGTCGTGCTAAAGGTTTTAATGGGTTTGGCTTCAATTTGAGCTTTTAAATCATCGGATGGATCGGTAGATTCTTTGACTTCAGTCTTCAGTGGTTTATTTGATTCTGAGCAAGCGGTCAGAACAAGAGGGCTGATCATTGCTGCACCAATGAGCAGGATCTGGATAAAGTGCGGATGCCGTTTAAGAGTGATCATTCGACTGTTCCTTTGGGTATCTTAAGAGTATTTAAAATTTTATTCGTGGCTTATATCGAGTAATGTTTAGAGTTCTCTACACTTTAAATCAGCTGATTTTTTCAAAGTGGTAGGCATAGGTGAGATAGGGGAAGCTGATCTGGTCTTGAGGCTGCTTAGACGTATACTGCGCGACAATACTTTCGAACTCAGTTTTGAGTTGTCGTTGTTGTGCTTTTGGCATTGCGGCAATAAAACTGGTTGAGAGCAAACGCTTACTCACCACATTTTCTACAGTGCCGGTATGGGTTTGAACAAAGATTTTTTTGCTTACAAGCTGAAATAAGTTTTGTTGCTCAAATACATTTTGCCATTCGTCGCTGTGAAAACGTGGCGTGTCGGCTTCGTATTCAGCGAGTCGCTCTGCCAATGCTTTCACCCAATCGACTGTTTCATCGCGCTGATTCCATATCAATGCCAAACTTGCATGGGGTTTGAGTAAGCGATGTATTTCAGTTAAGGTTTCGATGTTTGCAAACCAATGAAAGGATTGTGCACATAAAATAGCATCAATACTGTGGTCTTCAAGTGCAATCTGATGGCTAGAGGCTTGTTGGGTCTGTACCTCAGGATGTACTATTTTCAGTTGCTCTAGCATTTCTGCAATAGGTTCGACGGCTATAATATGAGGCGTGGCTTGTTTAAGATAATCCAGAAACTTACCTGTCCCTGCACCCAAGTCAATTACCCTGGAACTGGGTTTAAGTTTTAAGTCTTCTTTGAGCCAATATACGATTTCTTGCGGATAGCTAGGACGAACCTGTTGATAAAGCTCAGCAGCAGAACTGAAGCCTTGCTCGGCAGCGGGGTGCAATGAATGTGTCATATTTTGCGCTTTTTAATCTGACTAGGATCTATAAAATATGACACTTGGTTGAATGCATAGGCAAGTGAAGGATTGATTCATTTTGCAAACAAAAGTTATGAGAACCCTTTTTGGACATTGCAATGGATAAGCAAATAGTATTTGAAGACGAACACATCAGAGCAATTTACTTAAAAGGAACATCTGAAACTTTGGTTTTATCCTTTGGCGATTTAATTACGCGTGCCAAAGGCAATTCCATTAATGCAGAAAAATCATTAAGTAAGTATGAATACAGCGTGATTGGCATTATGCCCAAGCAGAAGTCGTGGTTTCCTGCGGTGAGTATGTTGGGTGTTTTGGCCGCTGTACAACCTATTTTGGTGCAGTTTAAATCGATTGTTGCGTATGGCGGCTCAATGGGTGGCTATGCGGCAATTAAATACGCCAAAGCTTTTAGCATGACGCGCGTGGTCGCGATGGTGCCGCAGTATTCTATTGATCCCGCTGAAGTGGATGACCGCAGATATACCGACTTTTACGATGCAGAGCTAAATGCCAATATGCGCATTCAGGCCGAAGATATTGTAGAAAGTTGCGAATATATTATTGTTTATGATCCGTATTTTGATTTGGATCGTGAGCATTACGACAAAATTAAACCGTTAATACCCCAGCTACATACCTTACATTTGCCTTATACCGGGCATGATGCTATTGCGGTACTGGCTAACTCTGCTTTGCTGCATGATTTTATTGAGCATCCCTTTGATCGAACGTATTTTTATCAGCAGATTCGCGCCGTCAAAAAGAACAGCAAATTTTATTATAGAAGTGTGATTGCGCATTTGTTGGGTACGCACAATGAAGCTTTGGGTAAAATTTTAAAGACCATTGATCTACAACTCGACAGCACTTTTTTCGATGCCAGTCTTAAGCAAACCATTACCCGAATTTTATTGACCAATAAGCGGGTCGATGAGCAAGATTTGCAAAAATTGGGTATTTCAGTGAATTTGCCCTTTGAAAATCGAACGCAGTTGCTTGATAGTTTTGGTAAGGTTTTGGTATTTAATGTGATTACCCAAAAACTCGAAAGCTATGATCAGCAAGTGATAGATGTGAATGGAAAATACATTATTCCCTTGCATGTGGAAAACAGTGGACTGGCACAAATTGAGATCAAAAAGCAGAATTATCTGATTTGTATGAATGACCGCCGTGTCACCAAGCTGATTAAACACGATGAATCTTTAAGTTCAGATATGAATCCACTGGTGATTAAGAAGGGCGCTGATTTTTATAGTTTAGGGTATAAACATTTATATATGCACTGTGATGAATTGGGCAATTGCCTCTTTGAAGCTGACACGGT
>CAZOGM010000115.1:0-2554 GCA_964579445.1 uncultured Acinetobacter sp.
TATAAACTTGCACCCAATACTGCAAGTGAAATGGCATAATTGGCTGCATCGCCAAAGAAGTCTAGCGCATCCGCCCACAGTGCAGCAGAGTTGGCATACATTCCGCCTATTATTTCAACCGCAAACATTGCCAAATTAATGACCAAGGCAATCCACAGCGCAGTTCGAAATTTGCTGTCGGGTTTAATCGGTGCTGGTTCATGACTACAGTTACACGCCATTTTATTGCTCCTGTTGTATTCTTTTTCACTTGCATTACACTGATTAAAAACTATGGTCTAACTCCAAGGTCAAGCCATGAACAGTAAGATTCATTATTTAATGCGTGATTTGGTTAAACGAACAGATTTGAGCGCAGACAGTATTCGATTTTATGAAAAGAAAAATTTAATTCGACCGACATTACGTGGCGACAATAATTATCGTTATTATGATGATGAAGCACTTAAACGCCTGATTTTTATTAAGCGTTGTCGGGCTTTGGATTTATCATTAAAAGAAATTGAACGTTTAATTGAATTGGAGCAGCAACCCGATCAAGACTGTAATGCAGTCAATCAAATTATTGATCATCATCTGGAGCAAGTGGATGCCAAAATTGCGGAATTGCAAAATTTTCAGCTACAACTCCAAGAGTTAAGACAATCTTGCAATAGCCAAAGTACCATCGATCATTGCAATATTTTAAAAAAGCTTGAAGCGCAAGATTAACGCCTTAGATCCAATGACTTATTCACAAGTTATAATGTTTGTTTGGCTATTAAAGGCCTCCGCTTCAAAGCGTGGATTTTCCTTTGCAACCCCATTTAAAACGTGTTTACACCATGTCGGTAAATCTGGATGTAAACCGTAATAAATCCATTGTCCTTGACGTCGGTCTTGTACAATCTGTCTCGCCCGCAGCAATGCCAAATGTCGTGAATTTTCGGTTGGCTTAAATCCAGTAAAGCCATAAAATTACAAACACAGCTTTCACCTTGCTTCACAATCAGCATCAAAATATCTAATCGGGTCTGATCGGCAAGGCACTTCAAAAAAACGATTTTGTTCATGTTTAAAACATAACCATATATACATATAAGTTTCCCCAAATAAAACCCAAGCTAAACCTTTTTTGCCAGATTTAAATGAGCGTTAGTGCTGAATCCCGATGTTTTTACTAGGTTAAATATTTTTCAAATAATTACAATAAAACCCTAATATTAGTATGCCTTTTATCTCATGACGCTTTCCCACATGACAGAATTACTCTCTCTTGCTGGCTCGCTTAAAAATATGCGTTATGCTTTTGCCTGTATGGGGCAGATGCAGTGTATGCCGGTCAGCCAAGTTATACTTTACGCGTGCGCAATAACGAATTCGATCATGAAAATCTAAAAATTGGCATTGCTGAAGCACATGAGTTAGGAAAAAAATTCTATGTGGTCATAAATATTCAACCGCATAACGCCAAGCTCAAAAATTTTATACGTGATTTAGCACTGATTATCGCGATGCAACCCGATGCGAAGATTCGGCTGAGTTTAATTTGAGAATGTGATGGCTTTAAAAATTACTGAGCAATGTATCAACTGTGATACGTGCACGCCAGAATGCCCTAATGATGCTATTTATGAAGGCGCTAAAATCTATGAAATTGATGTTTTTCGCTGTACAGAATGTGTCGGTTTTTATGAAACTCAAACCTGTGTAGATGTCTGTCCAATCAATTGTATAGAGCCACATCCTGAATATGTAGAAAATAAACAACAGCTTTTGGAAAAATTTAAAGCTTTAAATCTCTTTGGCACATCACTTGCTGCTTCATAGTTTTTGAATACATCTTAAAATTTGAAATCATAATCATGAGATGACAACAAGAATAGAGCTCATTGCTTCAGCATTAGAAGTTCTAAAAAAGATAAAATAAAACGACAACGCTCAAAGCCAAAGTGTGTGGGGACACTTTGGCTTTTTATTTTTTAGAAATTGTGTTCATACTTGCGCTGCTCGTACGGCAGACGAAATTTTAAAATACGCTGTGGAACAAATCGAAGGCAACATTACGATGTTCAACTTCTTCTGCCAAATGCCAGCGGAACAAGTCACTCATTTTCGGATCAGCATTATTCTTGTCCTAATGACTACTATGATCCAAAGTCCACTGTCCGATGACACCTGTAAAATGCTCAATGGCCGCAATGATTCCGACACGAGTAATTAACCAGTATGACTCGATGTACTTGTTGTTAAATAACTTTAGTTGAAATGGACGATCTGAAAGTAAGTGGCCAAAGATCGCTTCCGCAGTATTTAATCGATTTTTTAGATCATAATCATGCATTTGCATAAATTTCTGACCCACAATGTGTGCACGTGCATGAATCGCTTCTTGTTTAATAAATGCTTTTACATCTTGCTTTAAGGCTTCATCCTGAATCAGAGCTAAAGCTTTATTAAAGACACGGCAAAACCAAAACTCACCTGCAGGCAGCAGTAGATTAATCGCATTATAGGTATGCGATGAGAATGGATCATTTGGAATCCAATGAATCGATGCTTCAGAAAAATCAAA
>CAZOGM010000116.1:0-2551 GCA_964579445.1 uncultured Acinetobacter sp.
CGTTCTTGTTCTAAACGCGCTTGATGAATGCGTTGTGCACGCTCACGTTCATAGCGATTGCGGTCATTATTTCTATCGTAGTTACGATCATAGTCTCTATCGTACTGACGGTCAGAACGATCATAACCGCCTGAGTAATAAGGACCATCATCAGGGAATGCCACACATCCCACCGCAAGGACGGCTGTTGCTAACGAAATTAATAATGCTTTAATCGCCATAGCGTTCACCTTTATATGGATGATCAGGAATAACAAAAAAAACCTGATATTTAAATAAATAGTCAATGACAAGACTGCTAGGGTCAGATTAGCGTATCTTAGTTTTGTATTTGTATATTCATATATAGACTTGTATAACAAAATAGTCAGTCAAATCCTGATCATGTAGAAAATATGAAGAGTAAGGGTAGGGTCAACATGGGTTCAATCAATAAAAAACTACAACACCTATTAGAAAATGGACAAGGTTCTGCAGGACGCGCACTCGACCGAATGCCACAGCTGGTACAAGAATCTTTGGTTAAAGTACTGGGCTATCCTTACCAATATCCAGAATTAGACAGTTTCACTAAATGTTTAATGGCAGCTCAGCTTAAACAAGGTAAATCGGGTTTCATTGGCGAAAATGTCGATTATTCACGTAAAGCATTTGAAACTCAGATGAAATCGCTCAAGCATAAGTCAACCAATGTGGCGTATGTGGAAGATTTAAGGTTACCTTTGCAAAGCGGCAGCATTTTTGCCCGACATTATCATCCTGCACCCACCAAAAAATTACCAATGATCGTATTTTATCATGGGGGTGGTTTTGTGGTAGGTAGCGTCAATACCCATGATGAAGTATGTCGCTTGCTCGCTGTGCATGCCAAAGTGCAAGTTCTTAGCGTTGAGTATCCACTTGCGCCGGAAGTCTCACCTAAGGCATTGATTCAATCCTGTGAAGATGCGCTCGCATGGGTCTATCAAAATCGTCGCCAGTTCAAAATTTTGAAAAATAGAATTGCTGTTGCAGGCGATAGTGCAGGTGGCAACATTAGTGCTGTCGTCTCACAAAGAGCAGCCTCCGCCAGTTATGCACCAGAAGCACAGTTGTTAATTTATCCTGCAGTCGATTTTAAAAGTCGTCATCCTTCTTTTTATGCCTATAAAGATGGTTTGGTGCTTACGGGTACAGATATCGACTTTGTCACTGAATACTATGCCACACGTCACCAAATAGCCTTAGATGATCCGCTCATATCTCCTATCAATGGCAACTTAAAAAAACAGCCACCCGCGTATGTGATTACTGCAGGACATGATGTACTGCATGATGAAGGCAAAATATATGCCCATAAGCTTCGTCAAAACGGCAGTAAAGTCATTTATCAGGACTATGAAGACCAAACCCACGGATTCATCAATATGACCTTGATTTCAAGCAAAGCCAAAAAGAATGTCATTGAGATCAGTCGTGAGTTTAGAAAATTTTGGGATAAGATCAGTTAACGTATATAAAAATCAATTTTCAGCAGATCAACCTGATCTGCTTTATATGAAGGTTATAAAGGAATCTCATTTCAAAGACGCACGTGGACGAATCACCGTGCATCTTTTTATCTATATATAGACAAGAAATATTAAAGACAGTGATTTGTATCTATATAGCTTTGCTGTGCTAGATGCCAAATGCAGAAAATAACAAAAACAAAAGCACGCTGTATTTTCAAATATAAATGGATAAGATAAGAAAATCTTAAAATTTGAATAGGTAACGAATATGTTAAACAAACTGGCTCTAGGACTGACGGTAGCAATGAGTAGTTCAATCCTCATGGCAGCCAATACGCAGATAGAGATTAAAACCACCATGGGTAACATAGACATTGAACTATTCGATGACAAAGCACCGATCTCTGCGAAGAACTTTAAAAGCTATGTTCAATCCAACTTTTATACTGGCACGATCTTTCATCGCGTGATTCCTGGATTTATGGTGCAGGGTGGGGGAATGGATGCCAAAATGATTGAAAAGCAAACCAAAGCACCTATTCAAAATGAATCAAGTAACGGTTTGAAGAATGAGCGTGGAACTTTGGCTATGGCACGCACCAATGATCCAAACTCTGCAAGTAGCCAGTTCTTTATTAATGTCGCGAATAATGACTTTTTAAATAAAGCACCTGGAAATGCAGGCTATGCGGTGTTTGCCAAAGTAACAAAAGGTATGGATGTGATTGATAAAATCGTAAAAGTCCCGACGGGTCGTTATGGAATGCATCAAGATGTACCTAAAAATCCAGTGAAAATCTTAAGTGTGAACATTAAAGCACCAACAAAGAAATAAACTGAAAAAATAAAGCAGAAATATTTTGGTCATATTTCTGCTTTATAATTAGAGGTTTAGCATAATCTTAGTATAATAATGAATCATTATGGTGCATAAAAATAGAACACCTAATAAAACAATCAGTTAAAAGCACTTGCACGTGTAAGAAATTGCCCTATAATGAGCGCATACCGACGAGATAGACGGAAACGAAGAGGCACGAAGTGCTGAGTTGTTAAGT
>CAZOGM010000117.1:0-2204 GCA_964579445.1 uncultured Acinetobacter sp.
CCCTGATAATTCCATGTCTCAGCTAAGCCTAAAACTTGAGGAACTTTATTTAAATCTAAATGGATCATTTTGATTTGTTTCCCTGATTTTTCATTAGAATCAGAAACAGGAGAAATCTCCGTTTGGTAATGATATCGAAATTGCCACTGCAACGGTTTAAGCACACGAATATCTAAATTTAAATCGTAAAGATCATGACAATGCTCCCCAGATTTTAAATAATCCTGTTCTGAAAAACACGCTCGTATCATTCGAGAAGTATGGAATGGATAACCACGAATAAACTGACCTGTCTGAGATTTGGATTTTAATTCAATGAAATCTGCGCTTTGAATGGTTGCACCACCACCCGAATAGCTTTCATGTTGCTCTCGAATTAAGGCTACAGCATAACGCTGCTGATCCATTGGAAATAGTTTAGGAAATATAAAATACTCTTGCTCACTCGATGTATCCTCATTATTTATATTTTTTTCAGGATGAATCATCCATTTGTTATTGAGTAGCAAACCCTGCTTTTGCGCTTGAAATTCTGCAATCTGCTGACCTGACAATACCCAAATATCGCCATTTTCCATTTTTAAACTACGCAATTTTTTTACATCGTCACAGAGTGATTGAGCTTGGCTACAAACAGTTTTTTGTTCTTTCTCAGTCAATTTCCCTGATGTAAAACTGAGTATTTGCAATGGCTTTGCGATCACGATTGTTGTTGAAAAAAGTAAAAACCCAGCCAAAACACTTTTTTGAAAACCCACTATCCATCCCATGATTATTCCTTATCTTTATCTTTGTTATTGTTTGGATCGAATACTTTTATCATAAAACAAAACCTGCACGGTGCAGGTTTTGTTTTTAAAATTTCGAAGAATCAATTGTCTTTATCTAAAACCGATTCAAACGCTTTTAAACGTTTATAAATTGACAATAGCTCAATAATGGTCGGCCAAGATTCAATTAAATATTGAAATGACTCACGGACTTTACTGAACACATTGCCAATCTGCATCATCAGACCCAACGTAATTGTCCCCGCAGCAATGCTCGGAAACAGCACAAATAAACCATAGAGGTTGTCGAGCTGCATGTACCAAATCCGCACCATATTAAAGTATGCATAATGAAAATATAAGCGGAAGTAATTAAGGCGCACTTTGCTAAACAAATCTTTTAAGGTGAGTGGATCTGCGCGTTCATGATGATCTTCACCATAGACCAGCTCCTTACGGTACGCCGCTTCTACCCGCTGATTATTAAACTCAAGTCCGGGGAGTTTATAACCCACCAGCATCAGCACCACTGTACCCAGTACCGCCCAGCTAATCGCTGCCCACATGAGCGCATGTGGAATCTCTCCGACAATAGGTAAGGATTTGACGTGTACGGACAATTGAAACAGCACAGGTAAAAATGCCATCAGGGTCATTAAGGCTTGAATAAAGCTCACACCCAAAGTTTCTGTGGTTTTGGCAAAGCGCATGGTGTCTTCTTGAATACGTTGCGATGCGCCTTCAATATGTCGCAATTGCTCCCAATGCGCAGTGTAGTAATCATTCATTGCGGTGCGCCAGCGGAACACATAGTGGCTGACAAAAAACAGGTTAAATACCGCAATCGTTACATAGACCATTGCCACATATAAAAAGGTCAGTGAGCCGGTATATAACAAGTTCACATCACCGCCACCACTACTGAGCATTTTCTGAATTAAATCATAAAATGGGCTGTACCATGCGTTGACGACGACGTTGACTTGAACTGCAAACCAGATATTAAATAAAATAAAAGCAGAGCCCCAAACCGACCATGCTTGCCAAGGATTATTTGAGCGCCATTTCCAAAACAGAGCAAAAATAGTGGTGGCAACAAAAAACCAGACATAAAACCATAAGAAAGATGGTGCCCAAAAACGGCTAACACCAATCGGCAGTTCAGCATCGGCGTAGCCTTGAGTCAAGCCAAAGAGCGTGCCCCACTCTTTTCCACCAGCAAAGTTCCACAGCAATACATTGAATACAAACCAAAGCACCAAGGAGGAAAAAAACCACTTGGGATTGGGGAAAAATGACTTAAACATCGCTTATAGTTATCCCGAATACGTTTTGCTAAAATTATTTGAATGAGATTTTCAGCATATTAATCTTAAATAGTTCAATGATCTTTATTTTTTAGAAAATATTTGTTGTCGCAACGTGGTTTTTTAT
>CAZOGM010000118.1:0-2119 GCA_964579445.1 uncultured Acinetobacter sp.
AAAAATTCGAAAATTACGACATGATTGTATCGCTTGTTAAAAACAGAACTGTTAAAGCTACTGGCATGAAAATAAGATATTAAACCTTACTGAAAATACTCAGTTATAAGTTATAAGTTGTAAATTTTGTTGCTTAAAATCTCGGTTTTATCGCTTAATTTACTGAATTAAAAAATATAGTAGCTGCATGCCAAGCGCGAAACTGAACACTGGATCAATCTTTTATTAAGTTTAAATTTATAAGGATTGATCTTTATGAATTGGAATTGCACAAAAAATTAAAAAAAATACATTCAGTTAAAATATGACTCAAAAAGGACTTATCAATAACCATAAAAAGTGTTAACTTCATCACACTATAAGAACAAGAGGCAGTGTTTAATGTCTATTCAAATTGATGGTGACCCAGTTGCTGCAAAAGAGGTTTTAGCTCAGGTCAAAATCTGGGATAAAGTGATTATTGGTCAGGAGGTTTCAGACCTCGTACAGCAGTGCGCCAATGACGTGAGCATGTTTGATATCAGTACCCAGCAAAATGGTGTTGAAGAATATAAAACTGCATGGGAAAAATTTAGTCCTTATTTTATTGAAGGCACGCAGATTACTCGCCGCGATATAAAAATTTATGCGAGTGAAGAACTTGCAGTGATGCATTGTCATTCAAAAGTCGAGCATGAGGCGCTCAAGGGCAAACTTCAAATGCCTTGGTGTCGTACCACATTGTGTATGCAAAAACGAGACAATCAGTGGTGTGTGGTACATCAACATATTTCAATGCCAGTCGATCTAACCACAGGCAAAGCCATTGTACTCAAAGATAAGCCAAAATTAAGATTGTTAACCTAAGCGAGGTTTATTCGATGATTAAAAAATTGATGAGGGTAATAAGGTAAATTTTTTAAAAAAAGTGAAGGTTTGAGTGTTGTGAGCTTTAGGCTTTGTTCTCCAGGCAAAGCCTTTTTTAAATCTATGGTATAAATCTAGGGTATTTAACAAAGATAGGCTCTGATTATTTTGTTTAAGCTGATTCAGTTTTAGTGATCATCTGGTCTTGAATAAACAAACAATCATCTGCACACTTTGCATTGATTCTTCATTGAGCATACATCTTTCATGGCATTTGATGATTTTTACCGTATGAGTTCTCATGCAGTCATTCAAAATGAAGCAGGGCAGATCTTATTGCTTAAAGCCAATTATGCAAATGCGAGTTGGGGATTGCCAGGTGGCGGTTTAGATCATGGAGAAACTATTCATCAAGCGCTCTACCGGGAATGCTTTGAAGAACTCGGTTGTCATGTCGAAGTTGACTATTTGTCAGGGGCGTATTTTCACAAAAATGTGAATGCACATGCTTTTATTTTCAAATGTAAATTGAAGCCACCATATCGAATCCAGTTGAGTGATGAGCATTCGGCGTATGCATGGTTTGAGCTTGATACGCTTTCTAACATACAAAAAATACGCGTACTGGATTGTCTAAATTATGAAGGTAGCGTGATCAGCCGAAGTTTTTAATCTTTGAGAGATTCAAAATAGCATGCCAAGAATAAGCGATTTAAACGATCAAGATGCATTAAAAATTGCCAATCAAATGATGGATGATTTGATGAATGCATCTACACAAAAAGATTATGCAGGGCATATTCTGCATTTTTCTAAACGTGCGCAAAGCATGTTGGATGAAACGCGGTTTGAAGTCATCTGCGAAGTCTATCAAAAGAAAATGGGGTTTTTTCAAGATCGCACGTTTGTCGCTTTGTTTCGTCGACCTGACTCTATTGCATTTGTTTGGCAACAGACCTATAGCAAAGCCAAAGGTGAATTTGTCGCGGAGATGGTGATGATTGTTGAAGATGATGAGTATAAGGTCGATCATGCCTTTGTGTTCTGAACTTGTATTTTGAGCTGATTTTATGACCAAAATTGGTGTTCTACAGTTCACAGCTTATTACACTTTCAAACAACTTTGTGATCATTGTCACTATTCAAACAAAGTTGATTTTGTTTAAATGTGAAGTTGAATTAAAAAAATTTTTCATATAGATAATAACTATGTTTGCTAATATATTTACGGCATTAGAGCAATTGGGGTTAAGCGCTCAAAAACGTGCGATTC
>CAZOGM010000119.1:0-2103 GCA_964579445.1 uncultured Acinetobacter sp.
CGCACCACACAGCGCTCAAACCCCTGATCCCAATAGGCAGAGTAATAGCTGTAATTACCCTTGATATGAATATTTGGGTTTTTAACCGTTTTCGAAATAAATTCGAATTCACACCAATGTTTAACAGGGGAGTTGATGAGACGTTCAGACATAAGCAGACAGCACAAAGGGTAAAGTAAATTATAACCTATCCCAGTTGATCTCATGTGAATGAGGACTCAAAATCATTTGTATAACTCTAATTAGGGATTAAGAACCAACTTTAATATCATCGAAACTACAACCCGCTGCTGCCAATGTTGAAGCTAAATTTTCAAATGCTTGTTTTACCTGTTTTTCGAAGTCAGGTTCAGGTGAACCATCTTTACGGCTACCAACTTGACCAGACACAAACAGTAAATCTTCAGATTTTATTGCGGCTGAATAACCATGTTGTTCATATAAAGCATGGCGGTACGTGAATTAAAAATGGCGGAAACACGTAAGAAATTAATTGCTATCGCAAGGCGTGTCTTTGCAGAGTGTGGTTATGCTGAAACCTCAATGGATAAATTAACGGCTGAGGCGGGTTAACCCGTGGTGCTTTGTACCATCATTTTGGCGATAAACGCGGTTTGTTTGCAGCAGTAGTCGATCAAATAGATTCTGAAATGGCAGAGCATTCAAAAGCTGAAACTCTCCACACATCTGATGATTTATGGCAAGGTCTTTTGTTGGAAGGGCAATCTTATATCGAAAAAGCACTCAACCCAGAATTTCAGCAAATCGTATTTAAAGATGGTCCTGCTGTATTGGGTGATCCTACGCATTGGCCAAGTCAAAGCAAATGTCTGGAATCTACACGTGTCTGTGTGGAGCAGTTACTGCTGGAGCAACGATTAAAGCCTGTAAATGCTTTGGCTGCGGCCGTTTTCTTAAATGGTGCAGCCATGAATGCTGCAATGTGGGTAGCAGTGAGTAAAAATTCTGAGCAACTTTTGCCAGATGCGCTAGATGCTTTTAATCTTTTAGCTTCAGGTTTTTTAAAAGATTGACCTATTTAAATGTGTTCGTTATTCATTTTATGAACAATGTCCCAAGTCAAAAAAACCCCTCAATCGAGGGGCTTTAAATTTGAGACATCTACAATTTATAGATATTCAACTTTTACAATTTCGTATTCAACTTCACCATTTGGTGTTTGAATTTTAGCATCGTCGCCTTCGCTCTTACCCAAAAGACCACGCGCAATAGGTGAGTTCACAGAGATCTTATTAATCTTAAAATCTGCTTCATCATCACCTACGATTTTGTAGGTCTTTTTCTCTTCAGTATCTAAGTTTTCAATGGTCACCGTGACACCAAAAACAACGCGACCGTTCTTTTCAAGAGAATGAACGTCAATTTCTTGAACCGCGCCCAATTTACCTTCGATATCTTGGATACGTCCTTCACAGAAACCTTGTTGCTCGCGAGCTGCATGGTATTCTGCATTTTCCTTTAAGTCCCCATGTTCACGTGCTTCAGCAATCGCTGCAATAATACGTGGACGGTCAACTGACTTAAGTTGCTGTAATTCTTTCTCTAAGGCAATTTTGCCTTCAGGAGTCATAGGATAACGTATCATTGTTGTCCCTCAAGTTATGTATTTAAAAAAATACGATGTCTATAAATGAAAAAAAGCCCGCCACCGATAAGGTGACGGGTCTTATCGGAAACGTATTAACCTACAGTTTGCAAATCTTGCAAGCGGTATACATCCATGGGTAATTTAATCGCTAAAGCTTGGCACACAGCGTCAGCGCCGTTCAAGGTTGTTGTGTAATACACTTTACCTTGAAGAGCAGAACGACGAATCGAGAATGAATCTTCCTGCGCTTGTTTGCCTTCTGTTGTATTGATAATGAGGTGAATCTCGCCATTTTTCAAGCGGTCGACGATATTAGGACGACCTTCTGTGACTTTATTCACACGTTCACATGCAATACCAGCCTCTTTAATCACATCATAGGTACCGCCAGTGGCAATAACTTTGAAGCCAAGATCTACCAGTTTCTGAGCAATACCGACCGCACGTGGCTTATCTGAATGACGTACAGAAATAAATACGTGCTTCACTTCGCC
>CAZOGM010000120.1:0-1894 GCA_964579445.1 uncultured Acinetobacter sp.
GATGCATAAGCATTTTCACTCATTTGCTTTAATCGCCCTAGATTCGAAAGGATTTGACTCAATTCATTCGCCATTGATTTATAGTCGGCATGATCGACCAAAATTCCATTTTCACCATGCTGAATCATGGTCGATGGCCCGTAAGGAATATTATAAGATGCCGCAGGCACGCCAAAACTGAGACTCTCTAAAATCGCTAAAGAAAACCCCTCACACTTACTGGTCAAAAGAGAAAATGCAGCGTCGGCATAAGCATCAGCAATATTTTCGTTATAGCCCATTAAATGAACATTATTTCCAACATCGAACTCTTTAATTTTTTCTATAATCTTATTTTTTTCTGAGCCATCTCCATATATATATAACTCAGTTTTTGGATGGTTTTTAAGTAATTCCCCCATCATCATCACCATATCAACCACTTGTTTTTCAGGAGCAAGTCGGCATAAAGCCACCAGTTTATTGGGCTTGCGTTGCTCAAATGGAATCTTCTGAGGTAACTCATCAATGCTATGTGGCACTGTCACAATGTTATCTCTTTGAGTGAATCTTTTTAAAATATCTTCTTTTTGATGCTCTGTTAGCGTCACAATATGATCTACTTTATATTTTTCTTCTAAAATGGCTTTGAAATTAGAGTTTAAGCGCCCAGCAATAATATCGTCTTCCATTTCCACCAAATGACTACTGTGAAAAATTGAAATGCTTTTATGCCCATTAATACGATGATGATTTTTGAGTGCAATATTCCAAGCTGGATTTCGATCAATCACAAAGCAAGCAGGTTCATTGAAATCTATAAATTTTCGCA
Organism: uncultured Acinetobacter sp.; assembly: GCA_964579445.1. Lineage (GTDB taxonomy): Bacteria > Pseudomonadota > Gammaproteobacteria > Pseudomonadales > Moraxellaceae > Acinetobacter. The sequence continues at coordinate 812 of CAZOGM010000120.1, forward strand.
ACCAATAGTCGACCAATTGCTCTTCATTTTGCAACACTTCTTCCACCATACCTAACTCAGAAAAAAGGACAATTTTGGTCAGCTTATTATTCTCTCCAAAATAGCGTCTGAGTACTGTATGACCATCTAGATGGATTAAGTCTTCACTCTCTATCTTGCCATTTTCACTAATTTCCTGAATTGAAGTGAGATAACCATCCCGATCAAATTTCTCTCTTTTTATGATCTTGTTGTTATACAAATTGTTAATAAACGAAAGTTTTATTTTATCCTTATCTGTCCACACCACATATTTATAATAAGAAGCGTTGACCTTGGAAGACCATTTTTGATGCGCTGGATTTACATCAATATCGATGATGTTGTAAATAAAGGGATTCAGTTCATATCGATTTTTTAAACGTCGTTTATCTATATAAGCGCCGCGTAAATATTCGTAAACATTATAAACTTCACAAGATTTAGGCATCCAGCCATTGTCTTTTAAACGTTGTACATTTTCGTGAATGGATTCATTAAAGCGTGTCGTCAAGAAAATTGGAGATATTCCAAAATAGTTTTTAAACAATCGTGCTCGTTTTAACGCTGCGCGTTCAACACCAGTCAACTGCTTACCAAAATCCAAATTACAGAAATAAAAATTTTTATATTGCATTTGCTTTCCTAACTTTTTCAATGTGTCGCAAATTCATACAATTAAGTAAATGAAAAATACGTCTAAGTACTTAAACGAAAAATAGAGGCTCCAAGGAGCCTCTATTTCACTGAATTGTTAAATCGGGTTGTTGTATTTCAACAACTCTTCTAACAATAACGACGTACTGTCTGTATTTTGCAACGCCACCAATTCTGTTGGGTTGTATTGCGTTCCTGTACCATCAAGATCAATCGATACCACAGTATCAGTACCATCTTGAGCCAATGTCACAAATGTACCGATATTGCCTGAGTTGACAGTTTGACCTGCTAGGAGTGCCGAGATATCAATTACATCACCTTGAGCTTTACTGTAGTCTGTCCATGTATCTAAACCATTACCTCCATTACCGACACTAGAAAGTAAATCATAAATCACGGTATCAG
>CAZOGM010000121.1:0-1792 GCA_964579445.1 uncultured Acinetobacter sp.
AATGAAAATGCTAAAAATGACAATGGTTTCAATTGCATTGGCAAGTACCTTAACATTGTCGGGCTGTGGCTATAACACGCTTCAAGCCAAAGATGAGTCTGTGATCGGCGCTTGGTCAGAAGTGCAAAACCAATATCAACGTCGCGCGGATTTAGTTCCTAACTTAGTCAACGTTGTTAAAGGCTATGCCAAGCATGAAGAACAAGTGCTAACAGAAGTGACAGAAGCACGTGCAAATGTGGCAGGTTTAAAGGTTGATAAAGAAGTTTTAGAGAATCCTGAGCTGTTTAAAAAATACCAAGAAGCCCAGTCGCAAATGACCAGTGCTTTATCGCGTCTACTTGCGGTTACTGAAAACTATCCAGATTTGAAAGCCAATGAGCAGTTCCGTGATTTGCAAGTACAACTAGAAGGTACTGAAAACCGCATTGCTGTGGCGCGTAACCGCTATATTTCAACCGTTCAAGATTACAACACCTATGTACGTCAGTTCCCGCAAGCGATGACAGCGAAAGTGATTGGTATGGACACCAAGGAAAACTTCAGTGCCGAAACGAGTGCACAAAAAGCCCCAACGGTTTCATTTAACTAATCGCTTATCCATAGCATTTATTAATAGCATCAAAGGTTATTTGCCACATAACCATAAATGAAGCGTTTAGGGAGATAAGGTGCGACTATGCTTGAACTGAGACATTTCAGATTTCTGCGAAATTTAAAGGCACTGTTTATTGCCAGTTTGATTTTGCTTGTGAGCATTCTTGTGCCTTATGCTTATGCAGAAACAGCGACAGCTGTAGATACTGAAGAAGCGGTCATCCTCAAGAAAATTATTCAACCCAATCAACAACCGTCAAATTCGCCAAATTCAACAGCGGGTGCTTCCACAGTCAGCGCTTCAAAAAATGAGCCATCGTTAACGACTGCGAACAACAGTGCCGTTACTGTTGAAAATGATATGGCGGACGGTGAATCAATTCGCCAATTGCCCACTTTAAATGCGCCCATCATAGATCAAGCCAATATACTTTCACCTGCTGAAAAGTCACAGTTAGAGAGTCAAATTCGCAATTTATACGATCAAGGTAAAGCGCAAATTGGTATCGTGATTGTGCCGACCACAGGGCAAGAAAGTATTTTTGATTTTGCCATGCGTACTGCTGAAGCATGGAAATTGGGTTCTGCCAAACAAGACAATGGTTTACTGATTGCAGTTGCAATCAATGATCGCAGACTGCACATTGCAACAGGTTATGGTTTAGAAGGTGTCATTCCAGACATTATTGCCAGTCGGATTATACGTGATCAAATCACACCTTATTTTAAAGCAGGACAATACGGTCAAGGTCTGATTTCAGGCGTGACTGAAATTACGCGAATTGTAAATTTAGATCCAGAAATTGCGCAGCAAGCCGCAGATGAGTTAAAGGAGCGCCAAGCTCAAGCTTTACATCAGCAACAAGCCAAAGAAAAAACCTTCAGTACGGTGTTCTTTATTTTAATCGCCGGTATTGTTGCCTCCTTTATCATTGGCAATCGTTTGAGTGCTTCGGTTGCAGGGGTGACTGCTTTTGCGGCCAGTATGATTTTTGGTTCAGGCATTTTGATGAGTTTAATCTTTGGCATTGGCATTTTCTTCTTGCTGTTTACTTCTATCGCACAATTAATCTTTAGAGCCTTTTTGTCTGGCGCTGGTCGTGGCGGAGGCGGTGGTGGATTTGGCGGTGGAGGCGGTTATAGTGGTGGTGGCGGTGGTTTTGGCGGGGGAGGAGCATCAGGCTCATGGTAACAA
>CAZOGM010000122.1:0-1724 GCA_964579445.1 uncultured Acinetobacter sp.
TACAGTCTACAGTCTACAGTCTACAGTCTACAGTCTACAGTCTACAGTCTACAGTCTACAGTCTACAGCCTACAGCATAAGTTTTCTGTCTCAAACAATATTGAAAAATGAGTGATGTGCAGCTCAAACCATCGAGGGGTATTACATCGCTTCTCAATCTCGCTGAAGTTTTACAGCATTGATTCATCCTAAATTTTATAAATATGCTAAATTAAGGATGAACAAGCTGTTTAAAAGTTTGAATAAGATTAGAAATACAAAAAGACTTTAAGACGTGATGATCGCCTTATTTTCTAGGGCTTTACGTAGGTATGGATCTAAGTCTTCTTGACGCATTAACCACTGTACATAATCACTGGGTAAATCTGAAATTGCAGTACCGCGGTGTTTACCAAAATTAATCGTGCGAGGGATACGTGCATCTTCTGATGCTGCGTACAGCTCCTCAATACTTTGAATATTGAGTTTATATATGATATGCATCAGAATATTTGCGGTTAAAATGATATCCGCATCTGCGCGGTGCGCACCTTTAAGCATCTCACGGGCTTTTTCACTGCCTTTACTAATCATATAAATCAGCGCTGAAATATTATGTGCTTCAGCATCTGGCCAAACTAATCGAGCCAGTGCCAATGTACAAATAGCTTTGATATGTTGAGTATCAACACCACAGGTTTGAATGGCACGAATATCGTAGTCAATATTATGACCAATCATATAGACGGTTTCAGTGGGTAAGCGAAAGGTCTTGAAATCTGGCTGACCCACTAAGTCTGATTCTAAAATATGATGCACCGCCATTGCCGCAAAAGAGATTTTTTCTTCCCCGACACTATAGAGTTGATCGAACATCTGCTCACGATCTAAGCTAAGTTTTCCAGCATGAATCTCAACCGGTGCATAGGCAATCTCAATAGGTAAACCATTTAGGGTGTGTGTTTCAGTGTCGAGAATAATCGCTTGCATGCTCTTTTCCGTCAGTGCAAATATATTTGCAAATAATTTAGCATTTTCAGTAATTCAGGCACAGGCGAATTTGTGATTAATGTGCCAATTTTTAAGGGGAATTAATAATTAGCGATGCGTTTGGTTGGAAATGATGCTTAATTGATCTTGTTTAATTGCATCAGCTGAAAATAAGGCCTTTGTATAAAAAAGGGGCATACCATTTTCACGATCAATAATTTCATAGGCTCTATTCGATCTCGATACTCAAAAATGGCTCTAGGCATACGGTCTGTGTCTAAAATGATGAATCTTTTATTTTAATTTCTACGTCATTCTCTTTGAAAATTTTGTTTAAATTGTCTTAAAAATACTCTAATTTGTATCCAAAAGATTTAATTCGCTGATCCGATCACTATCAGTTTGATGGTCACTTTTCAGATAGATTTTCTGTTGTAACCGCGTTTGTGCATAAATGCGACGAGTCATTTAGGATACTTTGGGTTTTTGATTCTATCCACGTACCCAGTCAAAATACCAATGATTAAGCAGATAAATGCAAGCATAAGCCAATCGAGCAGAAAACGTGGAATAACATTTTAATGGTGAATTAGAGATTAATTTAAAATCTAGATAATGAGAAATAGATGAATTATAAGATGATGAATTGCTGTTTTTTTCTACAAACCGAGAGTTAGCTGCTCAAGTTTGTTGAGCTGATCCCTACAAAAAAATGCTTGCTATCATTTTGAAAAAAGATGATTTTAATAACTGTA
>CAZOGM010000123.1:0-1623 GCA_964579445.1 uncultured Acinetobacter sp.
GGGCATTGTGATGCTTGCCATCATGCTATGGATGCAGAGTCTATGGCACTTAGAAGAGAGGGAGTTTTTCAGGAGAATGTAAGATACTGTAAAGCGTTTAGAACGGGTATCTAAATTTATCTAGATATCTAGTAGGTTAATCGGGCAGTTGGTTTTGCGACTAATATCACTAAAAGAGTGTGAAAATTTCTAGACTGGCTTGTTTTTTAATAGTTTAAAACGATAAATGATTAATTACTATTCGCTTGATGCGTTTTAGCGAAATTAACACTTAACAAAAAATAATATTCATATATAATGCACCACATCAAGACGTCGCGCTCATAGCTCAGCTGGATAGAGCACTTGGCTACGAACTAAGGGGTCGGGAGTTCGAATCTCTCTGAGCGCACCAACTTGACCATCTAGAGATGTAAAATTGACAAAAAACCGCTTAATTGCGGTTTTTTTGTGTCTAAAATTTGGATCAATACATTATTAATTCAGTTGTTTACTTGGCAGTTGAAAGTTTAGTCATGAAGACAGCATTTGCCCCTACTGTGGGCAGGACGTCGTGATAAGGCAGACTTCGAGCGATCCGCAACAAAAATGGTGCTTGAGCATCAATTTTCATGGCGCTGCTCATTTTGATAAGTGTGCCTTGACCCTGTGGGTTGAACTGCATTTGTCCCTTGAGATATTTTAAATCACCGCCGTTGGCATAAAACACATTTTCAGTGGGTTTAGGAAAGCTAAAATTCATTTTAAAATGAAAGGGAATGGTAATCACGCCTAGACCCACGCTGGCTTTGATGTCTGCATTCTGGCTTTTATTGTCCAAAGTTGTGGTTTGTATACTTTTAATTTGTCTTGGAAATAATGTTTGATAGGCCTTAGGCTGAGTCCACTTTTGTAAGGCTTGAGGCTTTTGTACGTGATACTGATACGCGGTGACAAAACGCATGTTTTCTAGGCCATGCTGATAGGGTACAGCGCTTGGAAGATGAATGAGTGTGAACGGTCGATTCGAGCTTTGACTGATTTGTGCAATTTTATCCAGTTGAGCCTTGTTAAAGCCATCATTAGGAAACTCACCGGGTTTTAACGGATTGACTTTATCTGCAGTGAAGCGTTTACGCAGTGACTCCAATATAAAAGCATTGGTGCCTGCTGGAATACCCATTTTTACTTCAGGCATCGCATTTAAAATTTTACTGATTAAGAAACCTTTAGGCTGATTTAAATCGCCCCATTGGGTAAGTGTTAGCAGTGTTTTATTGTCGCCTAAACTAAACCATTCAAACTTTCCTATGGCATATGGAATAGGCGCATCAATGACGATACTTGCAATACTATTTTTACCCAGTTGATGTTGAAAAATAATATCTTCATTAAAATTAAGCACAGGAAGCGGAGTCGGAATCGATACTCGATATTTAACTTGAGTGACTTGCGCATTTTTAGCCAGAATTTTGGCAGATTTCAGCTGTGGAAACAGTCCGACATACTGCTCATAATGGCTTAACGTCTTCTCTACAGTTGCAGTGTTGACAGGCAATACAATAGCTGAGGAGTGGAAGCTTACAGAAGGATTTGCATTTTTCAACGTGGGTACTGAGGTACGTGTTGCAGGATGCGCATAAA
>CAZOGM010000124.1:0-1601 GCA_964579445.1 uncultured Acinetobacter sp.
CGGTCAATCATGTGTTTCTAATTCTTTCAATGGTTTTTATCTTTGCAGGACTCATTATTTGGTTGTGCCCAAAACCGAAAGGCAATGTTGGTGGTGGTCATGCACACTAACTTTGATTAAATTCGATAAAGCATTGAAGTCTGTTTATACGTTAAAAAGCACCTGTATCAGGTGCTTTTTATGTATGATAATTCTACGATTTTAAAATTAAGATTTTGCCCGATTTAATCCATCATTCCATAGTTTCAGATGATACTGTCTTTGGTCTTCGCTCATATTGGGCTCAAAGGCACGATCTAATTGCCATGACTCAGAAATATCGGCAAGACTATTAAAGACACCTGCACTCAGTCCTGCCATGGCTGCTGCACCCCATGCAGTTGACTCTAGGCGTTCAGGCCGAAGTACAGGAACATTTAAAATATCAGCTTGGAATTGCATGAGCATATCGTTTTGACTAGCACCGCCATCGACACGAAGCTCTTTAAGCGGATGACCAATATCGGACTGCATGGCTGTTAAAACATCTGAGACTTGAAAGGCAATAGATTCGAGTGCTGCACGTGCAATATGCGCTTTGTGCGTTCCTCGAGACATTCCGCAAAGTAGCGCGCGGGCATCGGTATCCCAATGTGGTGCACCCAGTCCTGTGAATGCGGGTACCAGTACCACACCATCAGTATTTTCAACTTGGCATGCCAAACTTTCAACTTCGTCACTATGTTGAATAATACCTAAACCGTCTCTGAGCCATTGCACGATTGCACCTGCCATAAATACACTACCTTCAAGTGCATAGGTGGGTTTGTTTTGGCATTGCCATGCCAAGGTAGAAAGCAGCTGATTATGACTGGTTTTAATTTCTTGTCCTGTATTGAACAGCATAAAGCAGCCTGTGCCATAGGTGTTTTTGGCAGTACCTACCTCAAAGCAAGATTGACCAAAGAGCGCAGATTGTTGATCTCCCAATACGCCTGTAATTGGAATTTCAGCACCCAATAAACCCTTAGCCGTATTGGAAATATAGTTATCTGAAGCAACAATTTTTGGCAACAATGATTTAGGGATATTAAATAATGCTAAAAGCTCTTCATCCCATTGTTGAGTGCTGAGATTCATCAGCATCGTGCGTGATGCATTACTCATTTCAATCACATGCTCAGCGCCTTGGGTTAGATTCCAAATCAACCAACTGTCAATTGTGCCAAAAGCAACATGACCCTGTTCCGCAAGTTCACGTAGTCCATCTATGTGCTCTAGTAACCATACCAATTTTCCTGCACTAAAATAGGGGTCAATGCGAAGCCCCGTTTTTTGGCTGATCAAATATTCATGCTGATTTTGAATAAGTTGATTGCACCACTCACTGGTTCTACGGTCTTGCCAAACAATGGCAGGTGCGAGTGGAACGCCAGACCGTTTATCCCACACGACCGTAGTTTCACGCTGGTTGGTTAGCCCAATGGCTTTGATATCTTTCGCCATCAGTCGAGCAGATGCGATGGCTTGTTGCACCACGGCAATTTGTGTGCTCCAAATATCTTGTGCGTTTTGTTCTACCCAACCTGAATGTGGGGTATGAATTTGGATTTCTCTTTGAG
>CAZOGM010000125.1:0-1551 GCA_964579445.1 uncultured Acinetobacter sp.
TCACACCACAATCCTATGTGGAATATCAAATTGAACTGCGTAAAGTCAGTAGTGGGATACGAAATGCGCTAACCGCAATTCAAGTCGATGATTATGTTCCCTTAAATCCAGACACTTTAACCATTTTGATTGAGGTGGTGTTTACCTGTATGAAGCATGGTTTTTATACGGAAAACTATATTTCAGAAGCAATTTGCCAAGAAGCATATCGCATTGCGATTTCGTACCTAACCGCATTAAAAAATGATTCGTTTCAGCTAGAAATGAAGAGTAAATAAGCCAGATTGAATAGATCATTTTCCTAATGTAAATCGGTTATAAATAAACGCAACAAGTTTTGCCACACGAAAAGGAATGAAAAATGAAAGCGGTATTTTTAGATCAACATTCTTTAGATCAGCAAGATTTAGATTTTTCAGCATTGGAAGCTGAATTTGATGAATGGGTCATGTATCCGCATACAGAGACGGATCAAGTGCTTGAACGAATTCGCGATGCAGATGTGGTGATCAGCAATAAAGTCAGAATCAATGCGCAGACCATGCAGCAGTGTTCAGCTTTAAAACTCATATTAATCTCTGCGACAGGCACCAATAATGTTGATCTAGCGCAAGCACGGTCTCAAGGTATTGTGGTGAGTAATTGTCAGGCTTATGGCACTGCAGCAGTGGCACAGCATACTTTAAGTTTGATGTTGGCGTTGGCTACATCTTTATTGCCTTATCATCAAGCTGTGCAAAAAGGACAATGGAATAAAGCATCGCAATTCTGTTTACTCGACTTTCCAATTATTGAACTCTCTGGCAAAACTTTAGGCATAGTGGGTTACGGCGAGCTTGGCAAAGCCGTTGCAAAACTGGCAGAGGCTTTTGGAATGAAGGTGTTGGTCGGTGCGATTCCAAACCGACCGATTGTAGACGGTCGTATTGCTTTGGCAGAGCTTTTGCCACGGGTTGATTTTCTCAGTCTGCATTGTCCATTGACGGAGCACACTCAAGACTTAATTGATGCGGATGCATTTAATGTCATGAAACCGAGCGCTTTTTTAATTAACTGCGCACGCGGTGGCATTGTGAGTGAACAAGCACTTGCTGATGCACTGCGTCAAGGCAAAATAGCAGGGGCTGCGACAGACGTACTGACCGTTGAACCGCCTAAAGAGGGCAATGTGCTCTTGGCAGATGATATTCCCAACTTAATTATTACCCCACACAGTGCGTGGGGAAGCCGCGAAGCAAGGCAACGAATGGTACAGCAGCTGGTTGAAAATGCAGTTGCGTTTAAACAAGGTCATCCAATTCGTATAGTCAGTTAAAAACCTAGAATTAACAAACTGAATCAAGCAGATAAAAAGTCCGCACTGAGCGGACTTTTTTTATTGAGCATATTTATTTTAAAAATCCGAATGCCAATGAGCAGATCGTATTAACGCGTTAGTCCTGTATGATCATCTGAGCCTGCATTATTTTGAATCGGCAATGATTGACGTTGAATTTCAGCATCTACGTTCTGATTTGGGTTTGGATTATCTAGGGTGGGTGTATGGGTTTG